>NZ_JBBEFX010000012.1:0-105137 GCF_048058635.1 Sphingomonas sp. MJ1 (PH-R8)
GGCGGGTATCGCTCACGTCGTCTGTCGCATCCGTTGCACTGCTGCCAGTTCCTCGGCCAACGGGTTGACCCCGCGCACCTTGTGATAGAGCCAATAGCCGCCGAGCCACACGGTCAGCACGACCGAGAGCATCGCGACCATCAGGAAAACGTCGTTGTAGGCCAGTATGTTCGCCTCGCGCGTGACCAGCTGGGCTAGGAGGCTCGTGCCCTGCGCCTGCTGCCGGACGGGATCGCCGATCGCCGACGCATAGGCGCCTCCGAGTTGCCGGATGCGCGACACGACCTGCGGGTCCGTCGTCGTCAGCGCCTGCGTGATCTGGAACGCGTGGAACTTCTCCCGCACGATCTGCAAACTGCCCAGCAGCGACGACCCGACCAGCCCGCCCATCGTTTGGGAGATGCCGAACACGGCGGAAAAGCTGATGATGTGGCTCGGCCCGCGGGCGAGCGCGCGGAAGATGCCGATCATGATCATCGGCCCCAGGAAGAACAGCGCGGCAAAGGCGATCAGCGCCTGGCTCAGGTAGAGGTTGGCGGGCCGGGTGAGGTTGGTCGCGTGCGAGTCCATCCAGGCGGCGATGCCGATCAGCACCACCGACGCGATCACCGGCAGGCCCAGCTCGTTCGGAGTGAGGGTCGCCAGGCTCACGCAGATGCCGGCGATGGAGGCGAACACCACCACCACGTTCAGCGTGACCAACTGCTCGTTGCCCATGCCCAGCGCGGTCAGCAGGCCGATGGAGCCGAAATTCTGTTCGGACAGCAGGATGCGCATCGATGCCGCGACGGTCGCGAAGCGCAGGATGTTGCCGTTGCGCATCCAGCGTGTGTTGAGCAGCGGGTTGGCCCGGTTATGCTCGATCAGCAGTGCGGTCCCGATCAGCGGGATCGCCGCGGCGATCGCATAGCCCAGCCATTCGGTGGTCCACCACTGGATGCGACCCTGCACCAGCACCGCGCACAGCAGCGCCATGCCCGGTGCGAACAGGGCAAAGGTCAGGAAGTCGATCCGCTCGAACGCCTGGAACCGCTCGCTGGGGGGCAGGCGGAGCAGGCCGACCGAGGCGAGCGCGGCGAGGGTCAGGCCCAACTCGAACAGGAACAGGTTCTGGATGTGGCCGTCCAGCAGTAGCAGCGGTGAGATCACCCGCGCCAGCGGCAGCGCCACCGTGGAGGAGCCGAAGCCGATGATCATGCCGGACAGGCGCATCGACGCCGGCAGCGACTGCATGATGTACATGAAGCACAGCGTCGTGAGCGCGCTTCCCACCAGCCCGGCCGCCCCGCGAACGATCAGCTGCGTCACATAGCCGTGGACGAACAGCTGGAAGACGTTGAGGCACAGGAACGCGACCAGGAACACGCGGGTGAAGCGTTGCAGGCCGAACTGCTGGCGGAACTTGATCAGCAGCATGCCCATGCACACGCTGGTCATCGCGTTGATCGCGGTCAGCCAGCCTCCCTGCACGGGCGTCAGGCCGAGCGAACCCTGGATCTGGGGCAGGTTGGCGGTGAGCAGCCCGTTGTTCAGGCCGCCCGTGATCCCAAGCAACGTGCCCACTGCGAAATAGGCGTAGCGGCGGCCGAGCGGATGCTCGGGCGTCGCCGGCGAGCCCGGAAGCAGCGGCCGCTCGTGCGGCTTGAATTCATAGGCGGTGGCGACGGCTCGACTCCGCTCAAGGACGACGGCTGGGAGACGATCAACTTCTCGCGCGGGAAGTCGTTCCGTTGCGGAGATGAAACGGCCGGCCGGCGCGGAACCTTGCCGATCCTCGCGCGTCGCACCGACAGGCGCGGGCAGACCCCCTTTTCGAGGCCGGGCGCCGCGCCGGCAGGAGACAGACATGGCGGAAGAAAATGCCGGTAACAGCACCTCGGAACCCGCAGGCGACGGTGCCGCAACCACGGGAGCCGGCATCGGCGGCGCGGACAATGCCTTCGGCGGCGACGGCATGCCGGGCGGATCGGGTGACGCGGCCGGCGGCATGGCCGAGGGGCTGCGCGCCGCGGGCGAGCGCATGCGCGCAGCCGGCGGGCAAATCGCCGGCCAGGGCAGCGAGCTCGGCCTCAGGATGCTCGACCAGGCCGAGACCAACACCCGCGAAGCCTTTCGGATGATGCGTGCCGCCGCCCAGGCCCACGACATGACCGAGGTGATGCGCCTGCAAAGCGAATATCTGCGCGAACAGAGCACGCGCTCGGTCGCCCAGGCGCGCGAAATCGGCGAACTCATCGCAAGCTTCGGCCGCGCCACCATCGGCCAGATGACCGGCAAGTCCTGACCCGTTCGGCCGGCCGCAGCCGGCCGGCCAAGCGACAGGTGCAACCGCGTCCGTCTCCCGCTAGGAACGGCGGAATGAGACGGAGACGGGGATGTTGAGACGAGGCGTGCTCGCTGCGCTCGCGCTGCTGGGTCTAGCGGGCGCCTCCGCCCCGCTTGCCGCACAGCCGCGGCCGCCGCTGGTGCTCGCCGCGGCCAGCCTGCAGGAGTCGATGAACGCGGCGGCCGACGCCTGGGCGCGCCGCGGTCATCCGCGGCCCCGCCTGTCGTTCGCCGCCAGTTCGGCGCTCGCCCGGCAGGCCGCCTCCGGCGCGCCCGCCGACCTGTTCGTGTCCGCCGATCGGGACTGGATGGACGATCTTCAGCGGCGCGGTCTGGTCGTGCCCGGCACGCGCAGCGACCTT
The DNA here is from genome assembly GCF_048058635.1 of Sphingomonas sp. MJ1 (PH-R8). Classification (NCBI taxonomy): domain Bacteria; kingdom Pseudomonadati; phylum Pseudomonadota; class Alphaproteobacteria; order Sphingomonadales; family Sphingomonadaceae; genus Sphingomonas; species Sphingomonas sp. MJ1 (PH-R8). Next base: position 2,688 of record NZ_JBBEFX010000012.1, read on the forward strand.
CTCGGCAACCGGCTGGTGCTGATCGCACCGCGGGGCAGCAGCGTTCGCGTCGCGTTGCGCCCCGGCGTCGATCTCCGCCGCGCGCTCGGGCCTCGCGGGCGGCTCGCCATGGCCAATCCCGATGCGGTGCCGGCGGGCAAATACGGCAAGGCGGCACTCGAAAAGCTCGGCGGCTGGCAGCAGGTCGCACCGCTGGTGGTCCGCGGCGAAAGCGTGCGCGCGGCCCTTGCGCTGGTGGAGCGCGGCGTGGCCCCGCTCGGCATCGTCTACGCGACCGACGCCCGCGCCTCTGCAAAGGTGCGGATCGCAGGGGTGTTTCCCGTCGGCAGCTACCCGCCGATCGTCTATCCCGCCGCGCGCCTGAAGAACGGCACCAGCCCGGATGCGGAGGCGTTCCGCCGCTTCCTGAACAGCCGCGAGGGCAAGGCGATCTTCGCGCGCTTCGGCTTCTCGACGCGCTGAACAGTGGAACTGTCGCCCGAGGAGTGGACCGTCGTCTGGCTGTCGCTGCGCGTCGGCGGGGTGGCGGTGGCAGCGGCGCTGCCGGTCGCCTTCGCCCTCGCCTGGCTGCTCGCCCGCGGGCGCTTCCCCGGGCGGGTGCTGCTCGACGGCATCGTCCACTTGCCGCTGGTGCTGCCGCCGGTGGTGACCGGCTGGCTGCTGCTGCTCGCCTTCGCGCCCGCAGGCCCGATCGGCGCGCTCGTGGAACGCTGGACCGGTGAGACCGTGCTGTTCCGCTGGACCGGGGCTGCGATCGCGGCGGCGGTGATGGCACTGCCGCTGATGGTGCGCGCGATGCGGCTCTCGATCGAGGCCGTCGACCGCCGCCTCGAATCGGCCGCACGCACGCTCGGGGCAGGGCGGGCGCGCGTGTTTGCGACGATCACCCTCCCGCTGAGCCTTCCCGGTGTGCTCGCAGGCGCCGTCCTCGGCTTCGCGCGTGCGCTCGGCGAGTTCGGGGCGACGATCACCTTTGTCTCCAACGTGCCGGGCGAAACCCAGACGCTGCCGCTCGCCATCTATGATGCGCTCCAGGTGCCCGGGCGCGAGCCGGCGGTGCTGCGGCTGGCGCTCCTTTCGGTTGCACTCGCCCTGGCCGCGCTCGTCATCTCGGAGGTGCTGACCCGCCGTTCCGGGCGGAGGCTGCATGTCCTTTGACGTCGATGTCGTGCTCCGCCGCGGCGACCGAAGCTTCGCGTGCCGGATCGCGCCCGCACCCGGGCTGACGGTCCTGTTCGGTCCCTCGGGTGCCGGCAAGACCACGGTGCTGAACATGGTCGCTGGCCTGGTTCGCCCCGATCGCGGCCATGTCCGCGTGCGCGAGCGCACGCTGTTCGACTCCACCACGGGCACTGACGTGCCCGTGGCCCGGCGCCAGGCCGGCTATGTCTTCCAGGAGGCGCGGCTGTTCCCGCACCTGCGGGTGCGCAGCAACCTGCGCTACGGCGCCGGCCGCGCCGCGCGGGAAGGGGCGCTGATCGGCTTCGACGAGGCGGTGGCGCTGCTGGAGCTCGAACCCGTGCTCGATCGCTGGCCTCGCACGTTGTCCGGCGGGGAGGCGCGCCGCGTCGCGATCGGCCGTGCACTGCTGTCGGGCGCGCGCTTCCTGCTGCTGGACGAACCCATGTCCTCGCTCGACCGCAACCGGCGCGAGGAGGTGATGCGCACCATCGAGCGGCTGCGCGACGAACTCGCGCTGCCCATGCTGATGGTCACCCACGATCCCGGGGAGGTCGAACGTCTCGCCGGGACCGTCGTGGAGATGTAGGCCTCCTCGTACCCAGTATGCCGCTTACCCCCGGTAGCGCAGCCCCACCCACAGCGTCCGCGGCGACGCCCGCTCGACCACGTCGGCGCCGCTGATGCCGGTTTCCACCCGCTCGTTGAGCAGGTTCTCGCCCCGCAGCTCCAGGGAGAAGCCGGCGCGGATCGGTGCCGCGAAGAAGGCGTCCACCGTGGTCGCGGGCGCCAGCGCCTCCGCATTGGCATCGTCCTCGAACTGGCGGGCGGCGTGGCGCAGCGTCAGTGCGGCACCCCAGCCGCCCTGCCGCCAGTCCACCGTCGCCGACACCAGGTCGCGCGGCGTCTGCGCCGGCCGCAGCCCGTCAAGCGCCGCGGCGCTGCCCGACGCCTCCACCCGCGGATCGGTGTGCGACCAGGACACGCGCGCGCCGACCGGCCCCGGCCGGTAGCTCGCATCCAGCTCGAACCCCTTCGACTCGATCGCGTCGAGGTTGCGCCGCACCCGATAGACGCCCGCCGCCGACACGAAGCCCACGCCCGGGAAATTGCCCGGCCCGCGGCCCTCCGTCACATTGGCGATCGCATCCTCCAGCCGGTTCCAGAAGAAGGTGCCCGACAGCTGCATGCCCGGCAGCGGGGTGAGGGTGACGCCACCCTCGGCCCCGGTCAGCTGCTCCGGCGCCAGGTCCGGGTTGGCGGCGGTGGCGTCCGGCCCCACCCGGAACGGACGGTAGAGCTCGTTGAGCGTCGGCAGCCGCCACCCGCGATAGGCCGCGGCCCGCAAGGCGATCGCGTCGCTTGCCTGCCACGAGATCCCCGCACGCCCGGTCGCCTCGCTGCCGTCCCGGTCGGCAAAGCGCGTGTCCGTCAGCGCTGCGCCCCCGGTGAGCGCACGCTCGTCGAGATGCCCGTCCTCGATCCGCCACCAATCGACACGCCCGCCCAGCGACAGGGTCAGGTCGCCCAGCTGCGCCGATCCGTCCGCAAACAGGCCCAGCGTCTGCGTCCGCCCGCCGGTCTCCCGGCGGCGCGTCGGGCTGCCCGCGACAAAGGTGTAGCGTTCCTGCGTGCGCCCCTCGAGCGCCCGCACGTCGCCGCCCAGCCGCAGCGAGATGCCCTTGCCAACCGGCGGCGCGACTTCGAAGCGCGCGCCGATGCCGGTGGCCGGCACGTTATACTGGTCCAGCGACTGGGTGGCGGTGGTGCGGGTCGCATCGACGCTCGCAAAGCTGCTCGCGAAGGCGCGGGTCTGGACGTAGCCCAGCGCCGACCAGCCCCAGCGGCCGCGCCCGACCAGCCGCACGCTCGCGTCCGCGCCCTCGCTGCTGTTGTCGGTAAAGGCGGTGCCGCGCTCGCGCCGGTCGGTAAAGGCGCTGACGTTGACCTGCACTTCCGTCTCCGGCGCGATCGCAACGCCCGCCCGGATCGCGCCCGACGCCTGCTCATAGGGCGCGGCGCGATCGGCGGGGCCGCGGTCTTCCGCTACGGTCGGCACGAAGCCGTCGCCGCGGGCATAGGCGCCCGACACCGTCGCAAAGCCGCTGCCGCGCACCAGCGTTGCCGATCCGTTGGCCTCCACCGAGTCGCGGCTGCCATAGGCGATGCTGCCGGTGAGCGGCGACAGCTGATCCGGCGTCGCGCTCTCCAGCTCGACCGTGCCGGCGAGCGCGCCCGACCCCCAGAAGCCGCTGCCTCCGCCGCGGGTCACGCGGATGCGTCCCAGCCGCTCCGTCGCATAGGCGGGGAAGGCGACCCAGCCGCCGAACGGGTCCGCCTGCGGCACCCCGTCCAGGATCAGCAGCGCGCGGCTCGACGCATTGCCGCCGATCCCGCGCAGGGACAGCCCCTGCGCAGTCGGATGCGCCGATCGCGAGTCGGCGCGCCGGAACTGCTGCAGGCCGGCCGCGTCGGCGAGCAGCGTCTCGAGCCGGTGGCTCGCTTCCGACAGGATACGCTCGCGGTCGATCTCGACCACTGCCACCGTTGCTTCGGCGGGTGTCTCCAGCCCGCGGCCGGTGACCACCACGTCGTTCGCGGGCGGCGTCGCCTCCTGCGCCACGGCGGCGGCAGGAGCGCACACCGCGAGCGCGGCGATGGAGTGCGACAGCTTCATGGTGGAAATCCCCTTGTGTCCGGCCCGGGCCCTATTGCCTTCGCGCGCCAAGCTGAACCGAAAAGCGCGGGCATCCAGCGAATGCGGGTTGGCCTGCCCGTAGCATCGCTTGCTTGTGCCCGCGGCGGCCTGCACCCATGTAGCCGTCATGCACACCGCTCCCAACTCGCTCGCCCTGATCGGCAACACTCCGCTCGTCCTGTTGAAAGGTCCAAGCGAGGCTGCGGGCGCGGAAATCTACGGCAAGTGCGAGTTCGCCAACCCCGGCGCCTCGGTGAAGGACCGCGCGGCGCTTTCGATCATCGAGGATGCGGAGGCGCGCGGCCTGATCGCGCCCGGCGGCACCATCGTCGAGGGGACGGCCGGCAACACCGGCATCGGCCTGGCGCTGGTCGCCAATGCCAAGGGCTATCGCACCATCATCGTGATGCCGGAGACGCAGAGCCGGGAGAAGATGGACACGCTGCGCGCGCTCGGCGCCGAGCTCGTGCTGGTGCCGGCGGCGCCTTATTCGAATCCAGGCCATTTCGTGCACACCTCGCGCCGCATCGCCGAGGAGACGCCGAACGCGATCTGGGCGAACCAGTTCGACAACATCGCCAACCGCCGCGCGCACATCACCGGCACCGCGCCCGAGATCTGGGACCAGATGGACGGCCGCATCGACGGCTTCACCTGTGCGGCGGGGACGGGCGGCACGCTTGCGGGTGTCGGCCTGGCGCTCAAGGAGCGCGATCCCAATGTCACCATCGCGCTCAGCGATCCGCACGGCGCGGCGCTCTACGAATATTATGCCTGTGGCGAGCTGAAGTCCGAAGGGACCTCGGTCGCGGAAGGCATCGGCCAGGGGCGCATCACCGCCAACCTGGAGGGGGCGCCGATCGACACCCAGTTCCGCATCTCCGATGCCGAGGGCTATGAATGGGTCCGCCGCCTCCTGGACGAGGAGGGGATCTGCGTCGGCCTGTCGTCGGGCATCAACGTCGCCGGGGCCGTGCGCCTGGCGCGGGAGCTCGGGGCCGGCAGCCGGGTCGCGACCATCCTGTGCGACACGGGCTTTCGCTATCTCTCCACCCTCTACAACCCCGAATGGCTGGCGGCGAAGGGCCTCGCACCGCGACGCGAAGCGGCGGCAGCCTGACGCCGCGGTCGACAGTGGCGGACGATTCGACTAGTTCTCCTTCACGCATGCCGAATGCCAATGAACAGCTGAGCGCGATGCAGCGTGTGCGGGTCGGGATGACCGGCCTCGCCGTCGTGCTCATCCTCATCCTGCTGGCGAGTGCGCTGGTCAGTTCCGCGCGCAACGATGCGCCGGTGGTGGCGGTCGGCGCGCCGAACGTGGAGACGGTCGCCAACATGACCGGGACCGACAAGGGCGTGAGCACCGCCGATGCCGGCCGCGAGCCGCTCGCCGAGCTCGGCATCGCGCCCGCCGCCACCAACAGCATCGCGCCGCCTGCCAAGCTCGCGCCGATGGAGCCGCCGGCTTCGATCCCCCAATAGGGGCGATTTCCACCCGCTGACGGACGAGCCCGTGCAACGCCATTCGGCGTGCGCGCTGGCACGCCTGTGGCCCCGATCGGGCGGCGTTTCCCACTCCCTCCCACTGCCATTCGACCGCTCCCGCCTCCGCGGCCCGGGGGGTGCGTTCTTGCGCGTGGCGGTGAATCCCGGACCAAGCGGGAAAAAGTGGCGGTAAATCCCACTCTCACCCAGGTTAGCCCATTGTGGGCCAAAGATGGATTTGATACGAATGTGTCAACGAGGGGGCAGCACCTCCGCCGCGAAGCCGAAGCGCGACTGGCCGGCGCCAGCATCGTGAGGACAGCGGGGAAGGCGACGCTGCGCGACCGATTGGGGCAGCGTGTCAGACCGAGAACTCTATCTGAGCTACGGGCTGCAAGCAGTTGACGCCAAAGGGCGAGTCGCTGTTCCCGCAAAGCTGCGCGCCGCCCTGGAGCGCAACGCGGACGCCCGCGACCTGCTGATCGCGCGCGATTCCCAGCACGGCTGCCTGGTCGGGTTCGACGTCAACTGGCCCCGCATCCTGCACGCGCGCATCGATCCGCGCGAACTGGCGGTCGAGGACAGCGGGGAGGCGGTGGACTACAACGTGGCGGGCAATGCGTTCGGCAACCTGGAATCGGCGCCGTTCGATAGCGCCGGCCGCTTCGTGCTGCCGACCTTCTTCCGCCGCCGTGCCAAGATCGAGAAGTGGGCCTTCTTCCACGGCCGCGGCAACACCTTCAACATCTGGAACCCCGAAGCGCTGCTCGCCGACGAGAGCATCGCCGAGGAGACGCGCGAGCTCGTCGAGTTCTGCATGGAAGAGAAGGGGCTGCGATGAGCGACGCGCCCCACATCCCCGTGCTGCTGGACGAGGTGCTCGACGGCCTCGCGATCGAGCCCGGCGAAGTGCATGTCGACGCCACCTTCGGCGCCGGCGGCTATACGCGTGCCATGCTCGGCCGGGGCGCGCGGGTGATCGCGTTCGATCGCGATCCCGATGCGGTGGCCAATGCCGCGCCGACGCTTGCCGAAGCGGGCGAGCGGCTGACGCTGGTCGAGGCGCCCTTCTCCTCGATGGCCTCGGCGCTGGCGGATCTGGGTGTGGTGCCCGTCGATGGCGTGACGATGGACATCGGCGTGTCCTCCATGCAGCTCGACCAGGCGGAGCGCGGCTTCTCCTTCCAGGCGGACGGGCCGCTCGACATGCGGATGAGCCAGTCGGGGCCGACCGCAGCCGACTTCGTCAACACCGCCGACGAGGTGGAGATCGCCGATGTGCTCTACCGTTATGGTGAGGAGCCCCGCTCGCGCCGGGTGGCACGCGCGATCGTCGAGGCGCGTCCGATCACCCGCACGGCCGAGCTGGCGTCGATCGTCCGCCGCGCGCTCGGGCACAAGCCGCACGAGAAGAAGGACCCGGCGACCCGCACCTTCCAGGCGCTGCGCATCCACCTGAACGCCGAGCTCGACGAGCTGGAGCGCGGGCTGGAAGCGGCCGAGCGCGTGCTCAAGCCCGGCGGGCGGCTGGCGGTGGTGACCTTCCACAGCCTGGAGGATCGCATCGTCAAGCGCTTCCTCCGCGAGCGCAGCGGCAGCACGCCCTCGGGATCGCGGCACATGCCCGCCCAGGCGGCAGGCCGCGCGCCCAGCTTCGAATCCCCCGCCAAGCCGGTCCGCGCCGGCGAGGCGGAGCTCGCGCGCAACCCGCGCGCACGATCGGCAACATTGCGAACCGCCCGGCGTACGGCCGCCGCGGCATGGACAGAGGCAGGAGTGAAGTAATGGCAGCGTTCGGGTTCAAGACACTCGGCTGGTGCCTGTGCGTCGCGGTGGTCGCGCCTGCCTTCTACCTCGTCACCTCGCAGGTGGCCGCCGAGCGCAGCCGCGTCGAATCGGTCGAGCGCGCGATCGTGAAGGCGCGCAACGACATCCGCGTGCTGGAGACGGAGTTCGACACCCGCGCTAACCTCGCGCAGCTGGAGCGCTGGAACGGCGACGTCCTCTCGCTGGCCGCTCCGCGTGCCGAGCAGTTCGTCGGCGGCGAGGCGATGCTGGCGCAGCTGCCCGGCCGCACCCCCGGCGACGATGTCCAGTTCGCGTCCTATGTGGTGCCGAGCGCCGGGGTGGTGCTGACCGCCGCGACCATGGCGCAGGCGGAGGCGGACGCCGCCGCAGCCAAGGCCGCAGCCGAAGCGGTGGCCACCCGCGCACCGGTCGCCACCGCAAGCGCCGCGTCCACCAAGCCCGCCGCCGCAGCAGCGCCGGTGGCGGTCGGGCGGACGCAGCCGGCGCCGCGCAAGGCTGCCGCCGCACCGGTCGCCGTCGCAAGCGCCGCGCCCGCGGTGCGCAAGCCTGCCGCCGCCCCGGTCCGCACCGCCGGCCTGGTGACCGCCGCACCTAGCCGCCCGGCCGAGCGCAAGGCACAGGCCGTGGCGATGCTCGATCAGACGCTGCTCAGCGACCGCACCTTGCGCGATCTCGCCCGCGGTGCCCGGCAGGAGGCGGTGAAGAACCGGTGATCGTCGTCGTCGCGCCCCCGATGACTCAGCGCCAGGGTGATGGCGGCCGGCATTCGCTGGTCGCCATTGCGCATGTGCGGCTGATGATCGTGCTGCTGCTGTTCGCGGCGGGCGTGGCGATGGTGCTGCTCCGGCTGGCGACGCTCGCCATCTCGACCTCGCCCGCCTCCTCGCGAGACGCGGCGGCGGCGCTGGTGCCGCTGCGCGCCGACCTCGTCGACCGCAACGGCGCGCCGCTTGCCCGCACCATCGATGCCTGGTCGATCGCGGTGCGGCCGAACAAGGTGATCGGCGACAAGGCGCTGCTCGCCGAGCAGCTGGCGGCGGTCCTTCCCGAGCACGACGCCGGCTATTATCGCCGCATCCTGCAGAGCGACACGACCTTTCGCTATCTCCGCCGCCGCGCGCTCCCCGAGCTGGTGGGGCAGGTGAACGCGCTGGGCGAGCCGGGCATCGTCTTCGCGCGCGAGCCGGAGCGGCTGTATCCGCAGTCGACGCTCGCCGCCCATGCGCTCGGCTATCTCGACATGGACGGCCGCGGCATGCGCGGCATGGAGCGCTACCTCGACACCCGTCTGACCGACCCGGCAGAACGCGGCCAGCCGGTCGCGCTGTCGCTCGACGTGCGCGTGCAGGCGGCGCTGGAGAGCGAGCTCAGCCAGGCGATGGCGCGCTTCCAGGCGGTGGGTGCCGCCGGCGTCATCCTCGACGTCGATTCGGGGGAGGTGATGGCGATGACCTCGCTGCCCACCTTCAATCCCAACAAGGTGACGAGCGGCGGGTCCGAGCTCAACATCCCGACCCAGGGCGTCTACGAGCTCGGCTCGACCTTCAAGCCGCTGACGGTCGCCGCCGCGATCGAGACCGGCGTCGCGAGCTCGATGAGCAAGCGCTACGACGCGACCCAGCCGCTGCCGATCGGCCGGTTCCGCATCCACGACGACCATGCCGAGCGCCGCTGGCTCAACATCCCCGAGACGCTGGTCCACTCCTCGAACATCGCAACCGCCCGCATCGCCGACGAAATGGGCGAGGCGCGGATGCGCACGCTCTTCCGCAGCCTGGGCTTCGACACGCCGCCCAGCATCGAGATCGAGAAGGCGCGCCCGATCTGGCCGACCTTCTGGGCGCGGACCACCACCATGACCTCCGCCTATGGCCATGGTATCGCGGTGACGCCGCTCCACCTGGCCACGGCTTATGCGACCATGGTCAACGGCGGCATCTGGCGCCCGGCGACGCTGTTGAAGCGTGAACCGGGCACGGTTCCGAAGGGCCGGCGCGTGTTCAGCCAGGCGACCAGCGACCGCATGCGCCAGCTGCTGCGGCTGGTCGTGCAGGAAGGCACCGGCCGCCGCGGCGAGGCTCCCGGCTTCCGCGTCGGCGCTAAGACCGGCACGGCCGAGCGCGTGTCGGGGGGCGGCTATTCCAAGAAGGTCAACGTCTCGACCTTCGCGGCGGCTTTCCCGATGGACCACCCGCGCTATGTGGTGATCGCGATGCTCGACTCGCCCAAGGGAACCAAGGAAACCTACGGCTTCACCAGCGCCGCCTGGACGGCCGCGCCGGTGGCGTCGCGGGTGATCAGCCGCACGGGGCCGCTGCTGGGCGTGATCCCGGATGCGCGGGCCGACGTCGACACGAGCGAATTGCGCGGGCTGCTGTGGCATCCCGCTGGCCAGGAAAAGAGCGCGGGACCGGAATGAAGTTGGGAACTCTCCTCGGCACCGAAGGCGGCCCGGCCGTCACCGGCTTCGCCATCGACCATCGCAAGGTGGCCCCGGGCACGATCTTCGGCGCGTTCGAGGGCGCGACGGTCAACGGGGAGGATTTCATCCCCGCAGCCGTTGCCGCCGGTGCGATCGCCGTGGTTGCTCGGCCAGAGGCGGTAGTCCAGGGCGCAGTCCACATCGCCGACCGCAACCCGCGCGAGCGCTTCGCCCGGCTCGCGGCAGCGTTCTTTGCGCCGTTTCCGGAAACCGCGGTCGCGGTGACCGGCACCAACGGCAAGACCTCGACGGTCGAGCTCACCCGCCAGCTGTGGCGCATGCAGGGGCATCACGCCGCCTCGATCGGCACGCTCGGCGTCACCACCGCCGACGATCGCGTCTCGACCGGCCTCACCACGCCCGACGTCGTCACCTTCCTTTCCAACGTCGCCGGCCTCGCGCGCGAGGGCGTGACCCACGTCGCGTTCGAGGCATCGAGCCACGGCCTCTCCCAATACCGCACCGAAGGCCTGCCGGTTCGCGCCGCCGCCTTCACCAACCTCAGCCGCGATCACCTCGATTATCACGGCGACATGGCGACCTATTTCACCGCCAAGCTGCGCCTCTTCTCCGAAGTGCTGGACCCGGACGGCGCGGCCGTGGTGTGGGTGGACGATCCCCACGCCGATCGCGTGATCGACCTCGCCCGCATGCGCGGCAACCGGCTGCTCACGGTTGGCGAGCATGGCGAGACGCTGCGCCTCGTCGGCCGCGATCCCACCTTGCTGGGTCAGACGCTCCTGATCGAGGCGGAAGGGGAGACCCACAAGGTCAACCTGCCGCTGATCGGCGCCTATCAGGCTGCCAACGCGCTCACCGCAGCGGGGCTGGTGCTGGCGACCGGCGGCGATCTCAAGGCGACGCTCGCCGGCCTTTCCCGGCTCCAGCCGGTGCGTGGCCGGCTGGAGCGCGCGGTCATCACCCGCAGCGGCGCGCCGGTGTACGTCGACTATGCGCACACCCCTGACGCGCTCGAGGCGGCGATCGCCGCGCTGAAGCCCCATGCCGCCGGCCGGCTGATCGTGGTGTTCGGCGCCGGTGGCGACCGCGACACCGGCAAGCGCAAGCCGATGGGTGCGGCAGCCGCCGCTGGGGCCGACCTGGTCATCGTGACCGACGACAATCCCCGCAGCGAGGACCCGGCCGCGATCCGTGCCCAGGTGCTCGAAGGCGCGCCGGATGCACGCGAGATCGGCGGCCGCCGCGACGCGATCGCCGCCGCCATTGCGGAAGCCGGACCCGAGGACATCGTGCTGCTCGCCGGCAAAGGGCACGAACAGGGGCAGATCGTCGGAGATTTGGTGCTGCCGTTCGACGATGTCGCGGTGGCCCGGGAGTGTGCGGGGACGGCATGACACCCTTGTGGACCTCGGCCGAGATCGCGGCTGCCACCGGCGGCACCGCCTCGGCCGATTTCGCCGCGAGCGGCGTGACCTTCGATTCGCGGGAGGTGGCTCCCGGGGACCTGTTCGTTGCGCTGAGCGGTGAGGCGACCGACGGCCACCGCTTCCTCGACGGTTCCTTCACCCGGGGCGCCGCCGGCGCGCTGGTCTCGGCCGACACGCCGCATCCGAGCGTGCGGGTGGCGGACACCACGGCCGGACTCGAGGCACTGGCCCGTGCCGCCCGCGCCCGCACCGACGCGACGGTGATCGGCGTCACCGGCTCCGTCGGCAAGACCGGCACCAAGGAGGCGCTGTTCGCTGCCCTGAACCGCGGCGCGCCGGGCAGCGCGCACCGCTCGGTCAAGAGCTACAACAACCACACCGGCGTGCCGCTGAGCCTCGCGCGCATGCCGGCGGCCACCCGCTTCGGCGTGTTCGAAATGGGCATGAACCACGCGGGCGAACTGGCGGCGCTCACCCGCATCGTGCGCCCGCACATCGCGGTCGTCACCACGATTGCCCCGGCGCACACCGCCTTCTTCCCCTCCGAAGCCGCCATCGCCGACGCCAAGGGGGAGATCTTCCAGGGCCTGGAGCCCGGCGGCATCGCCATCATCCCCTTCGACAGCCCGCACCGGGATCGCCTGATCGCTGCGGCCCGCCCGCATGCCGGCCGGATCGTCACCTTCGGTCTGGGCGAGGGCGCGGACGTGCGCGCAGTCGAGCATGTCGCGATCGGCACCGGCGGCACCTTCGTCATCGCGAAGCTCGGAGATCGCGAACTGAGCTTTACCCTGGCGCCTCCCGGCGTGCACTGGGTCGCCAACGCGATGGCCGTGCTCGCCGCGGTCGAGGCGGCCGGCGGCGACCTCGCCCAGGCCGGGCTCGCGCTTGCCGACCTGCCGGGGCTGCCCGGCCGCGGCGCGCGCACGGAGATCGCGATCGGCGAGGGCGGCGCGCTGCTGATCGACGAGAGCTACAACGCCAATCCCGCCTCGATGCGCGCGACGCTCAAGGTGCTGGCCGAGGAGCCGGGCCGCAAGCTCGCGGTGCTCGGCGAAATGCGCGAACTGGGGGAGGCGAGCGACCGCTTCCACGCCGAGCTGGCGGGCCCGCTCGGCGAAGCGGGGGTTTCGCACGCCATATTGGTGGGTGCGGGCATGAAGGCCCTTGCCGAAGCCCTTGAGGGCACGGTCGATTTCGTCCATGTGCCCGACGCCGCTGCCGCGCAGGACCGCCTTTTGGCGCTGCTTGCGCCGGGCGACGCGGTTCTCGTCAAGGGCTCGAATGGGGTGGGGCTGGCAGCCGTGGTGGCGGCGCTGGCGGAAAGAGGCTGATGCTGTATCTGATCGCCGAGACGCTGGGCTTTCCGGGCGTCCTCAACCTCGTCCGCTATCTGAGTTTCCGCAGCGGCGGTGCCGTCGCGACGGCGCTGTTCCTTGGCCTCATCATCGGCCCCTGGTTCATCGGCTGGCTGCGCGTCCGCCAGGGCAAGGGGCAGCCGATCCGCACGGACGGGCCCCAGACCCATCTCGCCAAGGTCGGCACGCCCACCATGGGCGGCCTGATGATCCTGACTTCCATGACGCTGTCCATCCTGCTGTGGATGGACCTGCGCAACCCGTTCGTCTGGGCGTGTCTGTTCGTGACGCTCGGCTTTGCGGCGATCGGGTTCCTCGACGACTATGACAAGGTGCGCAAGGCGAGCACCGCGGGCGTGCCGGGGCGCGTCCGCCTGCTGCTGGAGTTCGTGATCGCCGGCATCGCCAGCTGGCTGATCATCCGCGAGACCGGCACCCAGCTCTACGTGCCCTTCTTCTCCAACGTCGCGATCGACCTGGGGCCGTTCTACGTCGTCTTCGCCGCCTTCACGATCGTGGCGTTCGGCAATGCCGTGAACCTGACGGACGGGCTCGACGGCCTGGCGACCATGCCGGTGATCATCGCCTCGGTCGCGTTCATGGTGATCGCCTATCTCGCGGGTAACGCCAAGTTCGCGGGCTATCTCGGCATTCCCTATGTGGCGGGGGCGGGCGACCTCGCCATCCTCTGCGGCGCCATCGCTGGGGCGGGCCTCGCCTTCCTCTGGTTCAACGCGCCCCCTGCCGCCGTGTTCATGGGCGACACCGGCAGCCTGGCGCTCGGCGGCGCGCTCGGCGCGATCGCCGTCACCGCGCACCACGAGATCGTGCTCGGCATCATCGGCGGCCTGTTCGTGGTGGAGGCGCTCAGCGTCATCATCCAGGTGTTCTTCTACAAGCGCACCGGAAAGCGGGTGTTCAAGATGGCCCCGATCCACCATCATTTCGAACAGCTCGGCTGGGCGGAGGCGACGGTGGTGATCCGCTTCTGGATTGTGGCGCTGGTGCTGGCACTCGCCGGCCTGTCGACGTTGAAGCTGCGATGATCGTCGCGGGCGGCTGGTCCGGCAGGCGCTATGCGGTGCTGGGGCTTGCACGCTCCGGCATCGCCACGGTCAACGCGCTGCTTGCCGGTGGCGCGAACGTCACTGCCTGGGACAGCGATCCCGCGCGCCGTGACGCCGTGACCGGTGCTACGCTCGCAGACCCGCTGGAAATCGACCTCGCCGGGTTCGACGGCGTGATCGTGTCGCCGGGCGTGCCGCTCAACAGCCACCCCATCGCCGCAAAGGCTGCCGCCGCGGGCGTGCCGATCCTTGGCGACATCGAGCTGTTCGCGCAGGCCCGCGCCGATCTGCCGCCCCACCGCGTCGTCGGCATCACCGGCACCAACGGCAAGTCGACCACGACCGCGCTGATCCACCACATCCTCCAGACTGCCGGCGTCCCGACCCTGATGGGCGGCAACATCGGCCTGCCGATCCTGGAGCAGCAGCCGTTGCCGGAAGGCGGCGTCTATGTGCTCGAACTGTCGAGCTACCAGATCGATCTCACCACCACGCTCGACTGCGACGCGGCGGTGCTGCTCAACATCACGCCCGACCATCTCGACCGCTACGACGGCTTCGACGCCTATGCCGCGTCCAAGGCGCGGCTGTTCGCGATGCAGTCCGCTGGCCATGCCGCGATCATCGGCATCGGCGACACCCCTTCGGCGCTGATCGCCCGCCAGGTCGCGCAAGCGGGCCGCAGCGCCGACCTGACCAAGATCGCGCCCGGCGTCTGCATGGACCAGTCCCGCTGGCCGTCGCTCCAGGGGCCGCACAACGCCCAGAACGCCCTCGCCGCCATCGCCGCCTGCGAGGCGCTGGGCGTCGACAACGCCGCCATCGACGCCGGCCTCGCAAGCTTTGCCGGCCTGCCGCACCGCATGCAGCGGGTGGCGGAAGTGAACGGCGTCGCCTTCATCGACGACAGCAAGGCGACGAACCCCGAGTCCGTCGCGCCCGCGCTCGCCGCCTTCCCGCGCATCCACTGGATCCTGGGCGGCAAGCCCAAGGGCGACGATCTCGACGCCTGCCGTCCCGGCTTCGGCCATGTCGTGCGCGCTTATACGATCGGCGAGGCCGGCCCCCGCTTCGCCGAGGTGCTGGCCCCCGACCTGCCGGTGGAGGAAGCAGGCACGCTGGACGCAGCCGTCCGCGCCGCCGCCGCCCGTGCGAAGCCGGGCGAGGTGGTACTCTTGTCGCCGGCCTGCGCCTCGTTCGATCAGTTCAGCGACTATGCCGAGCGTGGGCGCGCCTTTGTGCGCGCGGTGGAGGACCTGCGATGACCGATGTTGCGCGCGCCGCTTCTCTCCGTGCCGATCCCCTGCGCGAGCGCGTCCAGCGCCATGTCGGCCGCGGCGCCCGCTCGCCGATCGGCCTGTGGTTCCGCGACATCGACCGGGTGCTGCTGCTGATCGCGATGCTGCTGGTCGCGCTCGGGCTGGTCGCCGTCGCCGCCGCCAGCCCCGCCACGGCGGTGCGCTATTCCAGCGGCGCGGTGAAGATCCCGGCGATGGCCTATTTCTGGCGCCAGGCCCTGTGGGTGGTGCTGTCCTTCCCGGTGATGATCGGGGTCTCGATGCTGCCCGCGACGGCGGCACGGCGCTTTGCGCTGGGCGGGGCCGCCGTGTTCCTGGTGCTGCTGATGGCGACGCCGCTGATCGGCGTCGAGATCAACGGCGCCCGGCGCTGGATCGGGGTCGGGATCAGCCAGTTCCAGCCCTCGGAGTTCCTCAAACCCCTGTTTATCGTCGCCACCGCCTGGATCCTGTCGTTCCGCGCCAAGGATCCGCACCTGCCGGTCGTGCCGATCACCGGCGCGCTCACTGCGCTGGTAGGGTGCGTGCTGATGCTCCAGCCGGATTTCGGCCAGACGATCATCTTCGGCTCGGTGTGGCTGACCCTGCTGATGATCGCGGGCATCTCCACCCGGATCATGGCGCTGCTGGGCGCGCTGGGCGCAGGCGGGGTGGTCGCGGCCTATGTCTTCTACGACACGGCGCGCATCCGTATCGACAGCTTCCTCTTCCCCGATCCAAACGCCGTCCATACCGACAGCTACCAGACCGACATGGCGCATGCGGTGCTGACGGCCGGCGGCATCACCGGCACGGGTCCCGGCGGCGGCCGCATCAAGTTCAAGCTGCCGGAAGCGCACACCGACTATATCTATGCGGTCGTGGGCGAGGAGTTCGGGCTGATCGCCTGTGCCGCGATCGCGCTGCTGTTCCTGGCGCTGGTGGTGCGTGTGTTCGTGCGGCTGCTGGACGAGGAGGATGCCTTCCGCCTCCTCGCCGCCGCCGGCCTTGCCGTGCAGTTCGGATTGCAGGCGCTGATCAACATGGCGGTGAACACCGGCATCGCGCCTTCGAAGGGCATGACCCTGCCGTTCATCAGCTATGGCGGCTCTTCGATGATCGCGCTGTCGCTCGGCATGGGACTGCTGCTCGCTTTCACGCGCCGGAACCCGTATCTGACGCGATCTCCCTACGGTACCCGGTGGAACGGTTGATGCGCGGATCGAAACATTATGTCCTGGCAGCTGGCGGCACGGGGGGGCACATGGTCCCCGCGGCGGCCCTTGCGACGGAGCTGACCGCGCGCGGCCATCGCGTCGCGCTGGTCAGCGACGAACGCGGCGTCCGTTTCCCAGGCCTGTTCGACGGCGTTCAGACCCACGTGCTTCCCGCCGGCCGCCTCCAGGGCGGGCCGCTGGGCTGGCTGCGCGCCGGGCGCGAGATGCTCGCCGGCCGCGCCATGGCGATGGCGCTCTACGACACCTTCCAGCCGTCTGCCGTCGTCGGCTTCGGCGGCTATCCCGCGCTCCCGGCGCTGCTCGCGGCCTTTGCGCGCAAGGTGCCGACCGTGATTCACGAGCAGAACGCCGTGCTCGGCCGTGTCAACCGCTTCGTCGCCGGGCGCGTGAACGCCATCGCGACCTCGTACGAAGACGTGCAGCGGCTGAAGCCCGCCTACGCCGGCAAGGTCCACCTCGTCGGCAACCCGGTTCGCGAGTCCGTGCTCGCCCTGCGCGACCGCCCGTTCCCGACGCCCGAGGAAGACGGCCTGTTCCGCGTGCTGGTGACCGGCGGCAGCCAGGGCGCGAGCATCCTCAGCCAGGTCGTGCCGGATGGCTTGGCGCTGCTTCCGCTCCATTTCCGCCGTCGCCTGCAGGTCACGCACCAGGCGCGCCTGGAGGACATTGATCGCGTGCGCGCGCAGTACGCCGAGCACGGTATCCCGGCGGAGATCGCGACCTATCTGCCCGACCTGCCCGAGCGCCTCGCCTGGAGCCATGTCGTGATCGCACGCGCCGGTGCCTCGACCATCGCCGAGCTCACCGCCGCCGGCCGGCCGGCGATCCTGGTGCCGCTTCCCAGCGCCACCGACGATCACCAGACCGTCAACGCGCGCGAGATCACCCAGGCGGGCGGCGCGCGCACCATTCCGCAGACGGCCTTCACCCCGACGGAGCTCGCCAAGCAGATCCAGAAGCTCGGGCTGGAGCCGCAGGCGCTGGAGAATGCCGCGCTTCGCGCGCGCAGCTGCGGCCGCCCCTACGCCGTCCGCGACCTCGCCGACCTGGTCGAGAGCATCGACTCGCCTCCGGCCCGGATCCCGAGCGGATCGGCCAAGCCCGCCGTGCGGGAGGCGCTGGCATGAAGGGCGTCGCAACCGACATCGGCACGATCCACTTCGTCGGCATCGGCGGCATCGGCATGTCCGGCATTGCCGAGGTGATGAAGAACCTGGGCTATCGCGTGCAGGGCTCCGACGTGGCCGAGGGCTATGTCGTCCAGGGCCTGCGCGACCGCGGCATCCCGGTGGCGATCGGCCATGCCGCCGCCAATCTGGGTGACGCGGCGGTGGTGGTGACCTCGACCGCCATCCAGCGCGGGAACCCGGAGGTCGAGGCTGCGCTCGCCCGCCGTGTGCCGGTCGTCCGCCGTGCCGAAATGCTCGCCGAGCTGATGCGCCTCAAGTCCACCGTCGCGGTCGCCGGCACCCACGGCAAGACGACCACCACCTCGCTGATCGCAGCCCTGCTCGACGCCGGCGGGGTCGACCCCACCGTCATCAACGGCGGCATCATCAACGCCTATGGCTCCAACGCGCGGCTGGGCGCCAGCGACTGGATGGTGGTCGAGGCCGACGAGAGCGACGGCAGCTTCCTGCGCCTGGACGGCACGATCGCGGTCGTCACCAACATCGATCCCGAGCATCTCGACCATTATGGCTCGTTCGACCGCGCCAAGGACGCGTACGTCGAGTTCGTCGAGAACGTGCCCTTCTACGGCGCGGCGATCCTGTGCCTCGACCATCCGGAGGTGCAGGCGATCATCCCGCGGGTGCGCGACCGCCGCATCGTGACCTATGGCTTTGCCGCGCAAGCCGACGTCCGCGGCACCAACATCGTGTCGAAGGACGGCTGCAACCGCTTCGACGCCGTGGTGCGGGAGCGCGACGGCAGCCAGCGCACCATCGCCGGCATCGTCCTGCCGATGGCCGGCCGCCACAACGTCCAGAACGCGCTCGCCGCCATTGCCGTCGCGATCGAGATGGGCATCGACGATGCCACCATCGCCAGCGGCTTCGGTGCCTTCGGCGGAGTCAAGCGCCGCTTCACCAAGGTCGGCACGGTCGCCGAGCCGGCGATGACGGTGATCGACGACTATGCGCATCACCCGGTGGAAATCCGCGCCGTACTCTCCGCTGCGCGCGAAGCCTCTGCCGGGCGCGTGATCGCGGTCGTGCAGCCGCACCGCTATTCACGGCTCGGCGCGCTGATGGACGAGTTCGCGCAGGCGTTCAACGATGCCGATGCGGTCTATGCACTCCCCGTCTATGCGGCGGGCGAGGCGCCGGTCGAGGGCGTGAGCGGGGAGGCGCTGGCCGAGCGCATCTGCCGTCGCGGCCATCGCTCCGCGCGCTCGGTCGCGGATGCTAAGGCACTCGCGCAACTCCTCGCCGCCGACGCGCGTGAGGGCGACCTGATCGTCTGCCTGGGGGCAGGGGACATCACCAAGACCGCCGCCGGCCTCGCGGATGCGATCGTCCAGGCGGCGCGCGTGGAGCAGGCGGCATGAGCGACTGGTTCAAGACCGCGACCGAGGCGCAGCGCGAGCTCTTCCGCGCCCATGAGGCGCAGGTGGATGCCGTCCGCCGCATGCTCCAGGCCGGCAGCCAGGCCGCTGACTTCCAGGATGCCGGCCGTCGCGCGGCAGAGGCGCAGTGGAAGGCATGGCTCGCCTGGGCGAAGCTGTGGGGCTGGAGCAAATGAGCACCGCCCTCCGCCTCGACACGGGCGCGCTGCCCCCGGTCGCCGGCAAGGTCGAGCCGCAGGGCTCGCTCGCCGACTTCATCTGGTTCCGCACCGGCGGTCCGGCAGAGTGGCTGGTGCGTCCTGATACGGTCGAGGCGCTGGCGGATCTCCTCGCCACGCTGGACCCGCAAGTGCCGGTGCTCCCGGTCGGCGTCGGCTCCAACCTGATCGTGCGCGACGGTGGCGTGCCGGGCGTAGTTGTACGCCTGCCCAAGGCGATGGCGCGCGTGTCCGTCGAACCCGGCAACCGCGTGCGGGCAGGGGCAGGGGCGATGGGCATCACTGTCGCCTCGGCCGCCCGCGACGCGGGTATCGCCGGGCTGGAGTTCCTGCGCGGCATCCCGGGCACGATCGGCGGCGCCGTGCGGATGAACGCGGGCGCCTATGGCCGCGACACCAGCGACATCCTGGTCGAGGCGACGGTCGTCACGCGCGCCGGCGCGATCGAGACTTGGCCTGCCGAGCGGCTGGGCTACACCTACCGCCACTCCGAACTGCCGGCCGGCGCCGTCGTGGTCGAGGCGGTGTTCGAGGGCACACCCGGTGATCCCGCCGCGATCGGCGCCGAGATGGACCGCATCGCCGCGGAGCGCGAAGCGTCCCAGCCGCTGCGCAGCCGCACCGGCGGCTCGACCTTCAAGAACCCGGACGGGCACAAGGCCTGGGCGCTGATCGACGCCGCCGGCTGCCGCGGCCTGCGCCGCGGCGACGCGCAGGTGAGCGAAAAGCACTGCAACTTCCTCCTCAACCTGGGGTCCGCCAGCAGCGCCGAGATCGAGGCGCTGGGCGAGGAAGTGCGCGCACGGGTGAAGGCCCATTCCGGCGTCGAGCTGGAATGGGAAATCCAGCGCGTGGGACTTGCCAAGTGATGCCGCGCACCCTCGTTCTGGCCGCGAGCCAAGGAGTTTCCCTGTGACCGAGCGCACCCTTCACATCGCCGTGCTGATGGGCGGCTGGTCGGCCGAGCGTCCGGTGTCGCTAATGTCGGGCACGGGCGTCGCGGACGCGCTGGAGTCGCTGGGTCACCGCGTGACGCGCATCGACATGGATCGCGACGTGGCACTCCGCCTCGCCGAAGCGAAGCCCGACGTAGTCTTCAACGCACTCCACGGCTCGCCCGGTGAGGACGGCACGGTGCAGGGCATGCTCGACCTGATGGGCCTGCCCTATACCCACTCCGGGCTCGCCACCTCGGTGATCGCGATCGACAAGCAACTCACCAAGCAGGCGCTGGTCCCGCACGGTATCCCCATGCCCGGCGGCCGCATCGTTGCGACCGAGGAGCTGTTCGAGCGCGATCCGCTGCCGCGCCCCTATGTGCTGAAACCCGTCAACGAGGGCTCGTCGGTGGGCGTCGCCATCGTCACGGACGAGGGCAACTACGGCAACCCGATCGCGCGCGACGCGACCGGCCCCTGGCAGGAGTTCGACGAACTGCTCGCCGAGCCATTCATCCGTGGGCGTGAGCTCACGACGGCGGTGCTGGGTGACCGCGCGCTCGCCGTGACGGAGCTGCGCCCCAAGTCCGGCTTCTACGACTTCGACGCCAAGTACACCGAGGGGCTGACCGAGCACGTCTGCCCGGCGGAGATCCCCGAGGACATCGCCGAGGCGTGCAAGGCGATCGCGGTTGCCGCGCACCAGCGGCTCGGCTGCCGCGGCGCGTCACGCTCCGACTTCCGCTGGGACGACAGCCAGGGCGTCGAGGGCCTGTTCCTGCTGGAGGTCAACACCCAGCCGGGCATGACCCCGCTCAGCCTGGTGCCCGAACAGGCACGCGCGGTGGGCATGTCCTATCCGCAGCTGGTACAGTGGATCGTCGACGAGGCCCTCACCCACGGAGCGACCGAATGAGCCGTGCAAGTTCCCGGCGCCCGGCACCGGCGCGCACGGTGAAGCCCAAGCGCCGTCCGCAGCCCAAGCGCCAGCGCCGCGCCTCGATCCTCGACCACGCCGTGGCCCGCGTGCCCGGCGGCGAGGCGACGGTGCGCAAGGCGGCGGCCTGGGGCATCACCGCGCTCGTCGGCGGGGCTGCGATCGCCGCGGCCGGGTGGCTCGGCGTCTTCGGCCTGGTCGGCACCGCCATGGCCGAGGGGATCGGCAGCCTCGGCTTCCGCGTCGCCCAGATCGAGGTCACCGGCCTCAAGCGCATGGACGCCAATTCGGTCTATGCCGTGGCGCTCGACCAGCGCTCGCGCGCGATGCCGCTGGTGGACCTGAACGGCACCCGCGACCGCCTGCTCGAATACGGCTGGATCGCCGATGCGCGCGTGTCGCGGCGGCTGCCCGACACCCTCGTGATCGACGTGGTCGAGCGCGATCCCGCCGCCGTCTGGCA
This sequence comes from Sphingomonas sp. MJ1 (PH-R8), assembly GCF_048058635.1. NCBI lineage: Bacteria > Pseudomonadati > Pseudomonadota > Alphaproteobacteria > Sphingomonadales > Sphingomonadaceae > Sphingomonas > Sphingomonas sp. MJ1 (PH-R8). The sequence goes on from NZ_JBBEFX010000012.1 coordinate 23,797, forward strand.
GAACAACGGCCAGCTGATGCTGATCGACCACAAGGGCGTGCTGCTCGACGAGGTACCCGCCCACGCGATCCCGCGCCTGCCGCTGGTGATCGGGGAAGGCGCCAATGCGCAGGAGCCGGCCTATCAGCGCCTGATCGCCGCCGCGCCGGCGCTCCGTCCGATGGTGAAGGCCGCGACCTGGGTCGGCAATCGCCGCTGGGACCTGCTGTTCCAGTCGGGCGAGACGCTGGTGCTGCCCGAAGGGGAAAAGGCCGCAGCAAACGCGCTGGTGAAGTTCGCGCAGATGGATGGCACCATGGGCCTGCTGGGCAAGGGCTATGCCCGGTTCGACCTGCGCGATCCCAGCAAGCTGGTGGTGCGCATGGCGCCGGGTGCCGCGGCCACGCCCGCGGCCGACGATGCCGAACCCGGCAACGCGGCGGAAGGTGCTGCGCCGGCCGGCCAAGGCAATGAGACGGGCAGCGTAGAGACAGGCAGCACGGGCGTCGTTTAAGGGGTAGGGCGATGGCTAAAGTGACACCGGAAGGACTGATTACCGCACTCGACATCGGATCGTCGAAGGTGTCGGCGCTGATCGCGCAAAAGGGGGACGGCGGCGAACTGGTGGTGCTCGGCACCGGCCAGCGCGAGAGCCGCGGCGTCAAACGCGGCTACATCGCCGACATGAAGGCGACCGAGACCGCGGTGCGCGAGGCGGTGGAGCAGGCGGAGCGCATCGCCGGCCTCAACATCGAGGACGTGTGGGTCAGCTTCTCGGCAGGCGGCCTCCTGTCCGACATCGTCAAGCTGGAGGTCGACCTGGGTGGCCATCGCGTCGAGCAGTCGGACGTTGACGCGCTGCTGAAGGCCGGCCGCAACGCCATCGATCCCGGTGCGCTGATGGTCATGCATGCCCAGCCGATGCGCTATTCGTTGGATGGCCTGGGCGGCGTGCGCGACCCGATGGGTCTCCACGCCGACCGTCTAGGCGTCGAGATCCACGTCGTCGCGACCGAAGGCTCGCCCGTCCGCAACCTCGACCTCTGCGTCCGCTCTGCGCACCTGGAGGTGAAGTCGATCATCGCCGCCCCCGTCGCGACGGGCCTTGCCTGCCTGTCCGAGGAAGAGCGCGAACTCGGCGTCGCACTGGTCGAGATCGGCGCGGGCGTCACCAACGTGTCGGTGTTCGCCAACGGCGTGCTCACTGGCCTCGCCTCCATCTCGATGGGTGCCGCCGATATCACCGACGACGTCGCCTCCGCCTTCGGCACCGGCCGCAATCAGGCCGAGCGGCTGAAGTGCTTCTACGGCTCGGCCAACATGAGCCCGCGCGACAACCACGACATGATCGACGTGGCGCCGGTCCGCCCTGACGAGGACGCCGAGGGTACGCGTATCACCCGGGCGCAGCTGATCGCGGTCATCCGCCAGCGGCTCGACCGGCTGATGGCAGAGATCCAGAAGGAACTGCGCAAGCTGAACTTCGACGATCCCGTCGGGCGTCAGGTGGTGCTCACCGGCGGCGGTGCGGAGCTGAAGGGCATCGCCGACTATGCGCAGCAGGCGCTCGGCCGCACCGTCCGTGTCGGACGTGCGCGCGGGTTGACCGCGCTGCCGGAGGCGCATTCGGGTCCGGGCTTCGCGACGCTGGCGGGTCTGGCGATGTTCGCGGCGTCCGATCCGGTCGATCTCAGGGCGATCCAGCCGACCCATCAGGTGGTCACCCGGCCCAGTCCGATGGCGATGTTGCAGCGCCTGATGGCCGCCTTTCGGACCAACTATTGAAGATTCGCTACGGATGGTGCTGATCGGGGGTAGATGCCCCCAAGCCGTTGGTGCAGAAGAAACTAGTTAGGCGGTTGCTGGCCAGCGGCCGGCCCGCTTCGGGAGATCAGGAATGAGCATCGAATTTCTTCCGCCGGACCTCGACGATCTGACGCCGCGCATTTCGGTGATCGGCGTCGGCGGGGCGGGCGGCAACGCCATCGCGAACATGATCCGCGCCGAAGTGCAGGGCGTGGAATTCCTGGTCGCCAATACCGACGCGCAGGCGCTCAAGCAGTCGGACGCGCCGCAGCGTATCCAGCTGGGCGTGAAGATCACGCAAGGCCTGGGCGCCGGCAGCCGGCCGGAGATCGGCCGCGCCGCGGCTGAGGAAACCATCGAGCAGGTCCAGGAAGCGCTGCAGGGCGCACACATGTGCTTCATCGCGGCCGGCATGGGCGGCGGCACCGGCACCGGTGCAGCCCCGGTGATCGCCAAGGCGGCGCGCGAGATGGGCATCCTGACCGTCGGCGTGGTCACCAAGCCCTTTTCGTTCGAAGGCAAGAAGCGCGCCCGCTCGGCCGACGCCGGGATCGAGGAGCTTCAGAAGTACGTCGATACCCTGATCGTCATCCCGAACCAGAACCTGTTCCTGATCGCCAACGCCAACACGACCTTCAAGCAGGCGTTCGAAATGGCGGACGAGGTGCTGCAGCAGGGCGTGCGCGGCATCACCGACCTGATGGTCATGCCCGGCCTCATCAACCTCGACTTCGCCGACGTCCGCTCGGTGATGCAGGAGATGGGCAAGGCGATGATGGGCACCGGCGAAGCCGAGGGCGACAGCCGCGCGATCGAAGCCGCGCAGAAGGCGATCGCCAACCCGCTGCTCGACGGCGTCTCGCTGAACGGCGCCAAGGGCGTGATCGTCTCGATCACCGGCGGCGACGACATGCGCCTGCTCGAGGTGGACGAGGCCGCGAACCACATTCGCGAGCTGGTCGACGACGACGCCAACATCATCTGGGGTTCGGCGTTCAACCCGGAGCTCGAAGGCAAGATCCGCGTGTCGGTGGTCGCCACCGGCATAGAGGCAAGCTCGCCCGCGCAGCAGGCGGCGATCGCCGCCGAACCGGCGCGCACCTCCTTCTCCTTCGGCGGCAGCCGTCGTCCCGCTCCGGCGGGCGAGCCGCAGGCGGTCGAGGCTCCGGTCCAGCCGGCAGCCCAGCCCGCACCGGCCCCGCAGGCGGCAGCGCCCCAGGTCCAGCCGGTCGCTGCCCCGCAGCCGGCACCCCAGCCCGCGCCGCAGCCGCCCGTGGAGGATGCCGACGAGCTGGTGCTCGGCGCGGACACCATGGTCCCGCAGCAGGCCGCTGCGGCTCCGGCTCCGGCGCCCACGCCGTCTGCCGACGAGCCGCGCCCCGGCTTCGAGGCACGTCGTCGCTGGCTGACCCCGGGCACCGAGGCGGCAGCCGGCGAGGAGCAGGGCAGCGGCCGCAGCCGTCCGGGCGGTACCCTGTTCGAGCGCATGGCGAACGCCGGTCGTGCACCGGCACGCGGGGACGAGACGGCCAAGGAGCCGCTCGACATCCCGCGCTTCCTGCACCGCCAGAACAACCAGTAAGGCCGGTGGCCGGGCGCCTCCCTGGGTTGCCCGGCCATCTCCCCGCACGCAGTTCGTCCCCTGGGGGCATCGTCTGGTCGCCTGGTCAGCGGCGCACAACTTCCGTATTCCGCTCGCGCCTCTAAGGTGGCTGCACCCATGAACCGTTTCCCGACCACCGGTCGCGGGGCGTTGCTGCCAACGCTGCTCGCCGCCTCCTGCCTCGCCCTGGCGCAGGCGAGTCTGCAGCCCGCATGGGCGCAGGCGATCGTCCAGCAGCCGACCCCGAACGCGGACCGCCTGTCCGAACAGATGCGGATCCTGGCGACCAGTCCCAACGACCTCAACGCCCTGATCGAGGCCGGCCGCCTGAGCACACGCCTCGGCGACCCGCAGGCATCGGTGCAGTTCTTCGCCCGGGCGGAGAAGGTGGCGCCCGGCGATCCGCGCGTGCTCGCGGGACGCGCCTCCGCGCTGTTGTCGATGGAGCGGCCGGGGGAGGCGATGCGCCTGTTCGCCGCGGCCGAGCGCGCGGGTCTGGCGCCTCGTTATTTTGCGGCCGACCGCGGGCTCGCGTTCGACCTGCTCGGCTATCCCACCAACGCGCAGCGCGATTACCGGCTCGCGCTTTCGGTCGATCGGGATGACGAGATCGTCCGCCGCCTCGCGCTGTCGCTGGGCATCACCGGCGACGTCCGCGCGGCTAACCAGCTGCTCGACCCGTTGCTGCGCCAGAGCGACCGTGCGGCGTGGCGCGTCCACGCCTGCGTCCTCGCGATGCAGGGCGATGCGGCCGGGGCCGACCGGATCGCCGCCACCATGCTGCCGGGCTTCGGCACGCAGCTTGCCCCCTTCTTCCGCCGCCTGCCGTCGCTCTCGCCGGCCGATCGCGCCTTTGCCGTGCACTTCGGCCGCCTGGGGACCACGCCCGCCCGCATCGCCGATGCCCGGCTCGCGCCCCCGATCGTGCCGGCACCGCGCGCCGAGGCGCCCGTCGCCGTGGCCGCGGCGACTACGGCCGTGCAGCCGGCCCAGGCGGCCACGCGCACCCGCAAGCTGTCTCGTCGGGAACGTCGCGAGGCCGCGGCCGCTGCCCGCCGCGAGACCGAGGCCCGCCAGCGCGAGGCCGAACTCGCCGCCGCGCGCAAGGCGGAGGCCGATCGCGTCGCCGAGGCGGCGCGCGTGGCCGAAGCCGCCCGCGCCGCCGAAGCTGCACGCCTCGCCCAGGTCGCGCGAGCGGCCGAAGCGGCCCGCACCGCTGCAGCTGCCGAGATGGCCCGCCGGGTCGAGGCCGAGCGCGTCGCCCAGGCGCAGCGTGCCGCAGAAGCTGCCCGGCTCGCCGAGGCGCAGCGCCTGGCGGAGGCCGCCCGGCTCGCCGATGCGCAACGGGCAGCTGCTGCGGCCGCCGCGCAGGAGGCGCGCGACGTCGCTGCCGCCGAACCCAGGCAGGTCGCCTCGGCGCCCCAGCCGCCGGCGCCCGCGCGCAGCGATGCCGCCGCCGCGGCGACCGACACCACGCTTGCGACCATCATCCGCAACCTGACGATCCCGGCGACCGAGCTGGGCGTCGCGCCGCTGCCCTCCGCCGCGCCCGCGCCCGCACCGGTGACCCCTGCCGCCACGGTCCCCGCTGCGCCCCCGGTTCGTGTCGAGCCCGCCCGGCCCGAGCCCAAGCCGACGCCTGCTAAGGCTGCCGCGGCACGCGAGACGGAAAAGCCCGCCGCCAAGGAGCCGGCAACCAAGGCCAAGGATGCCGCCGCAAAGCTCGGCAGCGCCAAGGCGGCAAAGGACGACCCCAAGGCCGCGACCGCAAAGGGCAAGGCGAAGACCCCGGCCAAGCCCGATCCCGTCAAGCGCGATCCTGCGCGCACCTGGGTGCAGGTCGCGGGCGGCGCCAACAAGGCGGACCTGCCCAAGGCGTATCGCACGCTGGGTGCCAAGGCGGCGGCGCTCAAGGGGCGCGCGGCGTGGACCACCCCGCTGCGTGCCACCAACCGGCTGCTGGTCGGCCCCTTCAAGACCGACGACGAAGCGCAGACCTTCGTCAACACGCTTGCCAAGCAGGGGCTCTCCGCCTTTGTCTGGGCCAGCGAACCCGGACAAAAGATCGAGCAGCTTCCCAAGTGACCAGACAACAGGCGCCCTGGGCGGCGGACCCTCGGGCGCACGGCGGACGCCTGCGCGACGAGGGCAACGAGACCGCGCGCGGCCCCCGCGACGCGTTTCAGCGCGATCGCGACCGCATCATCCACTCGATCAGCTTCCGGCGCCTGCGTCACAAGACGCAGGTGTTCATGGCGCCCGACGGCGACCATTTCCGCGTCCGCCTGACCCACAGCCTGGAGGTCGCGCAGATCGGCCGCGCGATCGCGCGCGCGCTGGGATTGAACGAGGATCTGACGGAGGCGCTGTGCCTCGCGCACGACATCGGCCACCCGCCGTTCGGCCATGCCGGTGAGGATGCGCTCAAGGACGCGCTGATGGGGGCAGGCGGCTTCGACCACAACGGCCACACGCTGCGAACCTTGACGCGGCTCGACAGCCCGTATCCCCGCTGGCGAGGGCTCAACCTCACCTGGGACACGCTGGAGGGGCTCGCCAAGCACAACGGTCCGATCCGCCGCCCCGGCTGGGCACTGGCGGACGTGGACGCCGCCTTTCCGCTGCGGCTGGGCGAATGGTCCTCGCTGGAGGCGCAGGTCGCAGCACTCGCCGACGACATCGCCTATGACAACCACGACATCGACGACGGCCTGCGCGCCGGGTTGCTGACGTTTGACCAGATGCTGGGCGTGCCGATCGTCGCGGAGCGCTGGGACGAGGTGCGCGCGCAATTCCCGGACGACGCGCCCGATCGGCTGGTGGGCGAGCTGATCCGCGCGCAGATCGGCGCCATGGTCAACGACCTGATCGCCGAGACCCGCCGCCGCATCGCCGACGCGGGCGTGCAGAGCGTCGCGGACGTGCGCGCCTGCGGCCGCTGCCTCGTCGGCTTCTCCGACAAGGTCCGCGATCAGGAGCGTACGCTCAAGCGCTTCATGTACGCCAACCTATACCACCACCCATCGCAGCTCGCCGCCGCGGATGCCGCGCGCACGGTGGTGACGGGGCTGTTCGCCGCCTACCGGGCCGACCCGGCGCTGCTGCCCGACGGCTGGCGTGCCGATCTCCCCAACGACGAGCCCGGCCGCAGCCGCCACATCGCCGACTTCATCGCCGGCATGACGGACCGCTTCGCCATCGCCCGCTACCGCGAGTTGGTCGGGGAGGTGAGCCTGCCCGAGGGGTTCTGACGGGGGGCTCCAGTCCGCCCCAGCCCGTTTGTCTCGAGCAGGGATCGAGCTTGTCGAGAGCCCGTGTCGAGAGAGCCGCAGTCGATTTCTCGATACGCCGTCTCGACAGGCTCGACGGCTACTCGAAACAAGCGGGAGGGGCGTAGCGACCCCTGATCCCACTTTCGTCAGGATGATGGTTCAAGCGAACGGAAAACTCCTCTACAGCCGCGCCTGATTTTCATCACCGGGATGCCCATGACGCTGTACGCACGCTTTGCCGCCCATCTCGATGCCGCCCTCGACGCGCTGGTCGCGGCGGGCGACCTGCCCGAGGGGCTGGACCGACGCGCCGTCACGGTGGAGCCGCCGCGCGACGCGAGCCACGGCGACCTGTCGACCAACGCCGCCATGGTGCTGGCCAAGCCTGCGCGCACCAATCCGCGCGCGCTCGCCGAAAAGCTCGCCGCCGAACTTGGCAAGCTCGACGCCGTGGCCGAAGTGTCGGTGGCCGGCCCCGGCTTCATCAACCTGACGCTGACCGACGACACCTGGCGCGACGAGCTGCGCGGGATCATCCAGGCGGGCGGAGACTATGGCCGCTCGACGATGGGGGCGGGGACCACCGTCAACATCGAATATGTCTCGGCCAACCCCACCGGTCCCATGCACATGGGTCATTGCCGCGGCGCGGTGGTCGGCGACGCGCTCGCCAGCCTGCTCGAGTTCGTCGGCCACAAGGTGATCCGCGAATATTACGTCAACGACGCCGGCGGCCAGGTCGACGTGCTCGCGCGCTCGGCGCATCTGCGCTACCGCGAGGCGCTAGGCGAGACGATCGAGATCCCCGAAGGCCTCTACCCCGGCGATTACCTCAAGCCGATCGGCGAGAAGCTCGCGGCCGAGCATGGCGCCCGCTTCGTCGACGCGCCCGAGAGCGAGTGGCTGGCGATGTTCCGCAAGGAGGCCGTCGCCGCCATGCTCGTCATGATCAAGGACGACCTGGCGCTGCTCGGCATCCACCACGACCTGTTCTCGTCCGAGGCCGAGCTCCAGGCGGCGGGCAAGCCCGAGGCGGCCGAGGCGTGGCTGCGCGAGCGCGGCCTCGTCTACGACGGCGTGCTCGAAGCCCCCAAGGGCGAGACGCCCGAGGACTGGGAGCCGGTCGAGCTGCCGCTGTTCCGCTCGACGCAGTTCGGCGACGACCAGGATCGCCCGATCAAGAAGTCCAACGGCCAGTGGACCTATTTCGGCGCCGACCTCGCCTATCACTTCCAGAAGGCGCAGACCGCCGACCAGCTGATCGACATCTGGGGCGCCGACCATGCCGGCACCGTCAAGCGCATCGTCGCCGCCGTCCAGGCGCTGACCGAGGGCAAGGTCCGCTTCGACGTCAAGCTCGTCCAGATGGTCCGCCTGCTGCGCGCCGGCGAGCCGGTGAAGATGTCCAAGCGCGCCGGCAATTTCGTGACGCTGGCAGACGTGGTGAAGGAAGTCGGCAAGGACGTCGTCCGCTTCACCATGCTCACCCGCAAGGCGGATGCGCAGATGGACTTCGACTTCGCCAAGGTGGTGGAGGCGTCGAAGGACAATCCGGTCTTCTACGTCCAGTACGCCCATGCGCGAGTCGCCTCGCTGCACCGCCGCGCGCGGGAGGCGGGGATCGAGTGCGACGCAGTCGACCTGTCCCGGCTTGACGCAACCGAGCTGCGCCTGGTGCAGCGCGCGGCCCAGTTCCCCCGCGTCGCGGAAGCTGCGGCGACGGCGCGCGAACCGCATCGCATCGCCTTCTATCTCTATGATCTGGCTGCGGAATTTCACGCCGCCTGGAACGTCGGCAACGACGATCCGTCGCGCCGCACGCTCCAGCCGGACGATCCGGCGCTCACCTGCGCGCGGCTTTTCCTGGCCGACGCAATCGGGCAGATCATCCGCAACGGGCTTGCCGTAATGGGGGTCGAGGCCGTCGAGGAGATGCATTGATGGCCGAACGGCTGGCGACGGGCATGCACGCACGCGACGAGGATCGCCTGCCGTGGCTGGAGAGCGTCGAGCCCCCGCCCGAGGCGACCGCCTCGCTGTGGCGGGTGCTGCTGCTCGTCCTGGTTGGCATCGCCGTGCTGGGCGGCGTCATCTGGGCGGCGCTCAACTTCGGCGCGAACGTGACGGGCGGCGGCGGTGGCAATGGCGCGATCATCACCGCGGAAAAGGGCCCGTACAAGGTGAAGCCGGACCAGCCCGGCGGCATGGAAGTGGAGGGCACCGGCGATACCGTCTTTGCGACCAGCGAAGGCCGGGACGCGGGCGCTGCGACCGTGGACCTGAGCAAGGTGCCCGAGGCGCCGGTTCTGGGTCAGGCGGCACCGGCACAGGCGCCCGCCGCGGCCCCGTCCGAGGGTGCGGCCAAGGTGGTGGCAGCGGTTCCGGCCTCCGCCGGCCAGCTCCAGGCCCGCGCGCCCGCCCGCCAGGCGGCAGCGGCCCCGGTCCGCACCGCCTCCGGCTCGGTGGTCCAGCTCGGCTCCTTCCCGGAGGCAAGCGTCGCCAACAGCAGCTGGCAGCGGCTCACCAAGCGCTTCGGCTATCTCGCCCCGCTCACCCCCTCGATCGAGCAGGCCGAGGTCAACGGGAAAACCGTCTACCGGCTGCGCGTCGACGCGGGCGACGCTCCCAAGGCGGGCGAACTCTGCGGCAAGCTCAAGCTCGCCGGCGAAGGCTGCTACATCGCCCGCTGACGGCCAAGCCGCCGGCCTGTACCCCGGCGAAGGCTGGGGGCCAGTTGGGTGGCCGAAGCGAAGACGTGGCGCACCCCGCCACCGCTTCTCGCCAGTGTCGTAGGCCCGACGGGGTCAAACCCGCCGTGCTCCTGCGAAAGCAGGAGCCCAGGGTTCCAAGCACCGCAAGGCGTTGGTCTGCTTGGCCCTGGATTCCTGCTTTCGCAGGAATACGCGCGTGGCCAAGGACGGCGGCGCCCGTTCCGCAGAAGTCACGCCTTCGCGGGAGTACGCCCCTCTCGAAGGCGGGCTCGCTCCGCAGATGCGCGCGACGAACCCCGCTCCCAGGGTGTTCTAATCCCGCCCCCAAGTCGCTAGGCAGCGGGCATGAAGCCCGTGATCTTCGGCCTGTCCGGCCCCGCGCTCACCGACGGTGAAGCCGCCTTCTTCCGCGATGTGGAGCCGGCCGGCTTCATCCTGTTCGGCCGCAACGTCGTCGATCGCGCGCAGTTGCGCGCGCTCACCGACTCGCTGCGTGCGCTCACCGGCCGCGACGACCTGCCGATCCTGATCGACCAGGAGGGCGGGGCGGTCTCCCGCATGAAGCCGCCCGAGTGGCCCGCATTTCCTGCCGGTGCTGCCTTTGCCCGGCTGTGGGACGTCGCCCCCGCTTCGGCGATCGAGGCGGCGCGCGCCAATGCCGAGGCGATCGGGCACACGCTGGCGGAGGTCGGCATCACCGTCAACTGCCTGCCGCTGCTCGACGTGCGCCAGCCTGACACCACCGCCGCCGTTGCCGAGCGCACCTATGGCGCCGATCCGCTCCAGGTGGCGGCGATCGGCCGCGCGGTGCTCGACGGCCTCGCCCGCGCTGGCGTGGTCGGCGTCGTCAAGCATATGCCCGGCCACGGCCGCGCGGTGGTCGACAGCCACCTGGAGCTACCCGTGGTCGACGCCGACGCCGCGGCACTGGAGCAGGATATCGCGCCGTTCCGTACCTTGGCGAATGCGCCGATGGGGATGACCGCGCACGTCGTCTACCGCGCCTGGGACGCCGAGCGCCCCGGCACCCTGTCACCGACCGTGATCGGCGAGGTGATCCGCGGCCGCATCGGCTTCGACGGGCTGCTGATGACCGACGACATCGACATGAAGGCGCTGTCCGGCACCGCGGGCGAAAAGGCCGCCGCTGCAATCGCCGCCGGCTGCGACCTGGTGCTCGACTGCTGGGCGCGCATGGACGAGATGGTCGACATTGCCGGCCGCCTCGGGGAGATCTCGCCCGAAAGCCGCGAGCGCCTCAACCGCGCGATGGCGAGCGTCACCCGCCCTGCCGAGGCAGCCGACATCGCTCCCCTGATCGCAAAGCGCGACGCCCTCTTGGCGCTCGCCTGAACCAAACGCGCTGCTCCTTCTTCGTACCCGGGCGAAGGCCAAAGCCCAGTTGGGAAGGCGGCGGTAAGGGAGCGCAACCCACCGCCAGGACACCGCAACTGGGCCCCGGCCTCCGCCGGGGTACAGGTTGCGCGTCAGATCAGTCGCCTGCGATCCTCAGACGCGCAGGATGCCGCCCCCTCTGGCAATCCCCTGACGAAGCCTGTCTAACACCCTCATGGAAACGGTCGACACGCTGACGGTGGAGGTGGAGGGCTGGGAAGGGCCGCTCGACCTGCTGCTGGCGCTCGCCCGCACGCAAAAGGTCGACCTGCGCGAAATCTCGATCCTGAAGCTGGTCGAACAATATCTCGCCTATGTCGAGCAGGCCCGGGCGCTGAAGCTGGAGCTCGCCGCCGACTATCTCGTCATGGCCGCCTGGCTTGCCTTCCTCAAATCCGCGCTGCTGTTGCCGCGCGACCCGGAGGCGCAGCCAGACCCGGAGGAACTGGCGCTCCGCCTGCAACTCCGTCTCGAGCGGCTGAACGCGATGCGCGAGGCCGGCGCCCGCCTGCTCGCCCGCGACCGCATCGGCCGCGACGTCTTCCCCCGCGGCGCTCCCGAAGGGCTGCGCGTCCTGCGCCAGACGATCTGGCAGGCGGAGATCTACGACCTGGTCGCCGCCTATGGCCGGGTGAGCGCGCGCACCCGCCCGGTGCTCCACATCGTCCAGCATCGCCCGGTGATGACGCTGGAGACCGCGATCGAGCGGGTGTCGGCGATGCTCGGCACTCATCTCGACTGGACGGTGCTGGAGCGCTTCCTGCCCGAGGATGCCGACGCCGCCTTCCGCCGCTCGGCGCTCGCCTCCAGCTTCCTCGCGGCGCTGGAGCTCGCGCGGCAGGGGAAGGTCGAGCTCGACCAGAGCGCCCCGTTCGCGCCGCTCCGCATCCGGGCAATCCGGTGAGCACCGCGCCCGACGAACTGGTGCGCGCGGTGGAGGCGGTGCTGTTCGCGGCCGACTCGCCGATGAGCGTCGCCGCGATCCGCGCCTATGTGGGCGAGGGGGCGGACGTGCCGCGTGCGCTCGACCAACTCGTCGCCGACTACGCCGGCCGCGGGATCGCCCCCGTGCGCCGCGGCGATCGCTGGCATTTCGAGACCGCGCCCGATCTCGCCCGCTTCCTGCGCCGCGATCGCGAGGAGCCGCGCCGCCTGTCGCGCGCCGGCATCGAGACGCTTGCGATCATCGCCTATCACGAGCCGGTCACCCGCGCCGAGATCGAGGCGATTCGCGGCGTGCAGGTGGCGAAGGGCACCCTCGACGTGCTGATGGAGGCCGGCTGGGTGCGTCCCGCCGGCCGTCGCGAGGTGCCGGGCCGGCCGCTCACCTACGCCACCACGCCCGAATTCCTGACCCACTTCGGCCTTCGCACGCGCCGCGATCTGCCGGGAATGGACGACTTGCGCGCCGCGGGCCTGCTCGACCCGATCGACGTTGCCCTTGCGGGCGAGCTAGAAAGCGGCGACGAGAGCGACTAAGTGGGCGCCAACGCGTAATGGAGAGTGACAATGGGCGGTCTTAGCATCTGGCATTGGCTGATCGTCGGGATCATCGTGCTCCTGCTGTTCGGCAAGGGCCGCTTTTCCGACATGATGGGCGACGTCGCCAAGGGACTGAAGAGCTTCAAGAAGGGCATGGCCGAGGAGGACGACGATCTGCCGCCCGCCCGCCCGACCCGTCTGGAGCAGCGCGCCGACGCCAACCGCGGCTATGATGCCGAGGTTGCGCCCCCGCGTGAGCCGGTTCGCGATCCGGTAGTCGATCCGGTGCGCGACGCCGACCGCACCCGCGACGACCGCTGATCCTGATCTTCACGGGCGCGCCCGGCGCGCCCCTCGACGCGAACGGGCGCTGAATGTTCGATATCGCTCCGACCGAGCTGATGCTGGTGGCCGTGGTTGCGCTGCTGGTGATCGGCCCGAAGGACCTGCCAAAGGCAATGCGCTTCGTCGGCCACTGGGTCGGCAAGGCACGCGGCGTCGCGCGCCAGTTCCGCTCCGGCTTCGACGCCATGGTGCGCGAGGCGGAACTGGCCGAGATGGAAAAGAAGTGGGCGGAGGAAAACGCCCGCATCCTGCGCGAGCATCCCGCGCTCCCGGCTGCGGACACCGCCAGCCCCGCCGCTCCTGAAACGGGTGCAGCGGACACGGCGCCGTTCCCCACCGACGCGCAGGACGCGCCGGTCATGGTCGAAAAACCGCATGTAGAGCCCGCGGGCGAGGACGATCGCCCGGCCCAGCCGCCGGCGCTGGATGGAAAGGCGCCGTCGTGAGGGACATCGACGACAGCCAGGCACCGCTGCTCGACCATCTGATCGAGCTTCGCCAGCGCCTCATCTACTCGCTGATCGCGATCGCGATCGCGTTCGGCGCCTGCTTCTATTTCTCCGAACAGATCTTTGCGTTCCTGGTCCAGCCGCTGCTGGCGGCCGGGCAGAAGCGGATCATCTTCACCCAGATCTTCGAAGGCTTCTTCGTCCAGGTGAAGGTCGCCTTCTTCGCGGCGATGATGCTGTCCTTCCCGGTGATCGCAAACCAGCTGTGGCAGTTCGTCGCCCCCGGCCTCTACCGGTCGGAAAAGAAGGCGCTGTTCCCCTTCCTGCTCGCGACGCCCGTCCTGTTCCTGATGGGCGCGGCGCTCGCCTATTATGTCACCATCCCGGTCGCCCTGCACTTCCTGCTCGGCTACCAGGGCAATCTGGGCGGCGTGCAGCAGGAGGCGCTGCCCTCGGTCGCCAACTACCTGTCGTTCGTGATGCAGTTCCTGTTCGCGTTTGGCTTGGCCTTCCTGTTGCCCGTGCTGCTGATGCTGCTGGAGCTCGCCGGCATCGTCACTCGCGCGCAGCTGGTGAGCGCGCGCCGCTATGCGATCGTCGCCGCCTTCGCGCTCTCGGCGGTGCTGACGCCGCCGGACGTCTGGTCGCAGATGCTGCTCGCGATCCCCTTGGTGCTGCTCTACGAGGTCGCGCTGATCGGCATCTGGTTCACCGAGCGCAAGCGCGCCCGCAACGCTCCGCCCGAGGAAGAGGACGAGGCAAAGGCCTGAGCCGGGGCGGCGTTCCACACACCTCCTGTACCCCGGCGAAGGCCGGGGCCCAGTTGGGGGACGCATGAGAGGCGAGCAGTCCCTCGCCGCGGGTTTATCTCAGGTGAGGGTGCTAAGCTCGAGACCGTATCCCTGCGAAAGCAGGGATCCAGGGCCAAGCAGAGCAACGGCCGATAGCGTTCGGAATCCTGGGCTCCTGCCTTCGCAGGAGCACTGGAATAGCCGTACGAGTCCGCCAAGACCCTGCGGTCTGACGCTTACGGCGCAGCCAGCGCCGCCGCCTTGTTGATCAACCCGACGAACCGCGCCTCGTCGACTGCGGTCTGCGGGTTGTTCCAGCTCCCGGCCATGGCAACCCAGCCGCCCGACTTCGCGCGCATCAGCAGCGTCATGTTGATGACCCCAGGCTCCGATCCGCCCTTGTAGCCCACCCAGTCCCAGCGGGCGGCGTTCGCCGGCGCGATGCCGGGGTTCTTTGACAGCACCGCGCGCGCCTCCGCTCCCGCCGGCCCTTCGGTACTGCGCCGCAGCCAGTCCATCACCCGCAGCAGGTCGTCGGCCGAGGCGAACCACTCGACCGTCGCGATCCGGATCGGCTTGCCATCCTGGAACAGCGAGGCGGGGATCGCCGCCACCGGTGCTTGCGCGACCGCTCCGTCCAGCAGCGTCCGGCGGCCGGCGACATCCGCCGCCTCCCATTGCCGCCCGAGCGCACCGCCCTCAACGCCCTTGAGCTTGAACGCCTCCAGGGTCCCCAGGAACGGCGTGTTGCGCCCGCGCGCATCGCGGATGCCGATCACCGGCAGCATCGCCTCCACCTTGTCGCGCCCCAGCGCGCGCAGCAGGATGTCGGTGGCGGAATTGTCGCTGACGGAGATCATCTGCGTCGCCAGTTCGCGCAGCGACACCCGCGTCCCCGCAGCCTTGCCCGTGTAGCCTCCGGCCGGAAGCGGGCTGCCATCCAGCGTTACGACGTCGTCCCACCGCCGCTCGCCCGCAGCGGTCGCTCGCACCAGCTCCGCCAGGATCACCAGCTTGAAGGTCGATCCGATCGCAAGCGGCGTGGCAGGATCGTGCGCCGCCAGGCGCACGGGGCCGCCATCCTCCAGCCGCGCGAGCGCAAAGCCGGTGGCACCCGGCAGGGCACGGATCGCCTCCACCACCGCCTGGATGCTCGCCTCCGGCGCCTCGCGCGGTTCGCTGCCGGTGATGCGGAGGCCGGTCACCAGGTGCGGCGCGGCGGGATCGACCACGATCTGCCCGAGCGCCGTTCCGCGCTCGAAGCCGAGGCGGAAGTCGGCGACATGGGGCGTGCGCGCCACCAGTGCTTCGAGCCGGGTGGGCTTGCCGAGGCCCGCCGTCAGCTGGTCGCGTACCTGCCGGAATGCCGCTTCCGGGATCGCTGCGCGGAAGCTCGGCGCGAAATAGCGGTCATAGGGGATGCTTCCCGCGATCGCCGCCGCCAGCGCCTCGGCCCGCTGCCGCAACTCCGGCGATGCGGTCACCGCCTGCGCCTCAGGGGCAGGAGCGGGCGCTTCCTGCGCGGCGAGCGACGTGCCCGTCGCAAGCGCGACTCCCAACGCAGCGGCCCGAAAAGGGCAAAGCGGCACCCGCTCAGCTCGCCCGCTGCGGGTTCATGCCCGGTGGCGGTGCGTCCATCGTCAGGTCGAGCACCTCCACGCGCGGCAGCCCGGTCGGCTGGGGGATGCGCGACCCGAGTTTCGTCGCCAGGCGAGAGGTGATGGTGTAGCGTTCCACCCGCAGGAGCCCCGGATCGCCCGGCGGGAGCGCCAGCGGCACATAGCGGCGGGACGCCAGCGATTCGAGCACGCGCTTGTTCCAGCCACCGCTGTAATGCTCGCTCTGCCGCAGCAGCGCTGCGTCGCGGGTGCGGCCGTCCGGACCGATCCAGAAAGCGACGTCGATCCACTGGTCCTCATAGCTCTGGAGCGGTGGATCGTCCCACTTGCCGGCGCCGAGCTTGACCGGCTCGCTGTAGAGCAGGCGCGGCGTGCTGGCCGGTTCCGCC
This sequence comes from Sphingomonas sp. MJ1 (PH-R8), assembly GCF_048058635.1. Lineage (NCBI taxonomy): Bacteria > Pseudomonadati > Pseudomonadota > Alphaproteobacteria > Sphingomonadales > Sphingomonadaceae > Sphingomonas > Sphingomonas sp. MJ1 (PH-R8). The sequence goes on from NZ_JBBEFX010000012.1 coordinate 39,638, forward strand.
TGCACTCGGGCGATCAGCGCATCGACCGCGTCCGGCGCTCCCTCGGCCATCGCCAGCCGGGTCTCCAGCACCTGTGTCGCCAGTCGGAAGCCGGTCGCATCGGACGCCGAGGAGGTCTTCAGCTGCCGGAGCGCGGCACGGGCTTCCGGGCGAAACCGCTCGCTGAGCTGCGCAAGGGAGACCTTGAGCGAAGCGGTACGCAGCAGCGCGAAGTTCCGGATCGTCGGCTGCCCGGCTGCCGCCGCGTCCTCGGCAATGGCCTTGTACTCGCGTTCCGCCCCACGGATGTTGCCCAGTTCGGAAAGTCCGTCGGCCAGCTCGATGCGGCCATAGAGCGTCTGCGGATCGGTCTCCGAGAGCCCTGCGCGCAGGGAGGCGAGCATGCCCCGCATGGCGGCCTTCATCCCGTCGCCGTCCCCCAGGTGGGCGTGGATCCGCGCGTCGGCGCGATAGAGCACGGCCACGTCCACGGGATTGGTCTTCGCAAACCCGCGGTTTCGCCGGATCGCCTCCGTGATCGTCCGCCGTGCGTCGCGATACGCCCCCGCCACGAACTGATTTTCGACATGGGAGAGCGAGGCGGCGACGTCCTCGGCGGGAGGGCAGTGCCGCGCGATGCACGCGGCCAGCCTTTGTTCCGTCTGCTCCAGCCGGACGGCGGTGACGACGACCTCGCCTCCCGCGCTCTCCGGCGCCTCCTGGGCCGCTGCCGCCGAAGCCAGCAGCATGGAAAGGGACACGCCAAGTGCAGTTCGCAGCATCGCCAAGACCTCGCCATCGGGAGTTCCGATGGCGAGGCTATCAAGCGGTGACGTCGTCTGTCACGCGCTTTTCAGGCGTCGATGACTTCTTCGTCCAGTCTTGCCGCATTCTCCTGGATGAAGGCGAAGCGGTGGGCAGGATTATTGCCCATCAGCCGGTCGACCAGGTCCTTCACGCCAGCCCGCTCCTCATATTCCTGGGGCAGGGTGATGCGGATCATCGAGCGCGTCTTGGGATCCATGGTGGTCTCGCGCAGCTGCATCGGGTTCATCTCGCCCAGGCCCTTGAAGCGCGCGACCTCGACCTTCTTGCCCTTGAACGCGGTGCGCTCCAGCTCGGCGCGGTGCGCGTCGTCGCGGGCGTAGAGGCTCTTGGCTCCCACCGTCAGGCGATAGAGCGGCGGCTGCGCCAGGTAGAGGTGCCCGCGTCGCACCAGGTCCGGCATCTCCTGGAAGAAGAAGGTCATCAACAGCGTCGCGATATGCGCGCCGTCGACGTCCGCGTCCGTCATGATGACGATGCGCTCGTAGCGCAGGTGGCTGGGGTCGCAGTCCTTGCGCGTGCCGCAACCCATGGCGAGGATCAGGTCGGCGATCTCCTGGTTCGCCAGGATCTTGGCACTGGTGGCGCTGGCTACGTTCAGGATCTTGCCGCGGATCGGCAGGATCGCTTGCGTCTTGCGGTCGCGCGCCTGCTTGGCGCTGCCACCGGCCGAGTCGCCCTCGACGATGAACAGCTCGGTGCCGGCAGGATCGTCGGCGGCGCAGTCGGTGAGCTTGCCGGGCAGGCGCAGCTTGCGGGCCGAGGTCGCCGTCTTGCGCTTGACCTCGCGCTCCTGCTTGCGGCGCAGACGCTCGTCCATCCGCTCCAGCACATAGCCGAGCAGCGCCCGGCCGCGCTCCATGTTGTCGGAAAGATAGTGATCGAAATGGTCGCGCACCGCCTTTTCGACCAGCGCGGTGGCATCCGGAGAGGTGAGCCGGTCCTTGGTCTGGCTCTGGAACTGCGGGTCGCGGATGAACACCGACAGCATCACCTCGGACCCGGTGAGCACGTCGTCGGGGGTCAGGTCCTTGGCCTTTTTCTGCCCCACCAGCTCGCCGAAGCCGCGCAGGCCACGCACCAGCGCCTGGCGCAGGCCCTGCTCGTGGGTGCCGCCGTCCGGCGTCGGAATGGTGTTGCAGTACCAGCTGTAGCTGCCGTCGCTCCACAGCGGCCAGGCGACCGCCCATTCGACACGGCCCTGCGCGTCTGGGAACTCCTGCGCGCCGGCGAAGAAGTCGGACGTCGCGCACTCACGCGCGCCCACCTGCTCGCGGAGGTGATCGGCGAGACCGCCGGGGAACTGGAACACGGCCTCGGCCGGCGTGTCGTCGGAGATCAGCGACGGCGCACAGCGCCAGCGGATCTCGACGCCTGCGAACAGATACGCCTTGGAGCGGACCAGCTTGTGCAGCCGCGCCGGCTTGAACAGCATGTCGCCAAAGATCTCGGTGTCCGGCGTGAAGGCCACCGACGTGCCGCGCCGGTTGGGCGCCGCACCGACCCTTTCGAGCGGGCCGAGCGTCTGTCCGCGCGCGAAGCGCTGGCGATAGAGCTGCCGGTCGCGCGCGACCTCCACCACCGTATCGGTCGACAGCGCGTTGACCACGCTGATGCCCACGCCGTGCAGGCCGCCCGACGTCGCATAGGCCTTGCCCGTGAACTTGCCGCCCGAATGCAGCGTCGAGAGGATCACCTCCAGCGCCGACTTGTCGGGGAAGCGTGGGTGCGGATCCACCGGGATGCCGCGGCCGTTGTCGACGATGGTCAGGCGATTGCCTTCCTCCAGCGTCACCTCGATGCGGTTGGCATGGCCGGCGACCGCCTCGTCCATCGCATTGTCGAGCACTTCGGCCGCAAGATGGTGCAGCGCGCGCTCGTCGGTGCCGCCGATGTACATGCCGGGGCGGCGGCGAACCGGCTCCAGCCCCTCGAGCACCTCGATCGACGAGGCGTCGTAGCTGTTGCTGGCGGTGGTGGAGGAGGGCGACGCGAACAGGTCTTCTGCCATGGAACAGCTATAGTACGCGGGCGACCCCAGCGCAAAGCGCGCCGGCCAGGTTCAGTGCCGGATCGCGTGGGCGAGGGCGAGGTGGAAGCTCTTGGGGTCCTCGACCATCGGCGAATGGCCAAGCGCCGGCAGCCGCACCAGCCGCGCGTTGGGGAAGGCCTTCACCGCCGTCTCCGCCGCCTGCGGCACGGTACGCACCTTCGCCCGCACCGCCTCGGGCGCGGTGTTGGCGCGGAACGCGGTCTTGTCGAGCTGGCCGATGAGGAGGGTGACGGGCACTGCCACGCGCGACAACTCGGCCGCGACGGGCTGCGTCTCGATCATGTCGGAAAGCCGCGCCTGGGCTTCGCGCACCGTGTCGCCCTCGGCGCTCGCATATTGCCCGGCGAGCATCGCCACCCAGCGGTCATAGGCCGGACGCCACTGGCCATGGTAATAGTTGCGCAGCTGATAGGCCTTGATCGAGCCCGCGTCGGTCTTCGCCTCCTCGGCGCGCAGGCCGTCGAGCGGCGTATAGGGCACGCCCTCCGCCAGCGTGTCGTTCAGGCCCAGCGGATTGACCAGCACCAGCTGCGACAGCCGCTTGGGGTAGAGCAGGGCGAAGCGGGTCGCGAGCACGCCACCCGTCGAATGGCCGACCAGCACGACCCGCCCGGCACCCGCCCGGTCGAGCAGCGCCGACGTCAGGCTCGCCAGCGCGTGGAAGCTGTACTGGAAGCCCGCCGGCTTGGATGACTTGCAGAAGCCGATCTGGTCGGGCGCGATCACGCGATAGCCGCGTGCGGCGAGGTCTCCGATCGTCTCGCCCCAGGTGGCCGCGCAGAAGTTCTTGCCGTGGAGCAGCACGACGGTGGTGCCGTTCGCGGCCGCAGTCGGGGCCACGTCCAGATAGGCCATGCGCACCGCCTCGCCCTGCGCGCGCGTTTCGAACCACCGGACCGGATAGGGATAGTCGAACCGCTCCAGGTTCGCGCCGAAATCGGGTTTCGACTGGGCAAGGGCCGGGAACGGCGCTCCTGCCAGCGCCAGCGCAATCATCCAACCCGCAGTCTGCATCCTTGCCTCCTCGCCGCCCCGTCAAAAAGCGATCGCCCCGGAACCGGGTTCCAGGGCGATCGGTGTTTCGTGCTCTGCCTCAGCGGACGCGCGGGCCGCCATAGGGCAGCGGCGGCGGCGGGCGCCGGTCGCGGCGGGGCAGCTGCGCCTGATAGGCGTGGCCGCAATGCTCGACGCAGTACGGGAAGCCCGGATTCACCTTGTCGCCGCAGAAGTGGAAGTCCGGCTCGCCCGGGTGGCCGATCGGCCACTTGCAGATGCGGTCGTTGAGGTCGAGCAGCGTGGTCTTGCCGGCGATCGCCTCGCTCGGGCGGGCGGGCACCAGGCGGCGCGGCGGGGCGGGCGTGATCGGCGCGCTGTTCTCGCCGGGGTTCTGGCGCAGGAAGCCACCGGGGCCGACCGAACGCAGAGTCGGCTGGGGCCGCGACTCGGCGGCCGGTGCGGTGTCGTCCTCTTCGGCCGGTTCCGGCGCGGCAGCGCGCACCGGCTCGGGCGCGCGTACCGGCGCCGGCTTAACGGGTTCTGGAGCAGGCGGGGGCGACGCTTCGACTCGCTTGGGTGCCGGCGGCTCGACCGGCACGGCCACGGGCGCGGCCGGGGCTGCTGCGGCGGCCTTCTTGGCCTCCGGATCATTGGCGCGAACGGGCGAAGGACGCGACTGCAGCCCCAGCCGGTGGGCCTTGCCGATCACCGCATTGCGGCTGATCCCGCCCAGCTCTTCCGCGATCTGGCTCGCCGTCTGCCCGGCTTCCCACATCTTGGTCAGCGTGGCGATGCGTTCCTCGGTCCAACTCATTCGTCGTCGTTCCCCACTCGGTTCCGGTGCGGGTTGCGGCCCGCGACGCCAGCGACTAGGCGGCACCCATGGCCGATCAGCCCCTCGCATCCGAAAACAGGATTTCCGACCCCGGTGTTCCGGTCATCCGGAACGTCAACTGGGGCGGCTTGCGTGCGCTCTATATCAAGGAGGTGCGCCGTTTCTTCAAGGTGCAGCTCCAGACGATCTGGGCACCTGCCGTGCAAACCCTCCTGTACCTCGTGGTGTTCACCACCGCGCTCGGGGCACGCGGGGCGGTTCCGGTCGGCGGCGGCACCGTCGCCTTTGCCGATTTCCTCGCGCCCGGCCTGATCGTCATGGGCATGCTCACCAACGCCTATGCCAACGCCAGCTTCTCGCTGCTGGTGGGCAAGATGCAGGGCACGATCGTCGATTACCTGATGCCGCCGCTCTCGACCGGCGAGCTGCTGGCGGCGCTGACCGGCGGCGCCGTCACGCGCGCGTTCCTGGTGGGCGGCGCGGTGTGGCTGGCGATGGCGTTGTGGCCGGGCGTGCACGTGACGCCGCAGCACCTCTGGGCCATCCTGTGGTTCGGCTTCCTGGGCTCGGTGTTCCTGGCGCTGGTGGGCGTGCTCACCTCGATCTGGGCGGAGAAGTTCGACCATGCCGCCGCGGTCCAGAACTTCGTGGTGGGCCCGCTCACGCTCCTGTCCGGCACCTTCTACTCGGTCGAGCGCCTGTCGCCGACCTTCCAGGCGATCAGCCACGCCAACCCCTTCTTCTACATCATCTCGGGCTTCCGCTACGGCTTCATCGGCACCGCCGACTCGCCCGTGCTGCTCGGGAGCCTGGTGATCCTGGGCGTCGACGTGCTGCTCGGCATCATCGCCTATCGGCTGCTCGCAACCGGCTGGAAGACCAAGAGCTGAGGCCGCTGCACCAGCCTTGGTGTTGACCGGCTTTGCCGGTCGCGCGTAAAGCAACGGGAGGGCGGCCTGGCTGGGCCGCCCTTTCGCGTTTCTGGAGCTTTTTCCACCTAGCCTGAAGGAGGCCGTTCGATGTCGATCACCGCGCTCATGCCCGTTTACCCACGGTGCGGCGTGCGCCCGGTGCGAGGCGAGGGCTGCTACCTCTTCAACGAGGACGGCACGCGCTATCTCGACTTCGCCGCCGGCATCGCGGTGAACGCGCTCGGCCACGGCCACCCGCATCTGGTGAAGGCGATCGCCGACCAGGCCGCGACCCTGATGCACGTCTCCAACCTCTACGGCAGCCCGCAGGGGGAGGCGCTGGCGCAGCGCATCGTCGACAACAGCTTTGCCGACACGGTGTTCTTCACCAACTCGGGTGCCGAGGCCGTGGAGTGCGCGATCAAGACCGCGCGCCGCTATCACTACGCCAACGGCAATCCGGAGCGGCACAAGCTCATCACCTTCCAGAACGCCTTCCACGGGCGCACGCTCGGCGCGATCTCCGCGACCGATCAGCCCAAGATGCGCGACGGGTTCGAGCCGCTCTTGCCCGGCTTCGACTATGTGCCGTTCAACGATCTGGAAGGCGCGCTCGCCAAGATCGATGACGAGACCGCCGGCTTCCTGGTGGAGACCGTCCAGGGCGAGGGCGGGCTGATGGCCGCCACCCCCGAGTTCCTCCAGGGCCTGCGCAAGGCATGCGACGAACACGGCCTGCTGCTGGTTCTGGACGAGGTGCAGTGCGGCTATGGTCGGACCGGCACCTTCTTCGCGCACGAGCAATATGGCGTCACGCCCGACATTATGTCGGTGGCCAAGGGCATCGGCGGCGGCTTCCCGCTCGGCGCCTGCCTCGCGACCGAGGAAGCGGCCAAGGGCATGGTCTATGGCACCCACGGCTCGACCTATGGCGGCAATCCGCTCGCCATGGCGGCGGGCCAGGCGGTGCTCGACGTGATGCTGGAGCCGGGCTTCCTCGATCATGTGAAGCAGATGGGTGAGCGCCTGCGCTCGGCGCTCGAGCAGATGATCCCCAACCACGACCATCTGTTCGAGGAGGTGCGCGGCAAGGGGCTGATGCTCGGCATCAAGCTCAAGGCCGACGCCCGCGAGTTCGTGGCGCACCTGCGCGACAACCACCAGCTGCTGACGGTCTCGGCCGGCGGCAACGTGGTGCGCGTGCTGCCGCCGCTGGTGATCGACGAGCGCCACATCGCCGAGGCGGTGGAAAAGCTCTCCGCCGGCGCGCGCACCTTCGTGCCGCTCGCCGACGATTGACCCTCGCCACCTGACATCGACCGGCCCGTCCTGGCCGTCCGCCCTCGCGAACGGGGCGGCCGGTCCGGCGGGGAGCCAAGGGCCTTTGCCATGACCCAGACCCGTCACTTCCTCGATCTCTCCTCCGCCGGCGCCGACGGCGTCGCCGCGATGCTCGCCGACGCGCTCGATCGCAAGCAGGCCCGTGCCGGCTTTCCCAAGGGGCGCCCCGACGCCGACGCACCGCTCGCCGGCCACACGCTGGCGATGGTGTTCGAGAAATCCTCCACCCGCACCCGCGTGTCGTTCGACATGGCGATGCGCCAGCTGGGCGGCACCGCGGTGATCCTGGACAGCGGCACCAGCCAGCTCGGCCGCGGCGAGACGGTCGCCGACACCGCGCGCGTGCTGTCGGGCTATTGCGACGCCATCATGGTGCGCACCGACGACCATGCGAAGCTGGAGGAGATGGCGGCCTATGCCACCGTCCCCGTCATCAATGGCCTCACCGACAATTCGCACCCCTGCCAGATCATGGCGGACCTGCTGACCGTCATCGAGGCGGGCCTGGCGCTGCCGGGCAGCAAATGGGCGTGGCTGGGCGACGGCAACAACGTGCTCCACTCGATCATCGAGGCGGGCGCGCTGATGCACTTCGACGTGGTCGCCGCCTGCCCGGAGGGCTTCGACCCCGCGCCGCACGTGCTGGAGGCGGCGGGCGCCCGTGCGCGGGTCTGCCGTGATCCGCTGGAGGCGGTAGCCGGCGCGGACGTGATCGTCACCGACACCTGGATCTCGATGGGCCAGGCCCATGCCGATGCGAAGCTCGCGGCGATGGCACCGTTCCAGGTGACCAAGGCGCTGATGGCCGCGGCGAAGCCGGATGCGAAGTTCCTCCACTGCCTGCCCGCCCACCGCGGGGAAGAAGTGGTGCCGGAGGTGATCGACGGCCCGCAATCGCTGATCTGGCCGGAGGCGGCGAACCGCCTCCACGCGCAGAAGTCGGTCCTGCGCTGGTGCTTCGGCCAGGTCGGCTAGACCGGCAGAAGCGTCCGGCGCCACGGACGCCCTGTCGTCCCCGTGTCCGTTTGCCTCGAGTAGCCGTCGAGCTTGTCGAGACGGCGTATCGAGAGGTCGGGCCTTGCGGCTCTCTCGACACGGGCTCTCGACAAGCTCGATCCCTACTCGAGATGAACGGATAGGAGGTTCATTGCCGAACGCGCGCGGCTTCCTATCTCTATTCCACACCACCGAGCGCCGTTCGCCCCCGCAGGGGCCGCTCTTCTTCTCCCATGCGGGCGGAAGGGGAAGGGCAGGGCTCGGACAGGCTCAGCCCGAACGGTAGACACCATGCAGGAACCCACCGCCACCGATCTCGACCGCGCGATCGGCTTCACCATTCCCGACCGCGACGCACGCGGTCGCATCACTCGGCTCGGCCCGGTGCTCGATTCGATCCTGTCGGCGCACGCCTATCCGCCGGCGATCGAGACGCTGCTGGCCGAGGCGCTGGCGCTCACCGCATTGCTCGGCTCGACGCTGAAGGGCGAGGAGGGGCAGCTCACGCTCCAGGCGCAGACCCAGAACGGCGTCGTTCGGCTGATGGTCTGCGACTTCAAGGCCGGCGAGCTGCGCGGCTATGTGGACTATGACGCCGAGCGTCTGGCGGCGCTGCCGGAGGCGCCGTCGCTGTTCGCGCTGTTCGGCAACGGCTATCTCGCGATCACCTTCGACCAGGCGGTGACCGGCGAGCGCTACCAGGGCATCGTGCCGCTGGACGGCGAGTCCCTGGCGGACGCGGCGCAGAGCTACTTCCTCCAGTCGGAGCAGATCCCGAGCCTGGTTCGTCTGGGCGTCGGCCGCGACGCAGCCGGCCGGCCGGTCGCGGGCGGGCTGTTCCTGCAACACCTGCCCGATGGCGAGGAGGGACGCGATCGTATCCACACCCGCCTCGATCATCCGCAGTGGCAGCATGTCGACGCACTCGGCGCCACCATGGGTGCGGACGAGCTCACGGATGCGGCGCTTCCGCTCGAGACGTTGGTCTGGCGCCTGTTCAACGAGGAGCGCGAGGTGCTGGTGCAGGGAAGCACGGCGATGAGCCGCGGCTGCCGCTGCGACGTGACCTACATCCAGCAGGTGCTGTCGCGCTTCCCGGAGGAGGAGCGGCGCGAGATGGCCGACGAGAACGGCCTGATCACCGTCGACTGCGCCTTTTGCGCCACCAAGTTCCCGGTGCCGTTCGAGACGGCACTCTCCTGACGTTGCATCCCCGGCAGGCAGCCCCCACATGCGCGGCGGGGGCTGCCGCGCTGCGGCAAACGGAAGGTGAGACATGAGGGGTGGGGGCGCAGGTCGCGCCATTCTGGCCGCAGTTGCGGCGATACTCGGTGCGGCGTCTGCCGTAGCGGTGGTTCCGGGCTCCGGACTAAAGGCAACAGCGTCGATCGAGCCGGGCCTGTGGCAGGTCCGCGAACGCGGTGCGAAGGCGGGGGGACGCAATCTGTGCGTCCGCGATGTCGGGGCGCTGGTTCAGCTCCGTCATGCCGGCGTGCAGTGCTCGCGCTTCGTCATCGAAGATGCCGGAAATCGCGCGACGGTACACTATACCTGTCCCGGATCAGGACATGGACGCACCACCATCACGGTCAATACCTCGCACGCGCTGACGGTCGAGACGCAGGGCATCGCCGAAGGCTTGCCGTTCCAGGAGGAATACTGGGTCCGGCGTCTCGGCAGCTGTTCGGCCGGCCGCAGCCGTTAAGGCTGGGTTTATGCAGGCCGTTCTACGAAGCGAATAGCCGGATTTCGGCGCATGTTCCCCTAACAACATGATCCTCGGGCCGCTCTTCAGCGGCCCGTTCTTTGCCGGTCCCGCGCTTCGCGGTCGACCGCTTGAGTCGCTGCACGCGATCTCCTAGTCCTCTTGAGGACGCTACGTAGTAATTCGTACGCGGTTTACCGGAGCGCGGCCACGTACGGTCGCTAAGGGCGTGGCGCGTTTTTGCGGTGCAGCGTATGCCTTCTGTGCTCTTCGGTCTCCGTAGGGGGCGGTTACTTCGGGGCCGAAGCGCATTTTCAGGGGAGAGTCGGGAGACGATCCGTGGGTTGGCTTTGTATGGTGATGGGCCACAAGCACGCGAAGCGTGTGTGGCACGATGGGGTCGACTTTCGCGCCCGTTGCACGCGCTGCAGCGAGGAGATGCTGCGCGATGACGTCCGGGGCGAATGGCGCCTCTTCGATCCGGTTCGGGACGCCGATCCGACGCGCACCGAGAAGCCGGAGCGCCAGTCCCGCGCGGGCTGAGGCGCCGCCTCCGATCCTCAACCGCGGGGCGCGCGCCCCGCAAAGCTGACCAGGCTCTCGCTGCCGTCCTTGGCCAGCGCCGACACGCCGACGAAATGGTCGTCGACGATCACGCCCTTCAGCACGTGGCTGGTGCCCGTCACGTCCACCTGGTCCGTCCAGTCCTGGCGATCGTTGCGGCGCCAGCGGATGCGATAGCCGGCGGCGCCCGCGACCGGCTGCCAGCGCGCCGTCGTGTCGGTGCTGAGCGCGCCCGCGATCGTCACGCCTTCGGGGGCGGCCGGTGCCGCTGCCAGCCGCGCGAGCGTCGCGACGTTCAGCGCCGTCACCTTGGCGAGATAGGGGAAGTCCATCCGGTCGACCGTGTCGCCATAGACGCGGCCGCTCTCGGTGCGCAGGTCCTGGTGCTGGGCGTCGTAGTTCTCGACCCCCACCGAGAAGCGCACCGCCGGGTAGCCGAGCTTCAGGAACGGCTCATGGTCGCCGCCGCGGCCGAACCGATCGGGGCGCCGTTCCAGCACCGCGTCGACGCCGCCCGGCAAGGTTCCCGCCAACCCGTCGACCGCCTTGGCGAGCGACCGGCTGGGGCCGTCGTCCTCGCCACCGGCGGCACGGCGCGCGATCTGCTGCTCCAGCGATTCAGAACTGCGGATGCCTTCGGAGAACACCCGCACCCGGTCCGCGACTCGCCGCCCGTCGAGGCCGATCGTGTTGCCGACGATGTCGTTGTTGAGCACCGCGCTCACCGTCCAGCCGCGTTCGCGCGCGGTGTCGGCGAGCAGCTCGCCGCCCCACAGCCCCTGTTCCTCGCCCGACAGCGCCGCATAGACGATGGTCGCATCGAACTTCTCCTTCGACAGGATCCGCGCCGCCTCCAGCACCAGCGCCACGCCCGAAGCGTCGTCGTTCGCGCCCGGCGCGTCGCTGGTCGCGTCCATCACGTCCGTCACGCGGCTGTCGATGTGCCCCATCACGATCACCACCCGCTTCGGGTCGCGTCCCTGCTGGAAGCCGAGCACGTCGACGATCTGCACGCCATTGGGCGCGCGCGGGCCGGTGAAGCCGCGGGCGATGTTCGCCACCGTGATGCAGCCGCCGCACGCCTCGCCGATGCGCCCCATCTCGCTTGCGAACCAGCGCCGCGCCGCACCGATCCCGCGGCTGGGGTGGTCGGGCGACGACAGCGTGTGGCGGGTGCCGAACGACACCAGCTTCTCGACGTCCGCCTTCATCCGCTCGGGCCTGGGCGCCTCGCGCGCCGTGGCAGGGGTGGCGAGGGCAAGCAGCGGCAGCAGGAAAAGGGTTCGCATCTGCACGATCATGCCGGGCCAGCCAGATGCACTCAAGCGACTTTGGGTGAGGCACTTCAGCAGTGGGCGACCAGACCGGCAAAATGCTGCGGCGCACCACGTCAAGTTTTCCGCTCGCTATCGAGTAATAGTGCAAGAAAACTCTCTGCCGACTAAGTAAAACCAAAATAATGCCAGAACCATGCGACTTAATTCGGTGGTGTAGCGTTGATGGCCCGGGAAGTTGGTCGGCCGTTTTTGCGGCGCTCGCTCCCCAGCGGGCGGGGCAATGCTGTCCGGTGCCGCATGAAGGTAACCTCGACAGGGAGGCCCCCATGACTGAGTCCGACACGATCGTGGAAGCTTTGGACGCGCGCGTACGGCGCCGAAACGAAAGGCGCGACTTTTTCTCGCGGGCATTCGGCGCCGCGGCACTGACCACCGCAGGCGCGGTGGCGCTCTCGCGATCGGGGCCCGCCCGGGCACAGGCAGTGACCGACGCCGACATCCTCAATTTCGCGCTGAACCTCGAATATCTCGAGGCGCAGTTCTACAGCTTCGCCGCAACCGGCGAGGGGCTGCCGCAGTCGATGCTCGGCGGGATGTCGCAGCAGGGTGCCGTCAACGGCGGCCGCAGGGTCGATTTCCAGGATCCGGTGGTGGCGCAATATGCGCGCGAGATCGCCGGGGACGAGCGTGCGCACGTCACCTTCCTGCGCGAACAGCTCGCCTCGGCCGCGGTCGCGCAGCCGGCGATCGACATCAGCGCCACGCCGACCAGCGCCTTTTCGGCGGCTGCGCGCGCGGCCGGGCTGATCGGCACGGGCGAGACGTTCGACCCCTACGCCAACGACCAGAATTTCCTGCTCGGCGCCTTCATCTTCGAGGACGTCGGCGTGTCGGCCTACAAGGGTGCGGCGGCGCTGATCACCAACAAGACCTATCTGGAGGCTGCCGCCGGCATCATGGCGGTGGAGGCGTATCACGCCGCCATCCTGCGCACGACGCTGTACAGCAAGGGCGTCGAGACGCCGATGATCCGCGACTCCGTTCAGAAAATCTCGGACGCGCGCGATTCGCTCGACGGCCGCGACGATCGCGACCAGGGCATTTCTCCGGTCGAGGACGACAACGACGATCTGATGTCCAACGTCGCGCTGGTCGACGACAATGCGCTCGCCTTCGGCCGGTCCACCGCCCAGGTGCTCAACATCGTCTACCTCAACAACGCCGCGGCCACGATGGGCGGGTTCTTCCCCGCCGGCGTCAACGGCACCATCCGCAGCAGCGCGGCGAACTGAGCCCGCGGGTTCGATCAGGGAGACTTCACATGATGGACATCGAATCCAAGCGGCGGATCCTGCAGGCGGTCGAGCATCGCCGGGCCGAGCGTCGCCGCTTCCTCCGCTACGCCGGCACCGCGACCGCGATGGCGGGCGGGCTGTCGCTGCTGGCCGCCTGCGACGACGACGATGACGGCGACGTCGTAACGCCGACGCCCACCCCGACGCCCACGCCGACCGCCAGCTCGGGCATCGCCGACGTGAACGTCCTCAACTTCGCGCTGAACCTGGAATATCTGGAGGCGCAGTTCTACAGCTTCGCCACCACCGGGCAGAGCCTGCCGGTTGACATGCTCGGCGGCGTCGGCCGGGCGGGTGCGGTCCAGGGCGGACGCGCGGTAACCTTCACCGATCCCGTGGTCGCGCAATATGCACGCGAGATCGCGTACAACGAACGCCACCACGTGGCCTTCCTCCGCGAGGCGCTGGGCAGCGCGGCGATCGCCCAGCCGGCCATCAACATCGGCGGCGATGCGGCAGGACCCTTTACCGCCGCGGCTCGGTCGGCGGGCGTGGTCGGCAGCAACGACACGTTCGATCCCTATGCGAGCGACGAGAACTTCCTGCTCGCCGCCTATCTGTTCGAAGATGTGGGCGTGACCGCCTACAAGGGTGCGGCGCCGCTGCTCACCAATCCGACCTATGTCGATGCGGCCGCGGGCATCCTCGCGACCGAGGGCTACCATGCCGGGCTGCTGCGCACGGCGCTCTATTCCAAGGGAATCGAGATGCCGAGCCTCATCACCTCGGCGAACCGGATCAGCGATGCGCGCGACTCGCTCGACGGCAGCAGCGATCTCGATCAGGGGATCACGAGGGACGGCAATGCCAACCTGGTGCCGGCGGACGAAGACGGCATCGCGTTCAGCCGCTCGACGGGCCAGGTGCTCAACATCGTGTACCTGAATGCCGCGTCGACGGGTTCGGGCGGCTTCTTCCCCGCGGGCGTCAACGGCGCCTTCGTGACGAGCGGTCCCGCCTGACGCAGGCCTGGTGCGGGCGGCTGCCGGTCGGCGGCCGCCCGCGCTTCCTCAGCTCAGCCGGTCGATCGCCTCGCGGTCCAGGCTGCCCGGGATGATCATCACCGGCACCGGCAGCGTGCCCGCGTCGGTGCCGGAGAAGTGGCTCACCAGCGGCCCGGGGGCGCCGCTCGCCGCCGCGCCCAGCACCAGCGCGGCGATTTCGGGGTTGCCCGCAATCATCTCCCGCACGATCGCAGGGCCATCGCCTTCGCGGACGGTCAGCGCCGGCTTCAGGCCCGACTCTTCCAGCAGCGTGCCCGCAGCGGCGGCGACCAGCCCTTGCGCGCGCTGCTGGGTTTCCTGTTCCATGGTCGCCATCACGCCGCCCCATTGAACGAACTCCGGCCGCTCGATCAGCGCCAGGATCTCGACCGAGCCACCGGTCTTCACCGCGCGCCGCGCGGCAAAGCGCAGCGCGATCTGCGACTCGGGACTTTCGTCGATCACCACCAGATACGTACGCATCGAAAACGCTCCCCTTTGGTTTGAAGCGTGGCGACGCTCGGCCGTTCGCGCAAGCCCACGGGGTTGACCGGTGCGGCTGTGACGGCAAAGGAAGGTCAGAGCCCCGAGAGGATCCAGCTGTACCCATGTCGATCGAAATCAAGATGCCCGCGCTTTCCCCCACCATGGAGGAGGGAACCCTCGCCAAGTGGCTGGTGAAAGAGGGCGACACCGTTCGTTCCGGCGACCTGATGGCGGAGATCGAGACCGACAAGGCGACGATGGAGTTCGAGGCGGTGGACGAGGGCGTGATCGCCAAGATCCTCGTCGCCGAGGGTTCGGACAATGTGAAGGTCGGCACCGTGATCGCGATCCTGGCGGGTGAGGGCGAGGACGCCAGCACGATCGAGGCGCCGGCAGCCGCCGCCCCGGCCGCGACGCCCGCTCCGGCAGCGAGCCCGGCCCCTGCCGAGCAGCCCAAGGCGGAGGCGAAGCCCGCTTCCGCGCCGGCAGCCCCGGCCAGCAGCGGCAGCCGCGTGAAGGCCAGCCCGCTCGCACGTCGACTCGCCGCCGAAAAGGGCATCGACCTCGCGGGCCTCAGCGGCTCGGGTCCCAACGGCCGCATCGTCAAGGCCGACCTCGACGGCGCCAAGCCGGGCCAGGCGAAGGCAGCGGCTCCCGCACCGGGCGCCTCGGCTGGCGCTGCGGCCACCGTTCCCGCCGGCGGGACTGCGCCCAGCCAGGAAGCCAAGGCGGTCTGGTACGACGAGTCGATCCCGCATGAGGTTTCGAAGCTCTCGAACGTCCGCAAGACGATCGCGCGCCGCCTGACCGAGGCGAAGCAGACGATCCCGCACATCTACCTGACGGTTGACGTCCGCCTCGACGCGCTGCTCAAGCTGCGCGGCGAACTGAACAAGAGCCTGGACGCGCGCGGCGTTAAGCTGTCGGTGAACGACCTGCTGATCAAGGCGCTCGGCATCGCGCTCGAGCAGAGCCCGAAGTGCAACGTGACGTTCCTGGGCGACCAGCTCGTCAGCTACAGCCGCGCCGACGTGTCGGTGGCGGTCTCCACCCCGACCGGCCTGATCACCCCGATCATCCGCGACGCGGCCGCCAAGGGCGTCGCCCGCATCTCGACCGAGATGAAGGAGCTCGCCGGCCGCGCCAAGGAGAACAAGCTGAAGCCCGAGGAATATCAGGGCGGCACCGCCAGCCTCTCCAACATGGGCATGTTCGGCATCAAGCAGTTCGAGGCGGTCATCAATCCGCCGCAGGGCATGATCCTGGCGGTCGGCGCGGGCGAGAAGCGCCCGTACATCGTCGACGACGCGCTGGGTGTCGCGACCGTCATGACGGCGACCGGCAGCTTCGACCATCGCGCCATCGACGGTGCGGACGGCGCGCAGATGCTCAAGCTGTTCAAGGCGCTGGTTGAGCAGCCGATGGGCCTGCTTGCTTGAGGCCCGGGCGCAGCCGGTGGTTGCTAGGCGGAGCGCGGCGATGAAGGTGCGGATTGCGATCGAGCTGATCCAGATCGTGTTGAGCGTCGCGGCCGTCGTGGGGGTGGGGATGCTCTCCGCTTGGTCCTACCGGCCCGCGCGCGACGACGTCGAGCTGGTGACGCTGGGCGCGGTGCTGGTGGTGGTGGTGCTCGGCATCCGCCAGCTGCAGCGCGCCATTGCCGAACAGCGTCTCGCCCGCGGGGGTCTGGCCCATGACTGACGGCCCGCCCCAGGGGCAGCCGGCGCTGCGCGTCACCACCATGCCCGCCGACGCCAATCCCTATGGCGACATCTTCGGCGGCTGGCTGATGAGCCAGATGGACATGGCCGCCGGCCTAACCGCGGCGCGCCACGCCCGCGGCCGCGCCGTCACCATCGCGGTGGAGGCGATGCAGTTCCACGCCCCCGTCGCGGTCGGCGACGAGGTGTCGGTCTATGCCGAGCTGGTGAAGACCGGCCGCACCTCCATGACGATCGAGGTCGAGGCCTGGCGCCGAGGCCGCCACGTCGAGGAACAATGTCGGGTCACCCAGGCGCGCTTCGTCTTCGTCGCGATCGACGAGAACCGGCGCCCGCGCCCGATCAACACCGTACAATCCTGAAGAATCGCAGAACGGAAGCACCAAGCCATGGCTGAAACCTACGACCTCATCGTTCTCGGCTCCGGGCCGGGCGGCTATGTCGCGGCGATCCGTGCGGCGCAGCTGGGCCTCAAGACCGCGATCGTCGAGCGCGAGAACCTGGGCGGCATCTGCCTCAACTGGGGCTGCATTCCGACCAAGGCGCTGCTGCGCTCGGCCGAGATCTTCCACTATATGCAGCACGCCAAGGACTATGGCCTGGTCGCCGACAAGATCAGCGCGGACCTGGATGCGGTGGTGAAGCGCTCGCGCGGTGTCGCCAAGCAGCTCAATCAGGGCGTTACCCACCTGATGAAGAAGAACAAGGTGGCGGTGCACATGGGCACCGGCAAGCTGACGGGGAAGGGCAAGCTGACGGTGACGGGCCAGGACGGCAAGACCACCGAGCTCGCGGCCAAGAACATCATCGTCGCGACCGGCGCGCGTGCCCGCGACCTGCCGAACCTGCCGGCGGACGGCAAGCGCGTGTGGACCTATCGCCATGCGATGACGCCGTCCGAGATGCCGAGCAAGCTGCTGGTGATCGGTTCGGGCGCGATCGGCATCGAGTTCGCCAGCTTCTACAACGACATGGGCGCCGAAGTTACCGTCGTGGAGATGATGGACCGCATCGTCCCCGTCGAGGATGCCGACATCTCCACCTTCCTGGAAAAGTCGCTCACCAAGCAGGGCATGAAGATCCTGACGAGCGCCAAGATCGACAAGATCTCGGCCGACGCCAACGGCGTGAAGGCGACGATCACGGGCAAGGACGGCAAGGCGTTCGACGGCGAGTACAGCCATGTCATCGTCGCGATCGGCATCGTGCCGAACACCGCCGACATCGGCCTCAAGGAACTGGGCGTCGCGATGAACGACCGCGGCTTCCTGGAAACCGACGCCACCTGCAAGACCAACGTCGAGGGGCTGTGGGCGATCGGCGACATCACCGCGCCGCCCTGGCTCGCCCACAAGGCCAGCCACGAGGGCGTGATCGCGGTCGAGGCGATCGCCGGCAAGCACCCGCACGCGATGGACGTCCGCAACATCCCGGGCTGCACCTATTGCCACCCGCAGATCGCGAGCGTCGGCCTCACCGAGGCGAAGGCCAAGGAAGCGGGCTATGAGGTGAAGGCGGGGACCTTCCCCTTCATCGGCAACGGCAAGGCGATCGCGCTGGGCGAAGCCGAGGGCTTCATCAAGACGGTGTTCGACGCCAAGACCGGCGAGCTGTTGGGCGCGCACATGATCGGCGCCGAAGTGACCGAGATGATTCAGGGCTACACCGTCGGCAAGACGCTGGAGACCACGGAAGCCGAGCTGATGGAAACGGTGTTCCCGCACCCGACCATGTCCGAGGCGATGCACGAGAGCGTGCTGGCTGCCTACGGACGCGCCCTGCACATCTGATCCGGCCGGCGGGCGGTCCTTTGGGCCGTCCGCCGCCTCCTGTCTGGCTGGCGGCTTCGGAACGGCCTTCGCGAACGCACGTTGTTGCCCGCGAAGGAGACGCCGCCATGACCAAAGCCGTTCCGATGCTGATGCTTCCGCTCGTCGCCCTGCTCGGCGCCTGTGGAGGCGGCGAGGAGGTCCGCGTGACCAACGACGAGAACGTCGTCCTCAACGACAGCTACGACAACATGGCCTTCTCGAACGATGGCGAGGATCCCGCCAACGCGATGGGTAGCGCGGGCGGGACCGACGGCGCCATGATGGGCAACGGCACCGACGCCAACATGGCGATGCCGACCACGAACGACACGCTGCCGATCGCCAACGACGCGACGCCGACTCGCTGAGCGGGGCGGCGGTCTGCCCACGCTTCATCGCAAATAAAGGAACGGGGGCGTGCAGACTGCGTTGCACAGCCCCGAAGGAGAGAGCGCATGAAGAAGCTTTTGCTGATCGGGGCCGTTTTGCCCGCACTGGCGGGCCTTGCGGCCTGCGGCGATCGTACCACGACCGACAACACCAACACCGTGGTTGTCGATGAAGGCACGGCCAACGACACCGTGCTGACCGACGAGACGCTGGACGGCAACGCGGCCGCCACGACCGGCAACGCGACCGATGCTGCGGGCCTGACCGCGCAGAGCTTCGCCAACACCATGGCCGCCAGCGACACGTTCGAGATCGAATCGGCCAAGATCGCGCAGGACAAGGCGACGGCGCCTGCGCTCAAGAAGTTCGCAGCGCAGATGGTGAAGGATCACACCGCTTCCACCGCCAAGCTGAAGACCGCGGCCGCCAGCGCCAATGTCACCCCGGCGCCGGCGCTCACCGCCGAGCAGAATGCGAACCTGGAAGCGCTGCGCGCCGCCAGCGGTGCCGACTTCGACACCGTCTACAAGCAGCAGCAGGTCGCAGCCCACCAGCAGGCGCTCTCGGCGCTGCAGGGCTATGCCGCCAATGGCGAGGCTGCCTCGCTCAAGACCTTCGCCTCGAACACCGCCCCGGTGGTCGAAGGCCATCTGAAGGAAGTGCAGGGGATGTGATCCCCGGCGGCGGGTGCGAAGGCTCTGCGCGTTCGCACTCGCCGCATTTTCTTCCCCGAGTGGATTGACCGAACCTGCATCCGCCCCGACCAAGGGGCGAACGCGTGCAGGGGGATGATGATGCGGAACTTGGGGGTGGCGGCTGCGGCCGCAGCGGCGGCTTTCGCGTCGCCGGCATTCAGCCAGACGTCGGGCTCGGAGACGGTCGTGGTGACGGCCGATCGCATGCTCGACGTCCAGAGCGGCCGGCTGTTCGATCAGCCGGTGGTGGTCATCACCGACGGGCGTATCGCCTCTGTCGCGACCGGCAACGCCCGCCCGGTGATCCCGGCGGGTGCTACTCGCATCGATCTTCCCGGCAAGACGATCGTCCCCGGCCTGATCGACATGCACGTCCATCTCACCAGCAATCCGAAGTACGGCGGCTACACCGGCCTCCAGTTCACCGACAGCTTCTGGGTGGCGCAGGCCGCGGGCAATGCCGCGCGGACGCTGCGCGCCGGCTTCACCACCGTGCGCAACGTCGGGTCGGATAACTATGCCGACGTCGGCTTGAAGCAGGCGATCGAGGAGGGCTGGATCGAGGGACCGCGTATCGTCCCCGCCGCCTATGCGCTCGGCGCCACCGGCGGCCATTGCGACGAGACCTTCCTGCCGCCCTCCTTCCAGCGCGTCTCGCCGGCGATGGGCGACAGCCCGGAGGAGCTGAAAAAGCGGGTCCGCGAGCAGCGGAAGTATGGCGCGGAGGTCATCAAGGTCTGCGCCACCGGCGGCGTCTTCTCCCGCAACACCGAGCCCGGCATCCAGCAGCTCCATGAAGAGGAGCTCAAGGCTGTCGCGGACGAGGCGCATTTCTGGAAGCTCAAGACCGCCGCCCACGCCCATGGCGCCGAAGGGATCAAGGCCGCGATCCGCGCCGGCATCGACACGATCGAGCACGTCAGCTTCATCGACGACGAGGGCATCCGACTCGCTCGCGAGCGCGGCACCTGGCTCGGCTTTGACGTCTACAACACCGAGTACACGCTGGCGGAGGGCAAGGCGAACGGCGTCCTGCCGGAGAACATCGAAAAGGAACGCCGCGTCGGCACGCTCCAGCGGGAGAACTTCGGCCGTGCGGCGAAGGCGGGCGCGCGCATGATCTTCTCGACCGACGCCGGCATCTATCCCCATGGCGACAATGCGCGCCAGTTCGCGGTCATGGTCCGCTTCGGCATGACCCCGCTGGACGCGATCCGCACCGCTACCACGAACGCCGCGCAGGCTCTGGGCCGAGAGGCGGACGTGGGGGCGATCGCGGTCGGCCGCTTCGGCGATCTCGTGGCGGTGGACGGCGATCCCACCCGTGACGTGACCCTGCTCGAACGTCCCGCAGCGGTGGTGAAGGGCGGCAAGCTCGTCGCCGGCCGTCAGGGCGGCTGACCGGCGGCCGGCGCGGCAGGGCAGGGGGCAACGCCTTCTCGTTCCGGCGCCCGCCATTGACCGTGCGCGGGCGAGCGCGTATAGGCGCGCCCGTTCAATGGGATGGTTCCGGTTTCCGGTCCCGACCTGCTGGGCAGCGCTGAACGTTGTTGGAGACCTAAGGCCCCGGGGCGTCTCGCCGCGTGGCCTTTGCGCATTCCTGTCACGACTCCGGCAAAGTAACCGTTTGAAAGGTGAAGGGCTTCATGCCGACGATCAACCAGCTGGTCCGCAAGGGCCGCGAACTGCAGAAGACCAAGTCCAAGGTCCCTGCGATGGAGCAGAACCCGCAGAAGCGCGGCGTCTGCACCCGTGTGTACACGACGACCCCGAAGAAGCCGAACTCGGCTCTGCGCAAGG
This sequence comes from Sphingomonas sp. MJ1 (PH-R8), assembly GCF_048058635.1. Taxonomy (NCBI): domain Bacteria; kingdom Pseudomonadati; phylum Pseudomonadota; class Alphaproteobacteria; order Sphingomonadales; family Sphingomonadaceae; genus Sphingomonas; species Sphingomonas sp. MJ1 (PH-R8). The sequence goes on from NZ_JBBEFX010000012.1 coordinate 60,361, forward strand.
TGGCCAAGGTTCGCCTGACCAACCAGCGCGAAGTCATCAGCTACATCCCGGGCGAGGGCCACAACCTCCAGGAGCACTCGGTGGTGCTCATCCGCGGCGGCCGTGTGCGCGACCTTCCGGGCGTGCGCTACCACGTGCTGCGCGGCGTGCTCGACACCCAGGGTGTCAAGGACCGCCGTCAGTCCCGCTCCAAGTACGGCGCCAAGCGTCCGAAGTAAGCCGGCCGCTGTTGCGGTCCATTCAGGCTGAAGTTTTAAAGGAATAAAGCAGATGGCACGTCGTCGTCGTCCCGAAAAGCGGGAAATCCTGCCGGATCCCGTCTACGGGGATCAGGTTCTTTCGAAGTTCATGAATTCGGTGATGCTGGACGGCAAGAAGTCCGTCGCCGAAGCCATCGTCTATGGTGCGTTCGAGACCATCGAAGCGCGCGCCAAGCGTGACCCGATCGGCGTCTTCCACGACGCGCTCGGCAACGTGAAGCCGGGCATCGAGGTCCGCAGCCGCCGCGTCGGCGGTGCGACCTACCAGGTTCCGGTCGAAGTCCGTCCGGAGCGTGCGCAGGCGCTCGCGATCCGCTGGCTGATCGCCTCGGCCCGCAACCGCAGCGAGAACACCATGGCAGCCCGTCTGTCGGGTGAGCTGATGGACGCTGCCAACAACCGCGGCAACGCGGTCAAGAAGCGCGAAGACACGCACCGCATGGCGGAAGCGAACCGCGCCTTCTCGCACTACCGCTGGTAACAGCGGGTCCGGCGGTCTTCCGCTGGCAACACAACCGACCTATATGATGGGGAGCCGGTCACGCCGGCTCCCCACATCGCTAAGGAAGAACGATCATGGCCCGCAGCCATCCGCTCGAGCGCTATCGCAATATCGGCATCATGGCGCACATCGACGCCGGCAAGACGACCACGACCGAACGCATCCTCTATTACACCGGCAAGTCCTACAAGATCGGCGAAGTGCACGAAGGCACCGCGACGATGGACTGGATGGAGCAGGAGCAGGAGCACGGGATCACGATCACCTCGGCGGCGACCACGTGCAAGTGGCGCGCTGAAGAGGGCAAGGGCGAAGAGCACCTGATCAACATCATCGACACCCCCGGCCACGTCGACTTCACGATCGAAGTCGAGCGTTCGCTGCGCGTGCTCGACGGTGCGGTTGCCTGCTTCGACGGCGTTGCCGGCGTGGAGCCGCAGTCGGAGACCGTGTGGCGCCAGGCGGACAAGTACAAAGTTCCGCGGATGTGCTTCGTCAACAAGCTCGATCGCACCGGCGCGAACTTCTATTACTGCGTGGACACGATCGTCGAGCGTCTCGGCGCGCGCCCGGCCGTGCTGTACATCCCAATCGGCGAGGAAGGCGGCTTCAAGGGCCTGGTCGACCTGGTCGAGAACCGCGCGATCATCTGGCTCGACGAGAGCCTGGGCGCGAAGTTCGAATATCGCGACATCCCTGACGACCTGAAGGAAAAGGCTGCGAAGTATCGCAGCGACCTGATCGAGATGGCCGTCGAGCAGGACGATGCGCTGATGGAAGCGTATCTCGAGGGCAACGAGCCGTCGGTCGCCGACCTCAAGAAGCTGATCCGCAAGGGCACGCTCGAGATGTCGTTCGTTCCGATCCTTTGCGGTTCGGCGTTCAAGAACAAGGGCGTTCAGCCGCTGCTCGACGCGGTGGTCGACTATCTGCCGTCGCCGCTCGACATTCCCGACGTGCAGGGCGTGAAGCTCGACGGCGAGACCGCGGACTCGCGTCCGCCGGAAGACAATGCGCCGTTCTCGGCTCTGGCCTTCAAGATCATGAACGATCCGTTCGTCGGCTCGCTCACCTTCACCCGCATCTATTCGGGCACGCTGACCAAGGGCAGCTACCTGAACTCGGTGAAGGACAAGAAGGAAAAGATCGGCCGTATGCTCCTCATGCACGCGAACTCGCGTGAGGACATCGAAGAAGCGCGCGCCGGCGACATCGTCGCGATCGCGGGCCTCAAGGAGACCACGACCGGCGACACGCTGTGCGACGCGTCCAACCCGATCATCCTGGAGCGGATGGAATTCCCCGAGCCCGTGATCGAGCTGTCGGTGGAGCCGAAGACCAAGGCCGACCAGGAAAAGATGGGCATCGCGCTCAACCGCCTGGCTGCCGAGGATCCCTCGTTCCGCGTTTCGACCGACCACGAATCGGGCCAGACCATCATCAAGGGGATGGGCGAGCTCCACCTCGAGATCCTGGTCGACCGCATGAAGCGCGAGTTCAAGGTCGAGGCGAACGTCGGTGCGCCGCAGGTGGCGTATCGCGAGTATCTCGCCAAGCCCGTCGAGCTGACCTACACCCACAAGAAGCAGTCGGGTGGTTCGGGCCAGTTCGGTGAAGTCAAGGTTCAGGTGAAGCCGGGCGAGCGTGGCTCGGGCTACCAGTTCTTCGACGAGATCAAGGGCGGCAACATCCCGCGCGAATACATCCCGTCGGTGGAGAAGGGCTTCCGCGAGACGGCGCAGACGGGCTCGCTGATCGGCTTCCCGATCATCGACTTCGAAGTGCACCTGATCGACGGTAAGTACCACGACGTCGACTCGTCGGCGCTGGCGTTCGAAATCTGCGCCCGTGGCGCGATGCGTGAGGCCGCTCAGAAGGCCGGCATCAAGCTGCTCGAGCCGGTCATGAAGGTCGAGGTCGTCACCCCGGAGGAATATCTGGGCGACGTCATCGGCGACATGAACAGCCGTCGTGGCCAGATCCAGGGCACCGACAGCCGCGGCAACGCGCAGGTGGTCGAGGCGATGGTGCCGCTGGCCAACATGTTCGGCTATGTGAACCAGCTCCGCTCGTTCACCCAGGGCCGTGCGCAGTACTCGATGCAGTTCTCGCATTACGACGAAGTGCCGCAGAACGTGGCCGACGAAGTGAAGGCGAAGCTGGCGTAACCCTGAAACAGTCGCTATGGGGCCGCGTTCGCGTGGCCCCTGATGCGGCAGCGGATTCGAATCAGAAGGTAGGAAAATGGCAAAAGCGAAATTCGAGCGGAACAAGCCGCACCTCAACATCGGTACCATCGGCCACGTCGACCACGGCAAGACGTCGCTGACCGCTGCGATCACGAAGATCCTGGCTGAGAACGTTGCGGGTAACGCTGCGGTCGACTTCGCCAACATCGACAAGGCTCCGGAAGAGCGCGAGCGCGGCATCACGATCTCGACCGCACACGTCGAGTACGAGACCGACTCGCGCCACTACGCGCACGTCGATTGCCCGGGCCACGCCGACTATGTGAAGAACATGATCACCGGTGCGGCGCAGATGGACGGCGCGATCCTGGTGGTCGCAGCGACCGACGGCCCGATGCCGCAGACCAAGGAGCACATCCTGCTCGCTCGCCAGGTTGGCGTGCCGACCATGGTGGTCTTCCTCAACAAGGTCGACCTCGTCGACGACGAGGAAATCCTTGAGCTGGTCGAAATGGAAATCCGCGAAGAGCTCTCCAAGCGTGAGTTCGACGGCGACAACATTCCGATCATCCGTGGCTCGGCGACCGCAGCCCTCTCGGGTTCGGACGACAAGCTCGGCAAGGACGCGATCCTGGCCCTCATGGCAGCAGTCGACGAGTCGATCCCGCAGCCGGAGCGTCCGCTCGACAAGCCGTTCATGATGCCGATCGAAGACGTGTTCTCGATCTCGGGTCGCGGCACCGTCGTCACCGGCCGCGTCGAGACCGGCGTCGTGAAGGTTGGTGAGGAAGTCGAGATCGTCGGCATCCAGGAAGCCGTCCGCAAGACCGTCGTCACCGGCGTTGAAATGTTCCGCAAGCTGCTCGACCAGGGCCAGGCAGGCGACAACATCGGCGCGCTGATCCGCGGCGTCGGCCGTGAAGAAGTTGAGCGTGGTCAGGTTCTGGCCAAGCCGGGTTCGATCAAGCCGCACACCGACTTCCAGTCGTCGGTCTACGTGCTGTCGAAGGACGAGGGTGGCCGTCACACGCCGTTCTTCGCCAACTACCGCCCGCAGTTCTACTTCCGCACCACGGACGTGACCGGCACGATCGAGCTGCCGGAAGGCACCGAGATGGTCATGCCGGGCGACGAAGTCGCGCTGGGCGTCAAGCTCATCGCACCGATCGCGATGGACGTTGGTCAGCGCTTCACCATCCGTGAGGGCGGTCGTACCGTCGGCGCGGGCGTGGTCAGCGAAATCAACAAGTAAGCCGCTCACAAGGCGACTGACAACAGCCGCCCGGCATCCCCAAAAAGGGGGTGCCGGGCGGTTGCCTTTTTGTAGAGGCCTCTGTAAGGGCGGCCTTCCAGTTTTTTTGAGTTTCGGCTCTTTCTCCGCCATCCCGGTTTCTACCGGGATCTCAACCCGCCGGCGCTGCGCCTGCGGCACGAGCCCTCAGCTTCGGTTGGGGTGACGGCCGGGGTCGTGACCATTTCGCATCGGTAGGGATATGGACAACAACATCCGCATTCGCCTCAAGGCGTTCGACCATCGCGTGCTCGACCAGGCAGCCGGCGACATCGCCGACACCGCCCGTCGTACCGGCGCGCTGATCCGTGGTCCGATTCCGCTGCCCACGCACATCGACAAGTTCACCGTGAACCGCGGCCCGCACATCGACAAGAAGTCGCGCGAGCAGTTCGAGACCCGCACCTACAAGCGTCTCCTCGACATCGTGCAGCCGACCCCGCAGACGGTGGACGCGCTGATGAAGCTCGACCTCGCCGCCGGCGTTGACGTCGAGATCAAGCTGGCGTAATGCGCCGGCACCGCGACGCTTGGTGATTCACCGGGCGTCGCGCTTTCGCTTCCCGCGCTAAGTCGCGGTAGAGGCTGGGAAAGCAGCTACGGGATACCGAACGGCAGGGGATCATTCGATCAAAGCCGTTGTCCGCGTCCCCGCTATCGAGGGAAAAACAGGCGGTTCGTCCGCGGTGTTCCTCGATGACCGGCCCTGGCGGGGGCGTTTGTCGTGAGGGCTGGGGCTCCGGAGCGTGAAAGCGGCCGGGGCCTTTTTCGTTGGCAAGCTCGCCGGGATGGCGAGCCTCTGTTGGAGGAGTGGGTCATGCGCACTGGCGTGATCGCTAAGAAGATGGGAATGACCCGGTTGTTCCAGGATGACGGGCGCCACGTGCCCGTGACCGTCCTGGCGCTGGAAGAGGTTCAGGTGGTGGCGCAGCGCACTGCCGACCGCGACGGCTATGTCGCGGTGCAGATCGGTGCCGGCACTGCCAAGGCGAAGAACGTCGCCAAGCCGCAGCGCGGCCACTTCGGCAAGGCCGAGGTCGAGCCGAAGATGGAAGTCTGCGAGTTCCGCGTTGCCGACGATGCGCTGCTGGACGTCGGTTCGACGATCTCGGCGGACCATTTCGTCGCCGGCCAGCTCGTCGACGTGTCCGGCAAGACCCAGGGTAAGGGTTTCGCGGGCGCCATGAAGCGCTGGAACTTCGGTGGTCTGCGCGCGACGCACGGCGTTTCGGTCTCGCACCGTTCGCATGGTTCGACCGGTAACCGCCAGGATCCGGGTCGCGTCTTCAAGAACAAGAAGATGGCCGGCCACATGGGCGACCGCAACCGCACGCAGCAGAACCTCGAGATCGTCTCGACGGATGCTGAGCGTGGTCTCATCTTCGTCAAGGGTTCGGTCCCGGGCCACAAGGGCGCCTGGCTGATCGTCAAGGACGCGGTGAAGGTCGCGCGCCATGCCGACGCGCCGTACCCCGCCGGCCTGAAGGCCGTCGCCAACAGCAACGAAACCCCGGCCGAGGCGCCCGCACAGGCGGCTCCCGAGGCGACCGAAGGCCAGGAGGGCTGAACGTGAAGGTCAAGGTACAGACCCTCGACGCCGCCGAGAGCGGCGACATCGAGCTGAAGGACGAGGTGTTCGGCGTCGAGCCGCGTGCCGACATCCTGCACCGCGTCGTGACGTGGCAGCTGGAAAAGCGTCGCGGCACCGCTCGCGGCACCCGTGAGCGTGCGGACGTCGCACGCACCGGCAAGAAGCTCGGTCGCCAGAAGGGCGGCGGCGTCGCTCGTCACGGCGATCGTCGCGCTCCGATCTTCGTCGGCGGCGGTAAGGCACACGGTGCTCGTGTTCGCGACTTCAATCCGTCGCTGAACAAGAAGATCCGCGCGCTGGGCCTGCGCATGGCGCTGTCGAGCCACGCCAAGGCGGGTTCGCTGATCGTCGTCGACGGCCTCACGGTCGAGGACGGCAAGACCAAGGCGCTGACCGGCAACCTGTCGAAGCTAGGCTTCGGCAAGACCGCGCTGGTGATCGACGGCGACGCCGTCGAGACGAGCTTCGCGCTCGCCGCTCGCAACCTGCGGGCCGTGAACGTGCTGCCGGCCGGTGGTGCCAACGTCTACGACATCCTGAAGCATGACACGCTGGTGCTCACCCGCGCCGCTGTCGAAAAGCTGGAGGCGCGCTTCCATGGCTAAGGCAAGCAAGGCGGTCGACGTCCGCCACTACGACGTGGTGCTCGCGCCCCACATCACCGAGAAGTCGACCCTGGTGTCGGAGCAGAACGCAGTCGTGTTCAAGGTGGCGAAGACCGCCTCCAAGCCCGAGATCAAGGCGGCGGTTGAAGCGCTGTTCGACGTGAAGGTCACCGGCGTGAACACGATCGTCGTCAAGGGCAAGACCAAGCGCTGGAAGGGCGAAGCCTACAAGCGCACGGACATCAAGAAGGCGATCGTTACCCTGGCCGAAGGTCAGTCGATCGACGTAACGCAGGGGACCATGGCGTAATGGCACTCAAGCATTACAACCCGACCTCGCCGGCACGGCGCGGCCTGGTCCTCGTCGACCGTTCGGGTCTGTTCAAGGGGCGCCCCGTAAAGGCGCTGACCGAGGGCAAGGCCAAGACGGGCGGCCGCAACAACAAGGGTCACGTGACCTCGCGCGGCATCGCCGGCGGTCACAAGCAGCGCTATCGCATCGTCGATTTCAAGCGTCGCCTGTGGGACGTCGAGGGCACCGTCGAGCGGATCGAGTACGATCCCAACCGCACGGCCTTCATCGCGCTCGTCAACTATGGCGAGATCGACGGCAAGCAGAGCCTGGCCTACATCATCGCCCCGCAGCGTCTGGGCGTTGGTGACAAGGTGATCGCCGGTCGCAAGACCGACGTGAAGCCGGGCAACGCGATGGAGCTGGGCCAGGTGCCCGTCGGCACCATCGTCCACAACGTCGAGATGAAGCCTGCCAAGGGTGGTCAGATCGCACGTTCGGCCGGCACCTATGTGCAGGTCGTGGGCCGTGACAAGGGCATGGTCATCGTTCGCCTGAACTCGGGCGAGCAGCGCTACATCCGGGCAGAGTGCATGGCGACGGTTGGTGCGGTTTCGAACCCGGACAACCAGAACCAGAACCTCGGCAAGGCTGGCCGCACCCGTTGGCTGGGCAAGCGCCCGCTGACCCGCGGCGTTGCCAAGAACCCGGTCGACCACCCGCACGGCGGTGGTGAAGGCCGGACCTCGGGCGGCCGTCATCCGGTCACCCCGTGGGGCAAGCCGACGAAGGGTGCGCGCACTCGTCACAACAAGGCGACCGACAAGATGATCATCCGGTCGCGTCACGCGAAGAAGAAGGGCTGATAGATGGCTCGTTCTGTTTGGAAGGGCCCGTTCGTCGAACTGAGCCTGCTGAAGAAGGCGGAGGCCGCTCAGGAAGCCGGTACGCGCGCTGGTCCGATCAAGACCTGGTCGCGTCGTTCGACGATCCTGCCGCAGTTCGTCGGCCTGACGTTCAACGTGTACAACGGTCGCAAGTTCGTGCCGGTGTCGGTCAACGAAGAGATGGTGGGCATGAAGCTCGGCGAGTTCGCTCCCACCCGCTTCTTCCCCGGCCACGCCGCCGACAAGAAGGGTAAGCGCTGATGAGCAAGCAGGCAGCCCCTCGCCGCGTGGGCGAGAAGGAAGCACTGGCAGTCGCCACGCAGGTGCGTGGCTCGGCCCAGAAGCTGAACCTCGTCGCCGGCCTCATCCGCAACCGCTCTGCCGGTGAAGCGATGAACATCCTCGCCTTCTCGAAGAAGGCGATGGCCGTGGACGTCCGCAAGTGCCTCGCTTCGGCGATCGCCAACGCGGAGAACAACCACAACCTCGACGTCGACGCTCTCGTCGTGAAGGAGGCTTCGGTCGGCAAGTCGATCACCATGAAGCGGTTTGCTACCCGCGGCCGTGGTAAGTCGACCCGCATCCTGAAGCCGTTCAGCCGCGTGCGCATCGTCGTTGCCGAGGTGGAGGAAGCGTAATGGGTCAGAAGTCGAACCCCATCGGTCTGCGCCTGCAGATCAACCGCACCTGGGACAGCCGCTGGTTCGCGGAAGGCCATGACTATGGCCGTCTGCTGCTGGAGGATCTCAAGATCCGCAAGTACATCACCGAGACGCTGCCGCAGGCCGCGATCTCGAAGGTGGTGATCGAGCGCCCGGCCAAGCTGTGCCGCGTGTCGATCTATGCGGCCCGTCCGGGCGTGATCATCGGCAAGAAGGGCGCCGACATCGAGAAGCTTCGCAAGAAGCTCGCCGCGATGACCTCGTCCGACGTGTCGCTGAACATCGTCGAGATCCGCAAGCCCGAGATCGACTCCAAGCTGGTGGCACAGGGTGTCGCGGACCAGCTCGAGCGTCGCATCGCCTTCCGTCGCGCCATGAAGCGCGCGGTGCAGTCGGCGCTTCGTCTGGGCGCCGAGGGCATCCGGATCACCTGCGCCGGCCGTCTCGGCGGCGCGGAGATCGCACGCACCGAATGGTACCGTGAGGGTCGCGTTCCGCTGCACACGCTGCGCGCGAACGTCGACTATGCCGAAGCGACTGCGCACACCGCCTATGGCGTGTGCGGCGTGAAGGTGTGGATCTTCAAGGGTGAGATCCTCGGCCACGACCCGATGGCGCAGGACCGGCTGATGCTGGAGGCTCAGACCTCCGGCGTGCGTCCGGCCCGAGATGACCGCCGCTAAGGACTAGGAAAATGCTGCAACCAAAGCGCACCAAGTTCCGCAAGGCCTTCAAGGGCCGCATCCATGGCGACGCCAAGGGTGGCACCGCGCTCAACTTCGGCTCCTACGGGCTGAAGGCGATGGAGCCGGAGCGGATCACCGCACGCCAGATCGAGGCGGCTCGCCGCGCGATCACGCGCCACATCAAGCGCCAGGGCCGTCTCTGGATCCGCGTGTTCCCGGACGTTCCGGTTTCGTCGAAGCCTGCCGAAGTCCGCATGGGCTCGGGTAAGGGTTCGCCGGAGTTCTGGGTCGCCCGCGTCAAGCCGGGCCGGATCCTGTTCGAGCTGGACGGCGTGCCCGGCCCGCTCGCGGCTGAGGCATTCGAGCGTGCAGCGATGAAGCTGCCGATCGCGGTCAAGGTCGTTGCCCGTCTGGGCGACACCTCGCACCTGGAGGGTTGAAAATGACCAAGGCAACCGATCTGCGCGCCAAGAGCGACGATCAGCTGACCGAGGAGCTGGGCAACCTGAAGCGTGAGGCGTTCAACCTCCGCTTCCAGGCTGCGACCAGCCAGATGGAAAAGCCGAGCCGCGTCAAGGAAGTCCGTCGCGACATCGCACGGATCAAGACGCTGCAGAGCGAGCGCACGCGCTCGCAGGCCAAGTAAGGGACGACTGACATGCCGAAGCGCGTGCTGACCGGGACGGTCGTCTCGGACAAGACCGACAAGACGGTGGTGGTGAAGGTGGAGCGCAAGGTGAAGCACGCGCTCTACGGCAAGATCATCCGCCGTTCGAAGAAGTACCATGCCCATGACGAGGGCAACGAGTACCGCGAGGGCGAGACCGTGCGCATCGAAGAGACCGCGCCGATCTCCAAGCTCAAGACCTGGAAGGTCGTGGACCGCGTGAACACCCACGCGACCCCGGCCCAGGTGGCGGCGGAGGCCTAAGGGCCTCCACCTCCGGCCTTTCGGGGCCGGAAACGGGAATTGGGGCAGGGGCTTGCGTTCCTCCCCAGGGACGGCTAGTTGGCCGCTCCCCCTGGCGCGGTTGCCCGCGCCGGGGGTTCGTTTTTGAAGGCGGGCGCCGGTCGGAATCGGGCCCATAGAGAAGGAAGCGCATCATGATTCAGATGCAGTCCAATCTCGACGTCGCAGACAACAGCGGCGCGAAGCGGGTGCAGTGCATCAAAGTGCTGGGCGGCTCCAAGCGCCGCACGGCAGGTGTGGGCGACGTCATCGTCGTCTCCATCAAGGAGGCCGCACCCCGCGGCCGCGTGAAGAAGGGTGACGTGCACCGCGCCGTCATCGTTCGGACCGCCAAGGACATCCGTCGCACCGACGGTTCGGTGATCCGTTTCGACGGCAACGCCGCGGTGCTGGTCAACAAGAACGAGGAGCCGATCGGCACCCGTATCTTTGGCCCGGTGGTTCGCGAGCTGCGTTCGCGCGGCTTCATGAAGATCATCTCGCTCGCGCCGGAGGTGCTGTAATGGCTGCCGCCAAGATCAAGAAGGGTGACCAGGTCATCGTCCTGTCCGGCAAGGACAAGGGCAAGACCGGCGAAGTCGTCCGTTCGATGCCGAAGGACGGCAAGGTCGTGGTGTCGGGCGTGAACATCGCCGTGCGCCACCGCAAGCCGACCCAGGTCAACCCGCAGGGTGGCCTCGAGCGTTCGGAAGCGCCGCTCCACATCTCGAAGGTCGCGCACGTCGTTGACGGCAAGCCGACTCGCGTCCGCTTCGAAGAGCGTGACGGCAAGAAGGTCCGCGTGGCCGTGAAGACGGGGGATGTCATCAATGGCTGACAAGTACACGCCGCGGATGAAGTCGATCTACGACGACCGCATCGTCAAGGCGATGACGGAGAAGTTCGGCTACAAGAACGCGCTCGAAGTGCCCCGGATCGAAAAGATCGTGCTCAACATGGGCGTGGGCGAGGCGACGCAGGACAAGAAGAAGGTCGAGCAGGCGGCTTCCGAAATGGAGCTGATCGCCGGCCAGAAGCCTGTCGTCACCAAGGCGAAGAAGTCGATCGCGCAGTTCAAGCTGCGTGAAGGCATGGCGATCGGCTGCAAGGTCACGCTGCGCCGGGAGCGGATGTACGAGTTCCTCGACCGCTTCATCACGATCGCGCTTCCCCGCGTCCGCGACTTTCGCGGCCTGAACCCGAAGTCCTTCGACGGTCGCGGCAACTATGCCTGCGGCATCAAGGAGCAGATCGTGTTCCCGGAAATCAGCTATGACCGCGTCGACAAGGTGCGCGGCATGGACGTGATCGTCACCACCACCGCCAAGACCGACGACGAAGCTCGTGAGCTTCTGCGTCTGTTCGGCTTCCCGTTCCCGCAGGCGCAGGACGGCGAGCAGCAGAAGGCGGCCTAACCCATTGATGGCACCGCCCCGGCCATCGGTCGGGGCGGTGCCGCAACAAGGGCTTCGGCGCGTTGCCGGGGCCAGACTAGGAAGAGCTTAAGTCCATGGCGAAACTGAGTTCGATCAACAAGAACGAGCGTCGCAAGCAGCTGGTGAAGAAGTACGCCGGCAAGTATGCGAAGCTGAAGGCGCAGGCAGCGGACACCTCGCTGGACGAGACCGAGCGCCTGATCGCGCGCCTGAAGATGGCCGAGATCCCGCGCAACGGCAATCCGACCCGGATTCGCAACCGCTGCGAGGTCACTGGCCGCCCGCGCGCCTATTACCGCAAGTTCCGCCTCGCCCGCGTGATGCTTCGTGATCTTGCCAACCGCGGCATGATCCCCGGCGTCGTCAAGTCGAGCTGGTAAGGACCGTACCGATGGCATTGACCGATCCCCTGGGTGATATGCTCACCCGCATCCGCAACGGCCAGCGCGCGCGCAAGGACTCCGTCCTGTCGCCGGCGTCCAAGCTGCGGACCCGCGTCCTCGACGTGCTTCAGCGCGAGGGCTATATCCGTGGCTACAGCGAAGAGCAGATGGGCCCCGCGGCCGGCGTCCGCATCGAGCTGAAGTATTTCGAGGGCCAGCCGGCGATCAAGCACGTCGCGCGCGTCTCGAAGCCCGGTCGTCGCGTCTACTCGGGCAGCCAGGAGCTGCCGCGCGTTCGCAACGGCCTCGGCATCACGATCGTCTCGACGCCGCGTGGCGTTCTCTCCGACGCCGAAGCGCGCGAGCAGAACGTCGGTGGCGAAGTGCTGGCGGAGGTGTTCTAATGAGCCGCATCGGCAAGAAGGCAGTCCCGGTTCCGGCCGGCGTCACTGCCAACATCGCCGGCCGTGAGCTGAGCGTGAAGGGTCCCAAGGGCACCCTCTCCATGCCGCTCGCGGACGACATCGCCTACGAAGTCACCGACGGTGGCATTTCGGTCCAGCCGGCGAACGACACCAAGCGCGCCCGTGCCTTCTGGGGCATGCAGCGTACCCTGGTGCAGAACCTGGTGACCGGCGTGACCGAGGGCTTCTCCAAGAAGCTGCTCATCACCGGCGTCGGCTATCGTGCAGCAGCGCAGGGCAAGGTGCTCAAGCTGCAGCTCGGCTATTCGCACGACGTGAACTTCGACATCCCCGAGGGGATCGAGGTGAAGACCCCGGACCAGACCACGGTCGAAATCTCGGGCATCGACAAGCAGAAGGTCGGCCAGGTCGCCGCTGAGATCCGCCGCTGGCGTAAGCCGGAGCCCTATAAGGGCAAGGGCATCAAGTACGACGGCGAGTTCATCTTCCGCAAGGAAGGGAAGAAGAAGTGATGTCTACCAAGGGTATGTCGCTGTTCGAGAAGCGCCGCCGCCGCAACCGTACCGCGCTTCGTGCGCGCTCGGGTGGTCGTCCGCGCCTGTCGATCCACCGTTCGGGCAAGCACATCTATGCCCAGGTCATCGACGACGCCGAGGGCCGGACGGTCGCTTCGGCTTCGACGCTGGAAAAGGACGTGCGTGGCCAGAGCGGCGCGAACGTCGATGCCGCCAAGGCGGTGGGCCAGCGCGTCGCGGAGGCCGCAAAGGCTGCCGGCGTGACGCAGGTGGTGTTCGATCGTGGTGGGTTCCTCTTCCACGGACGCGTCAAGGCGCTGGCGGAAGCCGCGCGCGAGAGCGGATTGGAGTTCTAAGATGGCCGACGAGAACAACCAGGCCGAAGCCCCCGTCGAGACGACGGGCGCAGAGGCAGGCGCGCCCCAGGGCCGTGGTCCGCGTGGCGGCCGTGGTCGTGGCGGTGAGCGTGGTCGTGGCGGCCGGGACGGCAACCGCGGGCGTCGCGACGATCGTCGCAACGAGGATGGTGGCGAGGAGCTGATCGAAAAGCTCGTCCACATCAACCGCGTTTCGAAGACCGTGAAGGGCGGTAAGCGCTTCGGCTTCGCAGCCCTCGTCGTCGTTGGCGACGGCAAGGGCCGCGTCGGCTTCGGTCATGGCAAGGCACGCGAAGTGCCGGAAGCCATCTCCAAGGCGACCGCTTCGGCGAAGAAGGCGATGGTCCGCGTTCCGCTCAAGGACGGTCGCACGCTCCACCACGACGGCAACGGCCACTTCGGTGCCGGTCGCGTGACGGTGCGTTCGGCGCCTGCCGGTACCGGCATCATCGCGGGTGGCCCGATGCGCGCCATCTTCGAGAGCCTGGGCGTGGCCGACGTCGTGACCAAGTCGGTCGGCACGTCGAACCCGTACAACATGATCCGTGCGACCTTCGAGGCGCTGAACGAGCAGACTTCGCCGAAGTCGGTCGCACAGCGTCGTGGCAAGAAGATCGCCGACCTGCTGGGTCGCGGCGGATCGCAGGCTGCCGAGGCGGAAGCCGCGGCGGTGGTGGAGTAATCCCATGGCTACCGTGAAGATCACGCAGACCGGTTCGCCGATCCGGCGCACCAAGGACCAGCGCGCGACGCTCGTCGGCCTGGGCCTCAACAAGATGCACAAGACGGTCGAGCTGACCGACACCCCCGAGGTGCGCGGCATGATCCGCAAGGTGCAGCACATGGTGTCGGTCGAAGGCTGAAGCCTTCACCTTCACCGGTGACAAATAAGGGGAAGGGGGCTATGCGGCCCCCTTCCTCATTTCATCAGCGCGTAAAAAGCGAAAGCGAGTGCAACTCATGAAGCTCAACGAACTCACCGACAACCAGGGCGCCCGTCACCGCAAGATGCGCGTCGGCCGCGGCATCGGTTCCGGCAAGGGCAAGACCGCAGGCCGTGGTCAGAAGGGCCAGAAGAGCCGCGAAGGCGTCTCGATCAAGGGCTTCGAGGGCGGTCAGATGCCGCTCCACATGCGTCTGCCGAAGCGCGGCTTCAACAACATCTTCGCGAAGGATTATGCTGAGGTGAACCTCGGCGCGATCCAGAAGCTGGTGGACGCCGGCACGCTGACCGCGACCGACATCGACCACGCAGCGCTCAAGGCCGTTGGCCTGGCCCGCGGTGGCAAGGACGGCGTGCGTCTGCTCGGCAAGGGCGAGCTGACCGCCAAGCTGACCTTCACCGTCGCCGGCGTGTCGGCTTCGGCCCGCGAGGCAGTCGAAAAGGCTGGCGGTACCGTCAACGTGATCGAGGTCGTCCCGGCTGCCGAGAAGGCAAAGGCCAAGAAGGGCCAAACCCTGGCCGCCAAGAAGGCCGCGCGCGCCTGATCGGCGCCGCCTGAACGTCGTTCGCGTCGGGCCCGTCCGCTTCCGCTCTGCTTCCGGCTTCGGCCGAGCAGGCAGGGGTGGGCGGGCCCGCTCGTTTGAAAGGGCCGCCGGCGTTTCGCCGCGGACCCGTTAGACATCCCGGCCTTTAGCCCTATATGGGCGCCGGGGGTGGGGCATCAGCGCCCGCCAGCATCATCGGGACACATTCATGGCAGCGGCATCCGACGGCCTTGCAACCAACCTGAACCTGGCCAAGTTCGGCCAGGCGACCGAGCTCAAGAAGCGCCTGTGGTTCACGCTTGGCGCGCTGATCGTCTTCCGCATGCTGAGCTACGTGCCGCTGCCGGGGATCGATCCGACCCAGCTCGGCCTGCTCGCCAACCAGACGCAGGGCGGCGTGCTCGACTTCTTCAACACCTTCTCGGGCGGCGCGCTGACGCGCATGTCGGTCGTGGCGCTGGGCGTCATGCCGTACATCACCGCCTCGATCGTCGTGCAGCTCGCCAGCTCGCTGTCGCCGCAGCTCGCCGCGATCAAGAAGGAAGGCGAGTCGGGCCGCAAGAAGCTCAACCAGTACACCCGCTACGGCACGGTCGCGCTGACCGCCGTCCAGGGTTATTTCATCGCCGTCGGGCTTGAGGCGTTCGGCGCCCAGGCGGGCGCACAGGCGGTGATCGAGCCGGGCATGACGTTCCGCATCGCGGCGGTCATCTCGCTGATCGGCGGTACCATGTTCCTGATGTGGCTGGGTGAGCAGATCACCAGCCGCGGCATCGGCAACGGCATCTCGCTCATTATCATGGCGGGCATCGTCGCCCATCTGCCGACCACGCTGGTCCAGCTGTTCGAGGGCAGCCGCTCGGGCACGCTCGATCCGCTCAAGCTCGTCGGCATCACCGTCGCCGTGATCGGCCTCGTCCTGTTCATCTGCTTCATGGAGCGTGCCCAGCGCCGCATCCTGATCCAGTATCCCAAGCGCCAGACGGCGCGCGGGGTACAGGCGGACCGCAGCCATCTGCCGCTCAAGATCAACACCGCGGGCGTCATCCCGCCGATCTTCGCCTCGTCGCTGCTGCTGATGCCCGTGACGATCACCCAGTTCGCCGGCCAGGCGGCAGAGGGTCAGAGCTGGTGGGGTGACTTCGTCATCAGCCTCAACCAGTATCTGCAGCACGGCAGCCCCGTGTACATGCTGCTCTATGGCGCCGGCATCGTCTTCTTCTCGTTCTTCTACACCGCCGTGGTGTTCAATCCGGAAGAGACCGCCGACAACCTCAAGCGCTACGGCGGCTTCATCCCCGGCATCCGTCCGGGCAAGAACACCGAGGCCTATTTCGATTACGTGCTGACCCGCATCACCGTGATCGGTGCGGCCTATCTGGTCATCCTCTGCCTGCTGCCGGAGTATCTGGTCTCGGCGCTCGCTATTCCCTTCTATCTTGGTGGGACTAGCCTTCTGATCGTCGTCAACGTAACCATGGATACGGTGACGCAGATCCAGTCGCACCTGCTGGCGCACCAGTATGGGGACCTGATCAAGAAGGCCAAGCTCAAGGGCGGCCGCGCGCGTCGCTGATCGATCGAAGAGGGGAAGACACCGTGGACATCATCCTGCTCGGACCGCCGGGCGCCGGCAAGGGTACGCAGGCGAGCCGTCTGGAGCATGATCGCGGGATGGTGCAGCTGTCCACCGGCGACATGCTGCGCGCGGCGGTGAAGGCAGGCTCGCCCGTGGGGCTCAAGGCGAAGGCGGTGATGGAGGCGGGCGAGCTCGTCTCCGACGCGATCGTCTCGGCGCTGATCGGCGAGCGCCTCGACCAGCTCGAGGAAGGGCAGGGCGCGATCTTCGACGGCTATCCGCGCACCGCGGCCCAGGCCGACGCGCTCGACCTGCTGCTCGAGCATCGCGGCCGTCGCCTCGCCTATGTCATCGAGCTGGTGGTGGACGAGGATGCGCTGGTCGAGCGCATCGTCGGCCGCTTCACCTGCGCCGTCTGCGGCACGGGCTATCACGACAAGTTCAAGCTGCCCAAGGTCGAGGCGACCTGCGACGCCTGCGGCTCGATCGAGTTCAAGCGCCGTCCCGACGACAACGAAGAGACGGTGCGCACCCGCATGGCCGAGTATCGCGCGAAGACCGCGCCGATCCTGCCCGGCTACGAAGAGCGCGGCCTCGTCGAGCGAGTCGACGGCATGGCCGACATGGACACGGTCGCCACGCAGATCGCGGACATCCTCAACCGCTGAGGGGTGCGGGGGCTTCGGTCCCCGCCTCCCTGTACCCCGGCGAAGGCCGGGGCCCAGCTACGATACGGGCGCGACTCTCGCCGGGGCCTCTCCAACCAGGCCCTGGCCGCCCCCGGATACCGGCGAACTCCCGGCTCCGGGGCCTGTCGCACCCTCCGCCGCAACCACCCGCACGCTCCATCGCAAATTTGGTTCCGCCGGGCGGTTGACAGCTTCCCCGCCTGGGCTTACCTGCGCTTTACCCCGACACACCGGTCCCGGCGGCGCGCACGCGTGTCCGCCGCAATCGTGCGTTTCGGGTCAACGCTACGAGATGGGGCGCGCGTATAGCCATGCGGTGCCTCGTGGAGCTGGGAGAATAAAGTTCATGGCACGTATCGCGGGTGTTAACATCCCGACCAACAAGCGCGTCATCATTGCGCTGCAGTACATCCACGGCATTGGTCCTGCGAAGGCCAAGCAGATCACCGACGCGCTGGGCATCGCTGCCGAGCGTCGCGTGCAGGACCTGAGCGATCAGGAAGTGCTGCAGATCCGCGAGACGATCGACGCCAGCCACACCGTCGAGGGTGACCTCCGTCGCGAAACCGCGATGAACATCAAGCGCCTGATGGACCTGGCCTGCTACCGCGGCCTGCGTCATCGCAAGGGCCTGCCGGTCCGTGGCCAGCGCACGCACACCAATGCGCGCACCCGCAAGGGCAAGGCCAAGCCGATCGCGGGCAAGAAGAAGTAAGCGCACCCCGCTTGCTTCTCCGCAGGCCGGTGAGAGGCTGAACGCCTCCCGGCCTTCGTCACACGATATCAGGTCAGGATTACCCCATGGCACAGGCACCGCAGCGCCTTCGTCGGCGCGAACGCAAGAACATCACCGCAGGCGTCGCGCACGTGAACGCCAGCTTCAACAACACCATGATCACCATCACCGACGCGCAGGGCAACGCGATCAGCTGGTCTTCGGCCGGCATGATGGGCTTCAAGGGTTCGCGTAAGTCGACCCCGTACGCCGCTCAGGTCGCAGCCGAAGACGCAGGCCGCAAGGCTGCCGACCACGGCGTGCGCACCCTGGAAGTCGAAGTGAAAGGCCCGGGTTCGGGCCGCGAGTCGGCGCTGCGCGCGCTGCAGGCCGTTGGCTTCCAGATCACGTCGATCCGCGACGTGACCTCGATCCCGCACAACGGCGTGCGCCCCTCCAAGCGCCGCCGCGTTTGATCGATCCCGTCCGGCCGTCGCGACCCTTGTTGGCTGCGCGGCCGGATCGTCATTCGGCGCGGGCAGCCCCCGCCTGCGCCCACAACTAGGGGAAGCCCGTGTCTGTCAACGCTAAGAACTGGCAGGAACTCAAGAAGCCCGGCGGCCTCGAGAAGAAGTCCGGTGGCGATTCCAAGCGCAAGGCGACGTTCGTTGCCGAGCCGCTGGAGCGTGGCTTCGGCCTGACGCTCGGCAACTCGCTGCGCCGGGTGCTGCTGTCGTCGCTGCAGGGCGCCGCGGTCACCTCCATCAAGATCGAGAACGTGCTGCACGAATTCTCGAGCCTGGCGGGCGTGCGTGAGGACGTGACCGACATCGTCCTCAACGTGAAGCAGATCGCGCTCAAGATGCAGGGCGAGGGCGCCAAGCGCCTCCAGCTGTCCATGACCGGCCCGGCCGAAGTCAAGGCTGGCGACATCGCCGTCTCGGGCGACATCGAGGTGATGAACCCCGAGCTCGTGATCTGCCACCTCGACGAGGGCGCGACGCTCAACATGGAACTGACCGCCGAGAGCGGGAAGGGCTATGTGCCGGCAGCGAGCAACCGTCCGGCCGACGCGCCGATCGGCCTCATCCCGGTCGATGCGCTGTTCTCGCCGGTACGCCAGGTGTCGTACAAGGTCGAGAACACCCGCGTGGGTCAGGAGCTCGACTATGACAAGCTGACGCTGACCGTCGAGACCGACGGCACGGTGACCCCGGAGGACGCGATCGCCTATGCGGGCCGCATCCTTCAGGACCAGCTGGCGCTGTTCGTGCACTTCGACGATTCGTCCGTCACCCGTCAGGCGCCGACCGGCGCTGCGGCTCCGGCGCAGGTCGCCGAGTCGGCGGGCGACACCGCGCAGATCAACCGCTTCCTCCTCAAGAAGGTGGACGAGCTGGAACTGTCGGTGCGTTCGGCGAACTGCCTGAAGAACGACAACATCATCTACATCGGCGATCTGGTTCAGAAGACCGAGGCAGAGATGCTGCGCACCCCGAACTTCGGCCGCAAGTCGCTCAACGAGATCAAGGAAGTGCTCTCGTCGATGGGCCTGCGCCTCGGCATGGAAATCCCGGGCTGGCCGCCCGAGAACATCGAGGAAATGGCCAAGAAGCTCGAGCAGGAGATCATGGGGTAAGGCGCACCGGATCAGCATGGCTGATCCGGAAGACGCCGAACCCCGGCCGGCGGGCCGGTGCAAACCGGCCCGTTCGACGTCGCGGCTTCGCCGCGACGGGCTCCAGGTTCAAAGATGCCGGCACAGCTGGCATGACGGTATTGTTGGGTGGCTCACCGTCCCACCTGGTCTGGGGTTTCCGTGACACGGCCCCTTAACGAACGAAGGAAATACTCATGCGTCATCGCGTTGGCGGTCGTAAGCTGCAGCGTACCTCGGCCCATCGTCTGGCCCTGTTCCGCAACATGTCGGCCGCGCTGATCAAGCACGAGCAGATCACCACCACCGTCGCCAAGGCGAAGGAACTGCGTCCCTACGTCGAGAAGCTGGTGACGCTGGCGAAGAAGGGTGGCCTGTCCAACCGTCGTCTGGCCCACGCCCGTCTCCTCGACGATGCGCAGCTGGTGAAGCTGTTCGACGTGCTGGCGACCCGCTATGCCGACCGCAACGGCGGCTACACCCGCATCATCAAGGCCGGCATCCGCGCGTCGGACGCCTCGCCGATGGCGATCATCGAGTTCGTCGACCGCGACGTCTCGGCCAAGGGCCAGGACTCCGGTCCGGTCCTGACGGACGAGGACTTCGACGAAGCGGCATAAGCTGCGACGTCGCCTCCGCTTCTAAGCGGTTGCAAACAAAGAAGGGCCGGGCCAGTTTGGCGCCGGCCCTTTCTTTTTTTCCCCGGAGAGCACCTGGTGTCACGACGCGTCTGCGCGACTGCAATGACTTTGGTTTCGCTGGCGCTTGCCGGCTGCGGCAAGTCCGATCCGGGCTTTCGCGCCGGCATGCCCGGCCTTTCGCAGTCGCCGTCCCATAAAGCCGAGGTAACGATGTCCTATCCCGAAACGCGCCGGGTCGATCAGGTCGACAAGCTCTTCGGCGAGAAGGTCGAAGATCCCTATCGCTGGCTCGAAAACGACGTCCGCACCGATCCGGAGGTCGCGGCCTGGGTCGCGGCGCAGAACCGCGTGACCGACGCCTATCTGGCGACGCTGCCCGGCCGCTCCATCTTCAAGGAGCGGCTGCGCACGCTGATCGACTATGAGCGCTTTGGGCTGCCGACCAAGAAGGGCGGTCGCTATTTCTACACGCGCAACAGCGGCGTGCAGAACCAGTCGGTCCTCTATGTCCGCGACACGCTCGACGGCCCGGGCCGCGTGCTGATCGACCCCAATGGCTGGGCGGCGGACGGCGCCACCGCGCTGTCCGAATGGGTGCCGTCGGAGAACGGCCGTCTGATCGCCTATGGCATCCAGGACGGCGGCACCGACTGGCGCACGCTCAAGGTGCTCGACGTCGCCACCGGCAAGCCGCTCGAGGACGAGGTGAAATGGGCGAAGTTCACTGCCGTCGCCTGGGCGCACAATGGCTCCGGCTTCTTCTACTCGCGCTTCCCGGAACCGGAGCAGGGCGCCGCGTTCCAGGCGCTGAACCTCAACCACGCGCTCTATTTCCACAAGATCGGCACGCCGCAGTCGGCCGACATCAAGGTCTATTCGACCCCGGACAAGCCCAAGCAGAGCCACGTCGGCCAGGTCACCGATGACGGCAAGTGGCTGGTGATCACCACGTCGGAGGGCACCGACAACCGCTACGAGATCACGCTCGTTGACCTGACGGACGCCCGCATGCGGCCGCGCACGCTGGTGCGCGGGCTGGAGAACAGCTGGGATCTGGCGGGCAACATCGGCAGCACCTTCTACTTCGTGACCGACAAGGACGCCTCGCGCGGCCGCATCGTCGCGATCGACGCCGCCGCATCGACCGATCGCCTGCGCGAGATCGTGCCGCAGGACGAGGCGACGCTGCAGGGTGCGAAGATCACCGGCGGCAAGCTGATGGCGAGCTACCTGGTGGACGCGAAGACCGAGGTGCGCCGCTATACGCTCAACGGCGCGCGCGATGGCGCGGTGCCGCTGCCGGGCATCGGCACGGCCAGCGGCTTCGGCGGCGACCAGGACGATCCCGAGACCTTCTTCGCCTTCACCAGCTTCGCCACGCCCACGACGATCTACCGCTACGACGTCCGCACGGGTCAGGCGACGCCGTGGCAGACGCCCAAGGTTGCGTTCAACCCTGCCGACTATGACGTCGCCCAGCGCTTCTACGGCTCCAAAGACGGCACCCGCGTGCCGATGTTCCTGGTCCGCAAGAAGGGGACGACCGGCCCCGCGCCGACGCTCCTCTATGGCTATGGCGGGTTCAACTCGTCGGTGCTGCCCGCCTTCTCCTCCAATCGCCTGGCGTGGCTGGAGCAGGGCGGGGTGCTCGCGGTCGCCAACATCCGCGGCGGCGGCGAGTACGGCAAGGCGTGGCACGACGGTGGCCGTCTCGCCAACAAGCAGAACGTCTTCGACGACTTCATCGCCGCGGCCGAGGACCTGATCGCACAGGGCGACACCACCAAGCAGCAGCTGGTGATCCAGGGCGGCTCCAACGGCGGCCTGCTGGTGGGTGCGGTCGTCAACCAGCGCCCGGACCTGTTCGCCGCAGCACTTCCGGCCGTGGGCGTCATGGACATGCTGCGCTTCGATCGCTTCACCGCCGGCCGCTACTGGGTCGACGACTACGGCAATCCGGCGGAGGAAGCGGACTTCAAGGCCCTGCGCGCCTATTCGCCGTACCACAACATCCGCAAGGGCAAGGACTATCCCGCGATCCTCGCCACCACCGCGGACACCGACGACCGCGTCGTGCCGGGCCATACGTTCAAGTACGTCGCGGCGCTTCAGGCGGCCAAGATCGGCGACAAGCCGCACCTCGTCCGCATCGAGACGCGCGCCGGCCACGGCTCGGGCAAGCCGACCGACAAGGTGATCGAGGAATATGCCGACCTCTGGGCGTTCGCGGCCCGCTGGACCGGCATGGAGGTCAAGCCGGTCGAGTAACCTTTTCATTTGTTTCGAGCAGCCGTCGAGCTTGTCGAGACGGCGTGTCGAGAAACCGGCCGCGGTTCTCTCGACACGGGCTCTCGACAAGCTCGATCCCTGCTCAAGACGAACGGAAGGCGGGATGCGGAGCAGGGCCCTCGCCAAAGGGGCTGGCAGCGCGCACAAGCTCTGCTATCGCGCGGGCCCATGAGCGTTCATCCCACAGACTCCATCCTGATCGTCGACTTCGGCAGCCAGGTCACGCAGCTGATTGCCCGCCGCGTCCGCGAGGCCGGCGTCTACAGCGAGATCGCGCCCTTCCAGTCGGCCGCCGAAGCGTTCGAGCGGATGCGCCCGCGCGGCGTGATCCTGTCGGGCGGCCCGGCCTCGGTGCCGGAGGAGGGGAGCCCGCGCGCACCCCAGGCGATCTTCGATTCGGGCGTGCCGGTGCTCGGCATCTGCTACGGCCAGCAGGTCATGACCCAGCAGCTCGGCGGCACCGTCGAGAAGGGCATGAGCGGCGAGTTCGGCGAAGCCTATATCGGCGTCGAGGACCGCTGCGGCCTGTTCGACGCGCTCTGGGATGAGGGCGATCGCCACCAGGTGTGGATGAGCCATGGCGACAAGGTGACGGCGCTCGCCCCCGGCTTCCGCGTGGTCGCGACCAGCCCCGGCGCGCCCTTCGCGGTGATCGCCGACGACACGCGCCGCTACTACGGCACCCAGTTTCACCCGGAAGTCGTCCACACGCCCGACGGCGGCCGCCTGATCGGCAACTTCGCGCGCCACGTCTGCGGCCTCACCGGCGACTGGACGATGGCCGAGTTCCGCGAGGCCAAGATCGCCGACATCCGTGCTCAGGTCGGCCAGGGCCGCGTGATCTGCGGCCTGTCGGGCGGCGTCGACTCGGCGGTGGCCGCGGTCCTGATCCACGAGGCGATCGGCGAGCAGCTCACCTGCGTCTTCGTCGACCACGGCCTCATGCGCACCGGCGAGGCCGAGCAGGTCGTCTCGCTGTTCCGCAACCACTACAACATCCCGCTCGTGCACGTGAACGCGGAGCCGCTGTTCATGAACGGTCTCGCCGGCGTCACCGACCCGGAGGCCAAGCGCAAGTTCATCGGCAAGACCTTCATTGACGTGTTCGAGGACGAGGCGAAGAAGATCGGCGGCGCCGAGTTCCTGGCCCAGGGCACGCTCTATCCGGACGTGATCGAGAGCGTCAGCTTCACCGGCGGCCCGTCGGTGACGATCAAGAGCCACCACAATGTCGGCGGGCTCCCTGAGCGCATGAACATGAAGCTCGTCGAACCCTTGCGCGAGCTGTTCAAGGACGAGGTCCGCGAGCTCGGCCGCGAGCTGGGCCTGCCCGATGCGTTCGTCGGCCGCCATCCGTTCCCGGGGCCCGGCCTTGCGATCCGCATCCCGGGCGAGGTCACCAAGGAGCGGTGCGACATCCTGCGCAAGGCCGACGCCATCTACCTCGAGGAGATCCGCAACGCCGGCCTCTACGACGCGATCTGGCAGGCGTTCGCAGTGCTGCTGCCGGTCCGCTCGGTCGGCGTGATGGGCGACGGCCGCACCTATGATTCGGTGCTCGCGCTTCGTGCCGTCACCTCGACCGATGGCATGACCGCCCAGGCGTTCCAGTTCCCCGGCGACTTCCTGCCGCGCGTGGCGACCCGCATCGTCAACGAGGTGAAGGGCATCAACCGCGTCACCTACGACTATACGAGCAAGCCGCCCGGCACGATCGAGTGGGAATGATCCCCGGCTCGCGCTAAGCGGCCAGCATCCGTCCGGCGCACTCCACCCGAGTACGCCGGACGTTGCGTTTGGGGGAAGTTACGTCGCGCTGCGGCCGCCGGAGCCGGCAGCGGGAGCCCCGCCGGCATGACTGATCCGCCACACCGTGTTGCCGACGTCGTCCGCCACCAGCAGCGCGCCGGTGCGATCGACCGCCACGCCCACCGGCCGGCCGCGTGCCTTGCCGTCCTTCAGAAAGCCGGTGACGAAATCCTGCGGCATGCCGGTCGGCCGGCCGCCCTGGAAGCGGATGAACGCCACCTTGTAGCCGTGCGGATCGCTGCGGTTCCAGCTGCCGTGCTCGCCGACAAAGGCGCCGCCCCGATAGGCCGCAGGAAAGCTCGCGCCCGTGTAGAAGGCGAGGCCGAGCGGCGCGACATGCGATCCCAGCGAATAATCCGGGGAGATCGCCTTCGCGACCAACTCCGGCCGCTGCGGCCGCACCCGCGGATCCACATGCTGCCCGTAGTAGCTGTATGGCCAGCCATAAAAGCCGCCCGGCTGCACCGACGTCATATAGTCGGGCACCAGGTCCGGGCCCAGCTCGTCACGCTCGTTGATGACGGCCCACAGCGTGTTCGATCCGGGATAGAAGGTCAGCCCGTTGGGATTGCGCAGCCCGCTCGCATACACCTTCAGCAGGCCCGTCGCGGGATCGACCTCCAGGATCGCCGCCCGATCGCGCTCGGCCTCTTCGCCGCGCTCCATGGCATTGCTGTTCGATCCGATGCCCACGTACAGCCGGGTTCCGTCCGGGCTCGCCGTCAGGCTCTTGGTCCAATGGTGGTTGATCGGCCCTGCCGGCAGGTCGGCCACCTTCACGCCGGGCGCGGTGATCCGCGTCTGCCCGGGCACGAACGGATAGCGCACGATTGCGTCGGTGTTCGCGACATACAGGTCGCTTCCGATCACCGCCACGCCGAAGGGCGCGTTCAGCTTGTCCACCAGCACCGATCGCCCATCCGGCCGGCCGTCGCCATTGGCGTCGCGCACCAGGGTGATGCGGTTGCTCTGCGGCGGGGCCTCGCCGCTCTTCGCCTGGCCATGCGCCATCGACATGATCCAGTCACGGATGGGGTCCTTCGGCCGCTGGACCGGCTCGCCGCCTTCCTTCTTCGATTCCACGATCAGCACGTCGCCGTTCGGCAGCGCCAGCACGTTGCGCGGGTTGGCGAGCCCGGTCGCGATCGCCTCGATGCGGAACCCGGCCGGCACGGTCGGGGTCTCGCCCGCCTTCCAGCCCACGACCTTGTAGACGCCCACGTCGGAGATCAGCGCCTCCTTCGGCTCGGGCAGGAGAGGGTTCGGCCCATATTGTGCGTTGGGGTCGATCTTCTGGCCGCCCCCGCAGCCGGCAAGGGCGGAAACGGCGAGCAGGGCTGCAAGGCTGCGCTTCATCACAGGTCTCCCGCCACGCGGTGATTGGCGGACTGCCAGAACCATCCGGCCAGCAGCGCGAGCACGACGGCCAGGATCGACAGCATCAGTCCGGTCGGCACCACCGCCGTCCACCCGTCGCGCGTGTGGACGAAGGAGTTGAACACCTCCACCACCCAGGCCGCCACGAACAGCAGCGCATGCGCCGCCCACGCGCCCGTGCGCCGCGCGCGCCTGCGCACCGTTTCCACGATCAGCACCACCCCGGCGACCCCGCCCGCGACCAGTCCCGCCAGCAGCAGCCAGCTGGAGAAGTTGAGCCACATCATGTCGGGTGCGCGGGAATAGGCGATGTCGGTGATCAGCGCGCCGATGAAGCAGGTGATCGAAGCCGGGAGCAGCGCGGAATAGATCCGGTGGCCAAGGACGCCGGGTGGCCGTCGATCGGCGTGCGCGATGCTCTCGGCCATAGGCATGTCCTTCCCTGTGTCTGGGGGGACTACGACCGGAGGGGAAGGGAGTTCCCATTGAGGGCTCTACCCCCGGAGGAACGCTGTCGGATCGATGAATAGCTCGGACGGGCTTCGTTCAGGCCGGCGCGCTTAGCTTCTCCCCATCGAGATCGTGAAGGAGAGAACCATGCGTACGCTGATCATCCTGGCTACTGTGGCCGCTGCGGCTTTCACTCCGGCCGCCGCATCCGCCCAGCGCTACGGCTACAACCACGAAGTCCGGCGCGAGGTGCAGGAATGCCGCCGCGAGCTGCGCCGTGCCGACAGCCGCCGCGAGTATTACCGCGAACGGCGCGAGTGCCGCCGCGAGATCGCAGACGCGCGCCGTGACGGCCGCCGCGACTGGCGCCACGATCGCCGCGACTGGCGGGACGATCGCGGCCACTATGGCTGGCGCGACCGTCAGTACGGCAGCCGCTGGTAAGCGCCGGGCGCCGGGCAGGGTATCGCACCTTGCCCGGCGCTGACGTTCCCGCCGAGCCTACACGCCGAACCAAGCCGCCGTCCCGGCGTTGGTCTCCCGCAACGGAGAGGCAGGCGGATGGTGGCAGAAGACGACACGCGCCGGGCGGCGCAGCTGGTGGCAGGCGCTGCCGAACCGCTGCCCGATTTCGACGATCCGGCATTCGGAGTGCTGTTCGATCGCTTCGCCGACGCCCGCGTGGTGTGCCTGGGCGAGGCGAGCCACGGCACCTCCGAATTCTACCGCGCCCGCGCCGCCATCACCCGCCACCTGATCGAGCGGCACGGCTTCACCATGGTCGCGGTCGAGGCGGACTGGCCCGATGCGGCGGTCATCGACCGCACCGTGCGCGCAAAGCCTGCGCCGGCCGAAGCGCCGACCCCCTTCACCCGCTTCCCCGCCTGGATGTGGCGCAATGCCGAGTTCGACGGCTTCGTGGACTGGCTCACCGCCCACAATGCCGATCGGGACGCGTCCGCCCGCGTCAGCTTCCACGGGCTGGACCTCTACAACATGGCGGCCTCGGTCGCCGCCGTGATCGGCTATCTGGAGCGGGTCGATCCGGCGGCGGCCGCCGAGGCCCGCCGCCTCTACGGCTGCCTGAAGCCGTGGAAGGAGCAGCCCGAACGCTATGGCCGCATGGCGCTGAGGGAAGGGCATGGCCGATGCGAATCGGCGGTGGTGCAGCTGCTGCGCGACCTGTTCGCCAACGAAGCCGCCTATGCGCCCGGCGATCCGGACTCGTTCCTCGATGCGGCGCAGAACGCCAGGCTCGTCGCAAATGCAGAGGCCTATTATCGCGCCATGTACTATGGCTCGGCTGCCAGCTGGAACCTGCGCGACGAGCATATGGCCGACACGCTGGAACTGCTGCTGCAGCGCAAGGGGCCGGATGCCAAGGCAGTGGTCTGGGCGCACAACAGCCATGTCGGTGACGCCCGCCGGACCGACATGGGCCAGAGCCGCGGCGAGCTGAACCTCGGCCAGCTGGTGCGGGAGCGCTACGACGGCGCCGCCTGCCTGATCGGCTTCGGAACCCACACCGGCACCGTCGCCGCCGCCGATGATTGGGACGAGCCGATGCAGATCATGACGGTCAACCCGTCCCGCCCCGACAGCTTCGAGCGTATCCTCCACGACAGCGGCGCCCCGCGCTTCCTGCTCGATCTGCGCGAGGGGGCGGCAAGCCCCGAACTGCGCGAGGCGCTCACGGCCGAGCGGCTCGAGCGCTACATCGGCGTCATCTATCGCCCCGACACAGAACGCTGGAGCCACTATTCCGAGGCATCGCTGGCGCAGGAATATGATGCCTTCCTGTGGTTCGACACCACGACGGCCGTGCAGGCTTCGGCGGCAAGCGGCGAGCCGGGGCAGGACGAGACCTGGCCAACGGGATTGTAGAGGACGACCGCAGGCAGCCGGAACCGCGCCGCCAGAGTGGCGCGCGGTCGCGCATGGTGCCTATGATGGTCCCGGTACCTGTCCGGGAGATTCCAATGCGCTTGCTGTTCGCTGCCTGTCTCACCGCTGCGGCAATCGTCAGTCCTGCCGCCATGCGTCCGGCGATCGCCCAGTCCGCGGCACTCGATCCGAAGATCGCGGTCTACGAGTTGCGCATCTACCATCCCGCGCCCGGCAAGCTTGCTGCCCTCAACGCCCGCTTCCGCGAGCATACGCTCAAGCTCTTCGCCAAGCACGGCATGCACAACGTCGCCTATTGGAACGAGCAGCCCACCGCAGAAGCGCCGGAGGGCCGCGTCGTCTACGTGCTCGCCTACCCGAGCCGGGAGGCGCGGGAGGCGAGCTGGAAGGCGTTCGGCACCGATCCGGAATGGCGTGCGGTGGTCGCGACCTCCGAAGCCGGCGGCAAGCTGGTGACGAAGATCGACAGCGTCTTCATGACTCTGGCCGACTATTCCCCGCGCCTCCCGCTCCGCTGAGCCGAGGCGGGGAGGCTGCGTGCCGCCGATCCGGCACGCAGCCGCTTTTGAGCGCTAGGCGGCGCGCAGCGTGCGTGCCGCGGCGACCATCGCCTCGATCGCCGGCTTCACCTCGTCCCATTTGCGCGTCTTCAGCCCGCAGTCCGGGTTCACCCAGAGCTGCTCGGGCCTCAGATGCTGCTGGGCCAGCCGCATCAGCTCGACCATCTCGGCCTCGCCCGGCACGCGCGCGGAATGGATGTCGTACACGCCCGGCCCGATCGCGCTCGGGTAGCGATACTTCGCGAACGCCTCCAGCAGCTCCATCTGCGAGCGCGCCGTCTCGATCGAGATCACATCGGTCTCCATCGCGCCGATCGAGGGCAGGATGTCGTTGAACTCCGAATAGCACATGTGCGTGTGGATCTGGGTGCCGTCCGCCACGCCTGCGGCCGAGAGGCGGAAACAGTCCACCGCCCAGTCGAGATACTGCTGCCAGTCCCGCTTCCTGAGCGGCAGGCCCTCGCGCAGCGCCGCCTCGTCGATCTGGATCGCCCGGCATCCGGCGGCCTCCAGGTCCTGCACCTCGTCGCGGATCGCAAAGGCGATCTGGCGGCAGGAGGTCTCGCGCGGCTGGTCGTCGCGCACGAAGCTCCAGTTGAGGATCGTGACCGGCCCGGTGAGCATGCCCTTCACGGGCTTGTCCGTCAGCCCCTGCGCAAAGCGCCACCACTCCACCGTCATCGGATGGGTACGGCGGACGTCGCCGAACAGGATCGGCGGCCGCACGCAGCGCGAGCCATAGCTCTGCACCCAGCCGTTCACCGTGAAGGCGAAGCCGGCCAGCTGCTCGCCGAAATACTGCACCATGTCGTTGCGCTCGAACTCGCCGTGGACGAGCATGTCGAGCCCGACCGCTTCCTGCCAGCGGATGGCGCGCTCGGTCTCCTCGCGCAGGAACTGCTGGTAGCCGGCATCGTCGAGGTTGCCGCGATTATGCTCGGCACGCGCATGGCGTACCTCGGCGGTTTGCGGGAAGGAGCCGATGGTGGTCGTGGGGAAGGGCGGCAGGTCGAGCAGTTTCGCCTGGGCACGCGCGCGCTCGGCATGGCCGGAACGGCGCTCGCGCATCTCCGGCGTCGCCTCCGCCACCCGCGCCTGCACCGCCGCGTCATGGATGCGGGGCGAGATCTTCCGGTTCGCTGCCGCCTCTGCTGCGGCCGCGAGGGGCCCGGCCACGCTATCGCGCCCTTCGTTCAGCGCGCGCTTGAGGACCGCCAGTTCCTCCACCTTCTGAACCGCAAAGGCGAGCCACTGCTTCACCTCCGCGTCGAGCTTGGGCTCGAGCGTCAGGTCCGCCGGCACGTGCAGCAGCGAGCAGGACGGCGCCAGCACCAGGTCGCGCGATGCCGCGATCGGGGCGAGCCGTTCCAGCACCGCGTCTAGGTCGGCACGCCAGACGTTGCGCCCGTCGATCACGCCCAGCGAGAGCAGCAGGTCCTTGGGCGCGGCCCGCAGGACGGCATCGAGCTGCCCGGGCGCGCGGACGAGATCGACGTGCAAGCCCTGCACCGGCAGCGCGGTCGCCAGGGTCAGATTGTCCTCGAGCCCGCCGAAATAGGTCGTCAGCATCAGCTTCGGGCCGGACCGCTGGAGCGCGGCATAGGCGCGGGTGAAGGCGGCGCGCTGCTGCTCCGAAAGATCGGTGGCCAGGATCGGCTCGTCGATCTGCACCCATTCGGCCCCGGCATGGGCGAGATGGCCCAGGATCACCCGGTAGAGCCCGAGCACCTCGTCGAGCAGGTCGAACGGGTCGATGCCGTGCCCCTTGGCCAGGCTCAGCCAGGTGATCGGGCCGAGCAGCACCGGCCGCGTCTCATAGCCCTGCGCCTGAGCCTCGCGATATTCCTCGACCACCTTCAACCGGCCGAGCGCGAGCTTGCGGCCGGGTTCGATCTCCGGGACGATATAGTGGTAGTTGGTGTCGAACCACTTCGTCATCTCGCCGGCGGTCACCGAACCATGCGCATGGCCGCATCCCGCGTCCTCGCCGGTGGTGCCGCGCGCCATCGCGAAATAGGTCGCCAGGTCGGTGACCCCGTCGGCCGCGCCATAGCGGCTCGGGATCGCGCCCAGCATCACGCTGGTATCCAGCACATGGTCATAGAGCGAAAAGTCGTTGGACGGCAGCCAGTCGGCCCCCAACGCCTTTTGCCGCGCCCAGGCGGCGGTCCGCAGGCCCGATGCGGCCTCCTGCAGCTCGGCTTCGCCGATCCTGCCGGACCAGAACTTCTCTAACGCGAACTTCAACTCGCGGCGCGGACCGATGCGGGGAAACCCCAAGGTCGCGATCGTCACTGTCATGTCTTCAACCCCGAAGAGGGCGAAGCGCCGGACCGAGCGCAGGCAGGCACGCGCCAGGGATCGCCCGGCCGCACACGCACGCGACCAGACCGGGCACCCCGCCGGTGGACGTTATGGCGTCAGAGGCAGGTCTCCTGGCTCGCGGGTCAGCGCGGACGATCCGTCTTCCCAAGACGCGGGACGCCTCAGTGACATGCTTGGATCGCCGCTCGCCGCTTACAGTTGCGGGGGCAGCGCCGGCCTTGCCCCATCAGGAGCGCACCGGCTTCCCGTCTTAGCTCCGGCGCAGGCACACGCCCGGCCGGAGAACCTCGACGCAACAAGCATCGGGAAAAATCGCAGCCCGGTCAACCGTCATATAAAGAAATCTTTATATCACGTCTGCCGAACCCCTTCGCGGGTTGGAAAACGGGGGCGGAAGCGCGGGTTCCGCCACCCGGTCAGAAGGTGTGGCGCATGCCGATCACGACGTTGCGGCCACGCAGCGGCGACTGCTCCTTCACGAACGAGGTGTGGACGAACGCCAGTTCGTTGAGCAGGTTGCTGCCACGTGCGTAGAGCTCCACCGCCCGCGCGCCGCCCAGATCCATGCGATAGCTCAGCGTGGCATTGAGCATGTCGTACCCCGCCGTCGGCGTCTCATAGGAGGCGACCTTGTCCTGCTCGAACGTGCGATAATATTCAACGTCACCCGAAAGCGGCCCGGCGGCAAGGTCATAGCGCGCGCCCAGGCGACCCGGTGGGATGCGCGGCAGGTTGTCGTCCTCGCGCTTCAGCTTGGCATCGACATAGTCGCCGAACACCGTCACGCGCGACTGGGGCGTCAGCTGGTAGCTGAGTTGGCCGTCGATTCCGGCGAAGCGCGCATCCGCCGCCGTGTAGATCAGGAAGTCGTGCGGAACGCCGGTCTCGGTCTCGGTCTCGATCAGGCGCGCGAAGACATAGTCGTCGACCTCCTGGTAGAACAGGCCGACCTCGAACGCGAGCGGACCGCCCGTCTTGCGCAACGTCAGGTTGATCGCGTCGGTGGTCTCCAGAATGTCTTCGGCGGACAGCCCCTCCTCGCCCAGGATCGGGTTCCCGACCGCAAGCCCGAGTTCGTAGCTGTTGGTCGCCAGGTTGTTGCCGCGTGCGTACAGCTCGCGCACGCTCGGCGCGCGTTCGGTATGCCCCAGCGAAAGCGCCAGCCCATATCCGCGCCCGATGTTCCAGTTGGCGGCAAGCGAGGCGGAGAAGGGATCGTGCTTCACGGCCGGGTTGCGAGCACGGAACGCGTCGACGTCCTCGCGCTCCAGGATCTGGCGCCAATCCGGGCCATACCATTCGGCGAAGAGGTCCTGCAGCTCGGCATCGAGGGTGATGCGATAGGGCGGCACCGTCACGTCCACCTTGCGCCAGTCCTTGCGGACCGCTGCTTCAACGTAGACGGAGCCGAACGACCGCCGCTCCGACAGGAAGATGCCGAAGTTGTCGGTGAGGTAATCGGGACTTCCGTCAAAGCCATAGGCTCCGTCCGGGAACGGCTTGTGCCGGTCGTTGACGTTGATGCCGCCGAACCGGCCGTCAGTATATTGCACCCCCAGCACACCCGTGAAGCCGAGGAGTGGCTTGTGCGTCAGCTCGAAGCGGCCGTCCCAGACTTCGTTGGTGTAGCGGCTGAACAGCAGATCGCCGTCGATCTCGTCATGGGCATAGTCGGTGTAGGAGAGGCGCGCGCGCGTGTGGGCGAAGCCGGGCAGCAGGTCGTCATAGTCGGCCCGGACGTCGACCCGGTCGCTGCGCAGCTTGATATAGGCGGTGTGGTCGTCGGGCGAGCCGAACGGATCTTCGTAGCCGCCATGTGCCCCGCAATGCAGGTCCAGCCCGTGCGTATGGCAGACGCCGTTCAGATGGCTGTGGCCGGGCAGCCCATATTGGCTCTCGATGCGTGAATAGGCGGCGCCGACATAGCCCTTGGCGGTGATCCAGGAGGCGCCGAACGCATAGCTGGTGCTTTCGGCGAAGGAGTCGCGCAGCTTGTCGGAGCCGTAGCTGTCCGGCACGTCATAGTCGTCCGCCGCTCGACGCGCTCCCTCGGCATGGAGAGCGAACTGGCCGATCCCGGCCGTTACGCGGCCGACGACGGTCTTCTCTTGGTCGCCGGTGCCGAAACGCACCTCCGTCGCGCCGGCAAGGCCGCCGACCGGCACCACCTTGGGCACCTTGCTGTCGATCAGGTTGATCGCGCCGTTGGTGGCATTGCCGCCATAGCGGGTCGCGGCGGGCCCACGCTGGATCTCGATGGCGTCGAGCAGCAGCGGATCGGTCGTGATCGCGTGGTCCGGCGACACCGACGCCACGTCGAACAGGTTGGCGCCGTCGGTCAGCACCTCGATGCGGGGCACCGTCTGGCCGCGGATCACGGGACGCGAAGCGCCCCCGCCGAAATTGTCGAGGTGCACGCCCGGCAGGCCGGCGAGCGTCTCGCCCAGGCCGCCTTCACGGCGATGCGCCAGTTCGTCGCCGGCCAGCACCTGCACCGGCAGGGCATTCTCCTCCGTCTCCAGCGATCGGCCGGTGACGACGATCTCGCGCGTGCCGACGTGGCCGCGCGCGTCGACTTCCGCCTCTTCACCTCCGGTCACCGCCTCCTGTGCCCACGCCGGGACCGGCGCACCCGCCGCAAGGGCGGACGTCGTCAGCAGCGCTGCTGCGCCGCGGCGCATGTTTCGAAAACCCATGGTCTTGCTCCCCACCTTTTTGACCGGCGTCGTCTAGGTGATGTTATATCGTTAAATCAAGATGGGACGTACGCGCATCCGTTCGCACGGGCGTTCCGCACCAAGCCGCGCCATTCCCTCCCGCTGCGGAACGGCCGCGCCACGGCTTTCGTTGAGGCGCAAACGGTGAGGAGCAAGCAGATGGCCACGACACAGCAAGCATCTTCGGGGAATGTCAGCCGCACGGTCGCGATCGGCGCGGCGACGGGAGTGGTCGCCGGGCTTCTCGCCAATTTCCTGCGCAAGGCGGCGGTGCAGGCGCCGACGGTGATGGCCGGCCGCTGGGACAAGGCGCTGGCGGCCGAACATGCCGCGGCGCTCAAGATCTTCGACCTGTTGGAAAAGACGAAGGACGAGGACACCGCCCGCCGCGCCTTCCTGCTGATGCAGTTGAAGCACGCGATCAGCAAGCATGCGTTCCAGGAAGAGAACGTCGTGTACGCGATGATGCGCGACCAGGGCCTGACGGAGGCGGCGGACCATCTCAATCACGAGCATGGCTATGTGAAGCAGTATTTCTTCGACCTGACCGAGATGGCGAAGGACGATCCCGCCTGGCTTCCCAAGCTCAAGGAGTTCCGCGTCCTGATCGAAAGCCACATGCGCGAGGAGGAACAGGACCTGTTCCCGAAGCTGCGCGATCAGCTGTCGGAAACGCAGAACAAGCACATCACCGCCGCGATGAACAAGGAAGGCCTCAAGCTCGCCTGAGGGCGCTTCCCTTCACCCCCGCCGTGGCCGCCGCTCCGAATCCCCGCGGAGCGGCGGTCAGGGGCTCCGGCTTGCGGCCCCGCGCACGAACGGCGAGGCCCAGCGCTGCACCCGCCAGGGCAACGGCCCCCAGCGCGATCCCCGGATGCGTGCGGGTGGCCGTAAAGGCGCTGACCGATCGCCCCTTCTGCTCGCCCTCGGTGACCCCGTCCTTGCCGTCCGGCGCGTAGAGATTGCCCGGGCTCACCGGCACCGGCTGGGCGGGGTTGGCCAGCAGCGCCCCCATGTTCTGCGCCACCCGGTCGAACAGCAGCGGCACCAGCTGGGCGCCCAGCACCTGCAGCTTGCCGACACCGCCGACCGTCAGCGAACGCCGCGGGTGCTGCGCTGCGTCCAGGATCGCGTCCGCCACCACCGACGGTGCGTAGAGCGGCGGCGGCAGCTGCGCCTTGTAGCCGGTCAGGTTGCGGCCGTGCTGGGGGAAGGGGGTTCCGACCGGGCCCGGCTTGATGAGGGTGATCGACACCGGCGCACCCTCCGCCATCATCTCCAGCCGCAGCGAATCCGTGAAGCCCTTCACCGCATGCTTCGACGCCGTGTAGGAGGAGATGACCGGGGACGGCATGTCGGAGTTGATCGACCCCACGTTGATCAGTGCGCCGCCACCGGGCTTCTCCTTCAGGTGGCGCAGCGCCGCCAGCGATCCGTACACCACCCCCCAGTAATTGGTCTCGAACACCTGGCGGTGGTCGGCGGTGGGCGTCTCCAGCGCTGCGGCATAGACCCCGATACCGGCATTGTTCACCCAGGTGTCGAAGCCGCCGAAGTGATCGATCGCGAAGGCCGCCGCGCGCTCGACTTCCTCCTCCTGGCCGACGTCGGCGACGAAGGTCGCGGCGGTGCCGCCGGTGGTCTGGATCTGATCGCGCACCCGCGCCAGCGCATCGCCGTCGCGCGCGATCAGCACCACCCGCGCGCCTGCCGCCGCCGCCCGGCGGGCCGTCTCCAGCCCGTGGCCGGAACTTGCGCCGGTGATGACGATCACCTGCTCGGAAAGCGGCTTCAGCTGGGCCTTCATGCTACCTCGTCTGGTTGGGCGACGCCGTGGAAGGCGGCGCCGTGCGGGCGCAGAACGAGCCGCCGGTGCGATCCGATCCCTCGCGGCTCTGGCGGCGGCGGAGGCGCTTGGCTATGCGGGCACCTTGCAGGGGAGGGGCGAGAATGAACGTAGGGAACGGCCGGATCGGGGGCATGGGGCTGGCGGCTGCGGTGCTGCCGCTGCTGTTGGCCGCCTGTTCGGACGAGGCGCCGCGATCCGACCCGGCACTGCCGCCGCACGCCGCCGCGACCAGCCTTCCGCCCGCGATGCTCGGCCGCTGGGGAGAGGACGCCGCCTGCGCCCATCCGCTCGAGGTGACGGCGGATCGCATCGCCGGCGCCCGGATCGACGGGGTCACCACCGCCGCCGATGGCGCGGTGGACGTCGACACTTCGGCCGAGGTCGACGGCATCACCACGGGGCGGCGCTATCGGCTCGCACGCTCGCGCGGAGAACGGCTCGCCGTCACCGTCGACGGCATCACCACCACCCGCATCCGCTGCCCGTGACCCCGGTCGAGGCCGGCTCCGGCGATGCCGCCGCCGTCGTCGCGCTGTGGCAGGCGGCTGGGCTGACGCGGCCCTGGAACGATCCCGCCGCCGATTTCGCCCGCGCGCTTGCGGCTGCAGACTCGGCGGTGCTGGTGCTGCGCGACGGCGCAGCGCTGATCGGCAGCGTCATGGTCGGCTATGACGGCCACCGCGGCTGGGTCTATTATCTCGCGGTCGCCCCCGATCGGCGTCGCCACGGGCTCGGCCGCACGCTGATGCTGGCTGCAGAGGCATGGCTGCGCGCCCGCGGCTGTCCCAAGATCCAGCTGATGGTCCGCACCGGCAATGCCGATGCGCTCGCCTTCTACGATCGGTTGGGGCTCGTCCCGCAGGACGTCGTCACCCTCGGCCGCGTCCTCGCGCCCGAGCCGGCCTGACCGGGCACGCGCCCCCGACTCGAAACCTTCGCGTCGCGGCTGGCGTTCCAGTCCCTGGTCTCGGCCGCCTCGCGCTCATGCGATCCGACCGGCTGCCGGGAGAGGCGGATGGCGCACTTCATGTTCTGCACGGGGATCGAGAGCAGCATCCCCACCATCGACAACGGCCGGGTGCGCGTCGACCAGATGGAGTCCTGCGGCCACTATGCGCGCTGGCGGGAGGACTTCGACCTGGTCCAGGATCTCGGCATCCACTTCCTCCGCTTCGGCCCGCCGCTCCACAAGACGCTGCTGGGGCCGGGCAAATATGATTGGGAGTTCGCAGACCTCACGCTCGGGGACCTCCGCCGCCGCAACATCACGCCCATCGTCGATCTCTGCCACTTCGGCGTGCCCGACTTCGTGGGCGACTTCCAGAACCCCGATTTCCCGCAGCTCTTTGCCGAGTATGCGGCCGCCTTCGCCCAGCGCTACCCCTGGGTGCAGCTCTATACCCCGGTGAACGAGATGTTCGTCTG
The DNA here is from genome assembly GCF_048058635.1 of Sphingomonas sp. MJ1 (PH-R8). Classification (NCBI taxonomy): domain Bacteria; kingdom Pseudomonadati; phylum Pseudomonadota; class Alphaproteobacteria; order Sphingomonadales; family Sphingomonadaceae; genus Sphingomonas; species Sphingomonas sp. MJ1 (PH-R8). The sequence goes on from NZ_JBBEFX010000012.1 coordinate 96,886, forward strand.
CGCGGTCTTCTCCGCGCTCTACGGCTGGTGGAACGAGCAGCTCGCGAGCGACCGCGCCTTCGTGACCGCGCTCAAGAACATCGTCTATGCCAACGTCCTCGCGATGCGGCGCATCCTGGAGCATCGCGCCGACGCGCTGTTCATCCAGAGCGAGTCCTCGGAGTATTTCCACGCCGACAGCCCGGCTGCGATCCGCCCGGCCGAGGTGATGAACGCCCGCCGCTTCCTCAGCCTCGATCTCAACTACGGCCGCCGGGTCGACAGCGCGATGTACGAATATCTGCTGGATAACGGCATGACGCGCGAGGAGTACCACCGCTTCCACGGCAACCGGCTGAAGCAGCACTGCATCCTCGGCACGGACTATTACTGGACCAACGAACATCGCATGCACCAGGACGGCCACAGCTGGGCCTCGGGCGAGGTGTTCGGCTACAGCGAGATCACCCGCCAATATTACTGCCGCTACGGCCTGCCGGTGATGCACACCGAGACCAATATCGCCGAGGGGCCGAACGGCGACGAGGGCGTCAACTGGCTGTGGAAGGAATGGGCCAACGTCCTCAGGCTGCGCAACACCGGCATCCCGACGGTGGGCTTCACCTGGTATTCGCTGACCGACCAGATGGACTGGGACACCGCGCTTCGCGAAAAGAACGGCCGGGTGACGCCTGTCGGCCTGTACGACCTGGATCGCAACATCCGCCCGGTGGGAAAGGCGTACAAGCAGCTGATCGCCGACTGGCGCGACGTGCTGCCGGCGCAGAGCCTGTGCCTGGTGGTCCCGGTCGTACCGCCCTCGTGCAGCCACCCCACGGGGCCATGACCGCCGGCGAGCCGCTCGGTCGCCCGCAAACCGGCGATCTCCCGGCAATCGAAGCGTCCGCTATCCCGTGCCCCTGCCAGTCGGGGCTACAGCGCGAGCCTCGGTAGGACGGGGAGAGGGCGCCAGTCGGGCGCGCCTCCTCGCCCGCTATTCCTCGGCCGAGCTGTCCTTGTCGTCCCCGGTCTCGTCGGGCGACTTCTTCTTCGACGCCTTGCGCGCGCCGGTTCCGGTGGCGCCGCCGCGACCGGTACCAGTGCTGCCCCTCGCACCGTCGCCGCCCTTGCTCGTGATCGCGCCGGGATTTCCGCCTGCACCTTTCTGAGCCATGTCGAGTCTCCGTCAGGGAAGACAATGCAACCCGCCGGCCCAGTCCCCAGTTCCGCCGCGGGGCTGACGCCTAGTAGCGGGCAGCCAGCGACCCCAGGTTGCGGACGTTGACGGCAGAACGCCAGCACGCCAGCGTACCTCCCATGAAGCAGCTGACATTGTTGATGCTTGCGCTTGCTGCCGCCTGCTCAGATGGATCGGCGGGGAATTCCTCTATCGAGGATAGCCGTTCAAGGCAGTCCCCGGCGTCGTCGCAGCCGGCGGTCGTCCCGACAGGGTATGTCACCGATACCGCCGACATTATCGATGCCACGCGAGAAGAGGCGCTTTCCAAGCGTCTGCACGCGCTTGAGCAGGCGACGGGTCATCAGATGGTCATCGTAACCGTCCATTCGCTGGATGGGCTGGACATTGCCGCCTTCACGACCGCTTTGGCCAACGCCTGGGGGATCGGGCGGGCAGAACACGACGACGGCGTCGTCCTCCTCGTGGCTCCCAACGAACGCAAGGTACGGATCGCGGTCGGCTACGGTCTTGAGAAAACCCTGCCCGATGCGCTTTGCGGCCACATCATCGAGGAGCAAATGCTGCCTCGCTTCCGGCAGGGCGACCTGGCAACCGGGATCGAAGCCGGAGCGACGGCCCTGATCAATCAGCTGACCTAGACTCGGGATCGCTCGCGTCCCGTCCTCCCGATTGCCTGAGTTGCCGGCGGCTTGGCGCGGCTGCGCGCAAGTTCTCGAACCAGCTTCACAGCTATCAGTGCCCTCGTTACTGAGGCCGCCAGCAACTGGGGCAATAACTTCGGGGGGAATGACTTTGCGCACCGTGTGGATCAAGGTTCTGGCGTCGGTTTCCGTGTCGATGCTCGCCTGGGGCGCCGTCCCCGCGGATGCGCAGTTCGGCATGCTCGGCGATCTCGCCAAGCGCGCTGGCGTCTCGATGCCGAGCCTGCGCAAGGAACCGATCACCACCAGCCTTCCCGACGCGCGCTGGGGCGATCCCAGCCAGGACGGGTTCGTGCCCCGGGAGCCCAAGCGCAACCTCGCCGAACTGCAGCGCACGCCCAACGGCGGTTTCGTCCTGCAGCCGGGCTATTACAGCTTCCACGACCAGAGCTACTGCCTGCACGCCGGCACCCATGGCCCGGGCAACGGCGACGGCTATCTCTATGCCCCGCCGCTCGGTGCTGCCAAGGATGCGGTGATCACCATCGTCCGCAACTCGGTCCAGCACCCGGAGATCGATCAGCACACCATCCAGGCGCTGCTGTGGGCGATCCTGTCGCGCGCGAAGCTGGAGGACATGTCCAACGAGCATCGCGCCGCCGCCGCCCAGCTGCTGACCCCGCGCCAGCTCGCCGGGCTCAACCGCGGCGTGCTCGACATGCTCTCGTCCGGCCCGATCGCCGACAACCTGCCGGCCGAGGTGCGCGCCGTGCTCCGGGCGGAGGCGGACCTGCGCCAGATGCTGACCACCCCCGGCACCAGCTACAGCGAGCTGGAGCGGGTCGCGGTGCTCGCCGGTATGGCGCCCGTGGGCGCCGGCAGCCGCGACGTGCCGACCGGCCGCTGGAGCCACCATCCGGACGGCTATTGGGTCCGCTACCTGCCGAGCAGCTACACCAATACGGTGGTCGAGATCTGGGTCCCCGCCGATGCGCCCGGTGCCGGCAAGGAGTTCGACCCCGCCACCCACATCGCGGTCCCGGGCAATACCGCGCGCCAGCGCCTCATCCAGTCCGGTCGCGCCTACCGCGCCAGCTGACCGGGCACGGCTGGTAGGGGGCGCTGCAGTCATCGGCTAGCAGGCTGCTTCTCCCCTCCCTGGAAGGGAGGGGCCGGGGGTGGGTACCGCCGAGGCACTCGGCGGTCGCCTTTCCCGACCCTTGCGGCTACTCCCGGGGCCAACCCAAACCACCAAGGACCCGATGTGACCGCCACCCTGTACGGCATCCGCGCCTGCGACACGATGAAGAAGGCGCGCAGCTGGCTGGAGGAGAAGGGCGTCGCCTTCACCTTCCACGACTACAAGACCGCGGGCGTCGACCGGCAGGCGCTGGAGCGTTGGGTCGACCGGCTCGGCTGGGAGGCGCTGCTCAACCGCTCCGGCACCACCTTCCGCAAGCTGCCCGAAGAGCAGCGCGCCGACCTCGACCGCGATCGGGCAATCGCGATCATGCTCGCCAATCCCTCGTCGATCCGCCGTCCGGTGCTGGAGGATGGGGATGCGCTGCTGGTCGGCTTCAAGCCGGATGCCTATGCGCAGCACTGGCGCTGATCGGCGCGAGTGACTGGCGCGCTGGCGCCGCAACCTCTATTCCGCCCCCATGTCCACCACCTCCTCCATCGAGGGCGGCGCGCGTCGTGCCGATCCTGCGTCGCCTCCTCCCAAGCGGCTGACCGTGCCCGCGCTCCGCGCCCGCAAGGGTGCCGATGCGGAGCCGCTGGTGATGATCACCGCCTATACCGCGCGCATGGCGCAGCTGCTCGATCCGCATTGCGACGTGCTGCTGGTCGGCGACAGCCTGGCCCAGGTGATCTACGGCCTGCCGTCGACCGTGCCGGTCACGCTGGAGATGATGGCGGCGCATGGTGCGGCGGTGGTGCGCGGCAGTGCCCATGCGCTGGTCGCGATCGACATGCCCTTCGGCAGCTATGAGGCGAGCCCGGCCCAGGCCTTCGAAAGCGCCGCACGGCTCCTCAAGGAAACCGGCGCGGCCGCGGTGAAGCTGGAGGGCGGGGAGGCGATGGCGCCCACCGTCCGCTTCCTCACCGAGCGCGGCATCCCCGTGATCGGTCACATCGGCCTGACGCCGCAGGCGGTGAATCTCCTCGGCGGCTATGGCGCGCGCGGCCGCAGCGAGGCGGAGGCCGCCAAGATCGTCGCGGACGGCGTCGCCATCGCAGAGGCGGGCGCCTTCATGGTCGTGATCGAGGGCGTGCTGGAGCCGATCGCGATCGCAGTGACGGACCGCATCGCCTGTCCCACCATCGGCATCGGCGCGTCGGCGCAGTGCGATGGCCAGGTCCTGGTGGGGGAGGACATGCTCGGCCTGTTCGATCGCACCGCGCGGTTCGTGAAGCGCTACGAAGATCTCGCCGGCCGTATTTCGGCCGCGGTTGAGGCCTATGCGGGCGAAGTGCGGTCGCGCGCATTTCCCAGTGCCGAACACCTCTATCAGCCCAGGGTTTGAACGGCTTTCGTTTCCCTTCCCGCGCCGCTAGATAGCGCGCTTCGTTCGCCGCACGCATGGAGTAGGACTTGGCGCTCACCCCCCAGAATAACCAGGCCTTCCTGCGCGAGGTCGACGAGGAGCTGCGGCGCGACCAGGTGGCGAGCTTCGGCCGCCGCTACGGGCTGTGGGTCGCGGTAGCGATCGTCGCGGTGCTGGCGGCGTTCGGCGGCTGGATCTGGTGGCAGCACCACCAGAAGGAGAAGGCCGCCGAACAGGGCGTGCTGCTCCAGCAGGCGATGGACGACCTGGGCGCGAGCAAGGTCAATGCCGCCACGAGCGCGCTTGCCAAGCTCGAGAGCTCGGGCAGCGACGGCTACCGCGCCTCGGCGAAGTTCGTGCAGGCCGACATCCTGCTCAACAAGCAGGACCTGAAGGGCGCCGCCGCCAAGTTCGCGGAGGTCGCGAACGACACCTCGCTTCCGGGCGAGTTCCGCGACTTGGCGCTCCTGCGCCAGACCGCGGCCGAATATGACACGTTGAAGCCCCAGGCCGTCGTCGATCGGCTCCGTGGCCTCGCCAGCAAGCAGAGCCCCTGGTTCGGCAGCGCGGGCGAGATGGTCGCGGTCGCCTATATCCGCCTGGGTCGCCGTGACCTGGCCGGCAAGATGTTTGGGGAAATGGCCCAGACCGAGAGCGTGCCGGAATCGATCCGGCAACGTGCGGTTCAGATGGCGAGTGCTCTTGGCGTAGACGCGCCCGCCTCCAAGGCGCCGACGACCCCCCCCTCAGAGGAAAAGAACGCAGGATGAGGACCAGCGCGAAGCTGATGACGGCCGTGGCAGCGCTTTCGCTGCTGGGCGGCTGCGGCATCTTCAAGGGCGATGGCAAGCGCAAGACGCCGATCCTGGGCGAGCGCGTGCCGATCCTGTCCGCGGAGAATGACGTGACGGTCGATCCGTCGCTCGCCGCGGTGCAGGTGCTGCTGCCGCCCCCGGTCGCTAATGCCGACTGGACCCAGCCGGGCGGCAACGAGTCGAAGGCGATGGGCCATCTCGCGCTTGCCGCTGCGCCCAGCCGCGTGTGGACCGCCCGCATTCCCGGCGGCACCACCCGCGTCCGCCTGGGCGCCGCCCCGGTGGTCGCCGGCGGCCGCCTCTACGTCATGGACGTGGAGGGCGTCGTCCATTCCTTCGACGCGACGACCGGCGCTGCCGGCTGGACCGCCAGCACGGTCAAGGATGCCGATAACGGCAACCAGGCGGCCCGCTTCGGCGGCGGCGTGAGCGTCGGCGAAGGGCGCCTGTTCGCCACCAACGGCCTCGGCGACGTGGTCGCGTTCAACGTGGCGGACGGTGCCGAGGTGTGGCGCGCGAAGCCGGGTGGCCCGCTGCGCGGTGCGCCCACGGTCGCCAACGACCAGGTCTATGTCGTCAGCCAGGATAACCAGCTGTTCGCGCTGGCGCAGGCAGACGGCACCGTCGTCTGGACCCAGGCCGGCTCCGTCGAGAGCCAGGGCGTGTTCGGCGTCGCCGCACCCGCCTCGGCGCAGGGCACCGTGGTTGCCGGCTTCTCCTCAGGGGAGCTCAACGCCTATCGCTACGAGAACGGCCGCTCGCTCTGGGCGGACAGCCTCTCGCGCACCAGCGCCACCACCTCGGTCTCCTCGCTCGCCGACATCGATGCGGAGCCGGTGATCGACGCCGGCCGCGCCTATGCGGTCGGGCAGGGCGGCCGCATGGTCGCGCTCGAGGTCACCAGCGGCCAGCGCTTGTGGGAGCAGAACCTCGCCGGCATCTCGACGCCCGCCGTCGCCGGAGAGTGGCTGTTCGTCGTCACCGACGATGCGCGCCTGCTCTGCGTCGCGCGTGGCAGCGGCAAGGTCCGCTGGATGCACCAGCTGCCCCGCTACCAGAACGAGAAGAAGAAGAAGGGCCCGATCCTGTGGGTCGGCCCGGTGCTCGCCGGCAATCGCCTGGTGCTCGCCAACTCCGAAGGCCAGCTGGTCTATGCCTCGCCCGAGGACGGCACCGTCAGCGCCACCGTGGAGGCTTCCAGCGGCCCGATCGGCCTGTCGCCGATCGTCGCCAACTCGACCCTTTACCTGCTCGATGACTCGGGCACGATCAGCGCCTGGCGCTGATCGCTGCTGAAAACGGACATGCCGCTTCCTACCGTCGCCATTATCGGACGCCCCAATGTGGGCAAGTCGACGCTGTTCAACCGGCTCGTCGGCAAGCGCCTGGCGCTTGTCGATGACCAGCCTGGCGTCACGCGCGACCGGCGGGAGGGGGATGCCAACCTCCTCGGCCTGGAATTCCGGATCATCGACACCGCCGGGTTCGAGGACGAGGACCCGCAGAGCCTGCCCGGCCGCATGCGCCAGCAGACTGAGGCGGCCGTCATGGACGCGGACGTCGCGCTGTTCATGATCGACGCGCGCGTCGGCGTGACCCCGCTGGACGAGGAAATCGCCCGCTGGCTGCGCGCCGCCGATCGCCCCGTCGTCGTGCTCGCCAACAAGGCCGAGGGCCGCGCCGGCGAGACCGGCGTGATCGAGGCGATGGCATTCGGCTTCGGCGATCCCGTGCCGCTGTCGGCCGAGCACGGCGAGGGCGTGGTCGACCTGTTCGACGCGCTGCGCCCGTTCGTCGACCGGGAGGACGAGGAAGAGCCGGAGGAGGATCCCGAATCCCCCGACGCGCCGCTCAAGCTCGCGATCGTCGGCCGCCCGAACGCGGGCAAGTCGACGCTCATCAACCGCATGCTCGGCCAGGACCGGCTCATCACCGGGCCCGAGGCCGGCATCACCCGCGATTCGATCGCGATCGAGTGGGAATGGGAGGGCCGTCCGGTCCGCCTGATCGACACCGCCGGCATGCGCAAGCGGGCGCGCGTGCAGGAGAAGCTCGAGAAGCTCTCCGTCGCCGACGCGCTGCGCGCGGTCGACTTCGCCGAGGTCGTCGTGCTGCTGCTCGACGCCACCCGCGGGCTGGAAGTGCAGGACATCAAGATCGCCGATCGCGTCCTCCAGGAAGGTCGTGCGCTGGTGATCGCGCTCAACAAATGGGACGTGGCCGAAAACGCCTCCAGCCTGTTCAACGGCGTCAAGGGTGCGCTGGAGGAAGGGCTGGCCCAGGCCAAGGGCGTGCCGCTGCTCACCGTCTCGGCCTTCAGCGGCAAGGGCATCGACACCCTGCTCAAGGTCGCTTTCGAGACGCGCGAGGCGTGGAGCCGCCGCGTGTCGACCGGCCAGCTCAACCGCTGGTTCGATCGCGCGATCGAGGCGAATCCGCCGCCCGCGCCCGGCGGCAAGCGCATCAAGATGCGCTACATCACGCAGAACAACACGCGTCCGCCCAGCTTCGTGCTGTTCGGCACGCGCGTCGACATGCTGCCGGAAAGCTACAAGCGTTACCTCATCAACGGCATCCGCCGCGAATTCGATTTCGGCGCGGTGCCGGTGCGACTGAACCTGCGCGCGCCCAAGAACCCGTTCGACAACAAGGACGGATGATCGACGCCCGCGGCCTGCGCTGCCCCTGGCCGGCCCTTCGCCTCGCCAGGGCGCTCCGCCAGGGGGAGCACCCGGAGCCGTTCGAAGTGCTCGCCGACGATCCCAATGCCGAGCGCGAGATGCGTGCGGTGGCCGAGGCCGCCGGCCGCCGCTTGATCCGCCTCGCCGACGCCCGCTTCGAGGTCCGTCCCGCCGCCTGAGCCCGCGCGGATTGCAACCGGCGATCCGTCGGCGTACCACCACCCCGTTCTCGGGAGTTTTCGAAATGATCCAGCGTCACCGCTAGAGCGGTTTCCGGTCCTTCTGAATCGTTGAGGATTCACACGGGCGCGGTTTTCTGATTCAGGCTTCTTGCCGGATTGGAGGCCGGCTCGGATGCCGCGAGTGCTGTCACAGGACCTTCGGGA
>NZ_JBBEFX010000013.1:0-90591 GCF_048058635.1 Sphingomonas sp. MJ1 (PH-R8)
GTCGTGGACTCATCGAGTCGACCGTCTGGAAACGCCCACTTGCGGATATTTGTGCCCTGCGACGCCTCGCTTCAGTACAGACGTTCCGCGTTGCACAAGGAGGTACCGGCGCTAAGGCGCAAAATTGGCTCGCCGACGCCACCACGCCGATTGGACGACGCACCCAGCAAAGTGGGCGCCTGATGCAACGTTCGACCAGTTCTTCGTTGAAGATGATGTTCTACAGCATCGTATGCGCGACCGGGGCCTGGTCCCCGGCGTTGCCGATGCCTTGGCGGTTCATCTGGGTCGCCACCTCATGCATCTCGTTAGTGCTACTGATCCGCTCCATCCGACGACGCCCATGTCACCACGGGTTTATCAACCAGCGCGGGGCGGTCTTCTACCCATGGGTGATAGATCCCTGCCCGAAATGCGGTTTGAGTATCGACGAACAGGCCGCGACAAGTCGTGACGACTTCGACGGGAACAACCGCTAACGCCCAGTTGCAGACGTTCCGCCACATCCGCATACTTCTCGGATGCGGTCAGTGATCCTCTGCTTTGTGGCCATGCTGGTCGCCGGTTGCGAGTCAGACAGAATGACAGCGCAGGTCAGCAGGGTTGAGGTTCAGGCTCCTGGCCTGACCGTGACGTTAGACGCAAAGGGCAGTGACGAGCCTGTCGCCAACATCGCGACCGAAGGCCAAAGCCAAAATCTTTTGAGTTCAGTCCTGTAGCCTACGCACGGTTTCTGAAACGTCTCGAAATGTTCAAGTCCGCTTCTGGCCCGACGGATGGAACGTCTAAGCGGTTCTTATCTGAAACTTGCCCGGCAGATGCTCCGTACGTCACCGACGCGGGCATGATCTCGATCCGCTGGATCGGAGTCGGCCTTGATCGTATCTACGTTGCCGATCTCGGATGTGATCCACGGAAGAATGCAGCCCGAAACCGCAGACTACGCGCAGTTGTGAACGGCCTGCCGATCCCCCGCGATCCGAACGCGGTTTAGCCCGCTACCGTCTTCTTTCGTCTGTTGCGCAGAGCGACCACTCCGCTTTGCACCACTCCTCGCAGTTCGCCGCGGCGAAACCGGACCCCAAAAGCGGACTGGCGGCAAACGCCCCATTGCGGACCTCGCTCGGCTTCGCTCTTATGCCGTAATGACCAAGCTTTTTTACGGTAGCTACGTAATCTGCGCGTCGCTGGCGCTTCTTCAGCTGATCATCTACGGCTTAGCATATTTAAGCGGAGAAATAGCAATCTACGACAATATCGTAAATTTTATCTGTGGCTTTTCCAGCTTTGTCTTGCTCGCAAGCGTCTTGTCTTGGCAGCCGATAAGGATAATTACGACTCTAACATTCACAGTTTCCACAGTAAACATGTATGTTTGGGAAATGAGCGTTCATCCAATCGATCTTACGAGAATGTCTTTCTCTAATGTTCTTATTAACGGGTTACTCTTCCTGATCTTCATCATTGTGCCAATTGTGGGATTCGTGAGCGGCGCGTCTCTTTTGAGGCAGCATGTCGGACACAATGAATAGGATTGCGCGGCGAACATCGGCGCGTCCGCTCCCCACCCATAATCGGTCGTTCAGTGCTCGACCTAGAAGCGGTCGTGGATGGGTTCACGCCCTAGTCTCCTTCCGCCAGCACCGCCGCATAGGCGTGCGGGTCGACGTTCCCGCCCGACAGCAGCACCAGCATGCCGTCCGCCGGTGTCACCTTGCCGGCGAGCAGCGCCGCAAGCCCAACCGCGCCGCCGGGCTCCACCACCAGGCGGAGCTGGCGCGCGGCCCAGCGCTGGGCGTGGCGGATCTCGGCCTCGCTGACGGCGACGCCGGTCGCGCCCCGGCGTGCGATCACCTCGAAGGTGAGCGGCGACACCCGCTGCGTCTGGAGCGCGTCGCACGCGGTGTCCGGCGCGTCCGGCGCGACCGGTTCGATCCAGCCGGCCTCCAGCGACGCCCGCATGTCGTCCCAGCCATCCGGCTCGACCACCGTCAGCTCGGCGTCCGGCAGGGCAAGCGCGAGGCCGGCGGCCAGGCCGCCGCCGCCACAGGGCGTCACGACGTGGCGCACGGATCCCAGGGCCTGTGCGTCCATCTGCTGCGCGGCCTCGATGCCGGCGCTCCCCTGCCCCTCGATCACCCAGGGATCGTCGAAGCTCGGCACCAGCGTCGCGCCGCGCGCGGCGGCGAGTTCGCCCGCGATCCGCTCGCGGCTTTCGGTGCGGCGGTCGTAGCGCACCACCTCGGCGCCGAGTGCCAGCGTCGCCTCTCGCTTCACCTCCGGCGCGTCGGCCGGCATGACGATCGTGGCCGGCATCCGCAGCCGCCGCGCCGCCCAGGCCACGCCCTGCGCGTGATTCCCCGACGAGAAGGCGACGACGCCCCGCGCGCGGGCCGCTTCGTCGAGCGCGGTCAGGCGATGCCAGGCGCCACGGACCTTGAACGCACCGATCGGCTGGAGCGATTCGGCCTTGAACGCGACCCGTTGCCCGCGGATTTCGGCCACGAAAAGCGGTGTCGGGGGAAGGATTTGGGCAATCTTTGCAGCCGCGTCCCGCACTCCGGCGCGTGTGGGCTGTCGCACGACCGTCACATTTCGTCTCCGCAGCGGCCGTGATGCGAGTCAGGCGCTTTACACGCCGGTTCACCGACCCTATGTGCGCCATCCGCTGCCCCATGGGACTTCCAACCGCAAGGCAGCTCTTGTGTCGAACTACCCCGTTGGAGGTCCCTTGAATTGGCCGAACACCATAGCGCGCTGGGGCTAGCAATCGCCCACTCTGACGTCGTCCGCGGCGTCGACATCGCCCAGCGTGCCCCGGTCCAGCCGGTAACGCTCGTCCGTCCGCACGCCGCGCGTCGGGCCGCCCGATTCTTCGTCGAGAAGTTTCCGGGCCGGTCGATGTATGCGGTGAAGGCGAACCCGTCGCCGGATCTGCTGCAGATCCTGTGGGACAGCGGCATCACGCATTTCGACGTCGCCTCGATCGCCGAGGTGCGGCTCGTCTCGCGCACGCTTCCGGACGCGACCCTGTGCTTCATGCACCCGGTCAAGGCCGAGGAAGCGATCGCCGAGGCGTATTTCACCCACGGCGTGCGCGTCTTCTCGCTCGACACGACCGAGGAGCTGGAGAAGATCGTCCGTGCGACCCGCGGCGCCGAGGACCTGACGCTGTGCGTCCGGCTGCGCGTGTCGTCGGATCACTCGAAGCTGAGCCTCGCGTCGAAGTTCGGCGCGGCCCCGCACGAGGCGAAGGAACTGCTGTTCGCGGCACGCCAGGCGGCCGATGCGCTCGGCATCTGCTTCCACGTCGGCAGCCAGGCGATGAGCCCGGAAGCCTATGCCAATGCGATGGAGCGCGTGCGCGCCGCCATCGTCGAGGCAGCCGTGACGGTGGACGTGATCGACGTGGGCGGCGGTTTCCCGTCGACCTACCCGGGCATGGAGCCGCCGCCGCTGGAGCGCTATTTCGAGACGATCCACCGCGCGTTCGAAAGCCTGCCGGTGTCCTATTCGGCCGAGCTGTGGGCCGAGCCGGGCCGCGCGCTGTGCGCCGAGTACAGCTCGCTGGTGGTGCGCGTGGAGAAGCGCCGCGGGGCCGAGCTCTACATCAACGACGGTGCCTATGGCGCGTTGTTCGATGCGGCGCACATCGGCTGGCGCTTTCCGGTGCAGCTGCTGCGCGAGCCGGAGTCGGACGCCAAGGACGTGGGCTTCAGCTTCTACGGGCCGACCTGCGACGACATGGATCACATGGCGGGTCCGTTCGAGCTGCCGGCGGACATCCGGGCGGGCGACTATGTCGAGATCGGCATGCTCGGCGCCTATGGCTGTGCGATGCGGACGGCGTTCAACGGCTTCGGTTCGGAAGAGACGGTGATCGTCACCGACGAGCCGATGGCCTCGCTCTACGTCGCGCTGGAAGCGGCCGAACGCGCGAAGCGCTCGAACGTCATCAAGCTTTAACGGCCGCAAGGCCTACCTATATGGGCGGCGGGCGCTGACGGCCTCCGCCGCCCTTGACGGGTTTCGTGCGTCCCCTTGAACGACGCCGGTCCTGACTATTGGGAACATCATGACCGACACCAAGATCAACGACAAGCGCAAGGCTGAGCTGCTCTCGTCCGTCGTCGAGCACATCGACATCAAGAGCTTCGACGCGCGTCCGATCATCGATTCGATGCAGAAGATGAGCTTCACCAGCCGCGACCTGGCGCGCGCGACCGGCATCTACAACCAGATGCTGGAAGACCCGAACTGCTCGATCTTCCTGGTGATCGCGGGCTCGACCTCGGCCGCCGGCTGCATGGACCTCTATGCCGAGCTGGTGCGCAACAACATGGTGGACGGCATCGTCGCCACCGGCGCCACCATCGTCGACATGGATTTCTTCGAGGGCCTCGGCCACAAGCACTATCAGGCGCTGGAGATCCCCGACGACGACACGCTGCGCTCGCTCTACATCGACCGCATCTACGACACCTACATCGACGAGGAAGACCTCCAGAACGTCGACCACACGATCTTCGAGATCGCCGAGACGCTGGAGCCCCGCGCCTACAGCTCGCGCGCGTTCATCCGCGAGATGGGCAAGTATCTCGTCGAGCACGGCAAGAAGGAGAACAGCCTCGTCAAGCTCGCCTACGAGCATGACGTGCCGATCTTCTGCCCGGCGTTCACCGATAGCTCGGCGGGCTTCGGTCTCGTGAAGCACCAGGTCGACGCGATGAAGGCGGGCAAGCCCTACCTCACCATCGACTCGATCGCGGACTTCCGCGAGCTGACCGACATCAAGATCGCAGCCGGCACCACCGGCCTGCTGATGATCGGCGGCGGCGTGCCGAAGAACTTCATCCAGGACACGGTCGTCTGCGCCGAGATCCTGGGCCATGACGACGTCGAAGTGCACAAGTACGCGGTGCAGATCACCGTCGCCGACGTGCGCGACGGCGCCTGCTCGTCCTCGACCCTCCAGGAGGCGGCGAGCTGGGGCAAGGTCAACACCGGCATCGAACAGATGGTGTTCGCGGAAGCGGGCTCGGTCATGCCGCTGCTGGCGTCCGACGCCTATCACCGTGGCCACTGGAAGAACCGTGCGAAGCGCGGCTGGGCCAAGCTGTTCGGCGGCAAGTAAGCCTGTCCGACTGGAAGGAACGAACCCGCCCGGGCATGTCTCGGGCGGGTTTTTCTTTGGGCCTCGTCGCGGTACCTGTCGTTCCAAAGACAGGGAGAGGCACCATGACGATCGACCGCCGCACGCTGCTCGGCACCGCACTCGCGCTGCCGGTCGCCGCCGCCGCCAGCCAGGGCGCGCAGGCACAGACCCGCACGGGCATGACGCCGTGGCCGCCGGCGGAGCATTTCCGGCTGTGGCCGGGGAAGGCACCCGGGGCGCCGGCCAAGCTCCCCACCCCCAGGCCCGAGATGAGCGGCAACCCGGCGCAACCGGAACTGTGGATGCGGGGCACCGCCGATTCGATCGTCGCGGTGTACCGTCCCGAGCGCCCGGATGGCCGGGCGGTGCTGTCGATCCCGGGCGGCGGCTATGGCTTCGTCTCACTGGAGAACGAAGGGATCGACGTCGCCAGCGTGCTCAACCCGCTGGGGATCACCGTGTTCGTGCTGAGCTATCGCCTGCCGGGGGACGGCTGGGCGAACCGCGCGGACGTGCCGCTGCAGGACGCGCAGCGCGCGATGCGGCTGATCCGCGCCAATGCCGGGCGCTATGGCATCGACCCCGCCAAGCTCGGCGTGCTCGGCTTTTCGGCGGGCGGGCACCTGGCCGCATCGCTGACCGTGGGCCATGACGACCGGATCTACACGCCGGTGGATGCGGCCGACCGCCAGTCCGCTCGCCCGGCCTACTCCGGCCTCGTCTATCCCGTGACCAGCCTCTCCAGGCCGGGGACTCACAGCGGCTCGGCGAGCAACCTGCTCGGGCCGAACCCCGACGAGGCGACCCGCCGCCGCTACGACACGCCGCCGCGCATCACGGGCGCGACCCCGCCCCTGTTCCTGGTCCACGCCATCGACGACCCGCTGGTGCCGCTGGAGCAGAGCCTGGACGTGCTCGCCGCCGCCCGCGCCGCCAAGGTGCCGGTGGAGGTGCATTTCTTTGAAAAGGGCGGGCACGGCTTCGGCGCGAAGCACTTGCCGGAAACAGCGCCCGGGCGCGGCTGGCTCCGATTGTTCGACCTTTGGATGCAGCCACACCTCAGCTGAAGTGTGCGTGGGTCTGGGTCCCACGCTGGCACAGCCGCACCGTCCGCAGCGTAAACCGTTCGTTTACTCGATTTCTCCGTCGCTGGTATTCCGCCGGAAACGACAAGGGAATCGAGATGAAGCGTTCGACCATGATCTGCGTGGCGCTGATCGCTACCGCAAGCACCCCGGCATCGGCCACCGGTTGGTGGTGGTGGGGTGGTTCCAGCGGCGGCCACACGGGTTCCAGCGGCGGCAACACCGGCTCGACCGGTGGCCACAGCTCCACCGGCGGCACTGGCTCGTCGGGCGGCACGCCGGCACCGGTGCCGGAGCCGGCCACCATGCTGCTGCTGGGCGGCGGCGCGGCAGCACTCGCCTTCGCCCGTAAGCGCCGCGCGAAGTAAGCGGTGGGGCGGCTGCGGCCGCCCTGCCCCTCAGCCGAACAGGCGGCGCATCGATCGGTCGAGCATGACGAGCTGCCACAGGGTGCGGCCATGCTCCGCCCGGCCGGCGCGATGATCGGCGGCGAGCCGCTCGACCGCGGCCGGCTCGAACCAGTTCGCCAGCACCGGTGAGCGCGCAAGCGTCGCCGCCTCGGCCGCGAGCGCGTCGCGGAACCAGGCGCTGACCGGGGTCACGAACCCCATCTTGGGCCGATAGAGGATCTCCTTCGGCAACCAGGGTTCGAGCGCCTTCTTCATCAGCCACTTGCCCTGCCCGCCGCGCAGCCGAAGCGCCGGCGGCAGCGTGGCCGCGAACGCCACCAGCCGATGATCGAGCAGCGGCTCGCGCGCCTCCAGGCTTACCGCCATGCTGGTGCGATCGACCTTGGTGAGGATGTCGCCCGGCAGCCAGTGCTGGATGTCGGCATATTGGGCGGCGTCCAGCGCGTCGCGCGCCGGGGCTCCGCGCATCGTCGCGACATAGCGCTGCTCGCCGCGATAGCCGCCGAGCGCGTTGCGGGTCGCCCCCGTGTAGAGCCGGTCCCGCGTTGACGGTGTGGTGACCCCGACCGCCCGCGCGTAGGCGCTCGCACCATCGTCGGCGAGCGCCAGCAGCGTCGTCTTGGCGCGCAGCGGCCGGGGCGCCCAATCGGCCTTGGGGTAGGCCGCGCCGAGGCCACCGAAGAGGCGCGAACGCCACTGCGCCGGAAGCATCCCGCGCACCCGCTCCTCAGCCGCGTGGAAGCGATAGCGGCGGTAGCCGGCGAACGCCTCGTCCGCGCCGTCGCCGGACAGCGCCACCGCGACCGTCTCCCGCGCCAGTGCGCAGACCTGGTAGGTGGCGAGCGCCGAAGCGTCGGCGAAGGGCTCGTCGAACGCATCGACCAGCGTGTCGATCAGGCCGAAGTCGTCCGAGGCGACGGCGCGGGTGCGGTGCTCGGTGGCGAAGCGGCGCGCGACCAGATCGGCATGGGCCCGCTCGTCGTGATCGGCCTCCTCGAAGCCGATGGTGCAGGTCTTGACCGGCTGGCGGCTGGCCTCCGCCATCAGCGCCACCACTGCCGGACTGTCGACGCCGCCGGAGAGGAAGGCGCCGAGCGGCACGTCGGCGACCATGCGGGAGCGCACGGCCTCGCGCAGGTGGTGCACCAGCTCCGCCGTCAGGTCGCGGGTCGAGCCCTTGGCGCGCTGCGAGAAATCCACGTCCCACCAGCGCACCGGCTCCGGCACCGGCCGGCCGCGCTCCAGCAGCAGGAAATGGCCGGCGGGCAGCTTGCGCACGCCCGCGACGATGCTCGCGTCGTCGGGAACATAGCCGAGCGCCATGTAATCCTCGATCGCGCCCAGATCGGGCGCGCGACGGACCAGCGGATGGGCGAGCAGCCCCTTGAGTTCGGACGCGAAGGCGACCGCGCCGTCCGACAGCTCTACATAGTGGAGCGGCTTCACACCCAGCCGGTCGCGGGCCAGGAACAGGCTGCGCGCCTCCGCATCGTAGAGCGCGAAGGCGAACATGCCGTTCAGCCGCGACAACAGCCCCGGCCCCCAGGCGCGCCAGCCGTGGAGCAGGACCTCGGTATCGCCATCGGTGGTGAAGTGGGCGCCAAGATCCATGAGTTCGGCGCGCACCTCGCGGTAGTTGTAGATCTCGCCATTGAAGACGACGACGTGGCTTTTGCCGGGCGTCGCCATCGGCTGCGGGCTGCCCGCCACGTCGATGATGGAAAGGCGCCGGTGGCCAAGCCCTACGCCCGGTGCCGTCCAGATGCCCGACCCGTCCGGCCCGCGATGCGCGAGCGCGTTGGTCATGGCCGTGATCCGCGCGGGCTCGATCGGCTTGGGAAGCGCGGGATAATAGAGGCCGGCGATCCCGCACATCAGCGCGCACTCCCCGCGACGGAGGCGGCCAGCCGGTCGATCGGCCCTGCTGCGGCAACGAAGTCTTCGGCCGCCGCGCGTGCCGCCGGGCCGCCGCCATGCGCCGACACCAGCACGGCGACGGCAAGCGGCGAGCCGCCGAGCAGCTTCCCCTTGAGCGTCTCCAGCTTGACGCGGCGGGGGCTGCCGGTGGTGACGTCGCCCAGCCGGTACCAGGTGAAGGTCTGGCGCTCGACCGGGCCCGGCGCGGTCATGCGCACGCCGCTGCTGCCGGCGAGCGGCGGCAGGTCCTCGACCCGCACCCAGCGATCGTTCTCGCGGATGGCGCCCTGGCCGAAGCCGACCAGTTCCTTGCCCTCTCGCTGGCCCGCATAGACCGCCACCGCCAGGTCCACCCTGCGTCCCCGTGCGTCGACATAGCGGCCGAGCAGCAGGCGATCGGCTCCCGGATAATTGGGCGCCCAAGCCGGTCCGTCGGCGGCTGCCACCTGGCGCCAGCCGGGCACCGCCGGCAAGACCGAGCGTGCGGGCAACGGCGCCGTCCTGCCCTCGCTGGCCCAGCCCCAGCCGGCGAACAGCAGCGCGATCGCGAGCACCAGCCCGGTTGCGAGCGGCAGGCGCAGCGTCCGGGTGACCGGCGCCTGCAGCGTTGCGGGATCGAACCAGGGTTCGTCGGGATCGCGATCGAACCAGCGCCAGCCGATTGCCATCACCGCCGCCATCACCAGCGCGAAGAACACCCAGCCGTAGACGATGTGGTCGAAGCCGGTGGCCGCCTCCACCGATGTCAGGTGCGCGGCATAAATGGTGCCGGCCGCACGCACGCCGTTCGCCAGCACTGGCACGACCAGCGCCATCGCCAGGAACGCCGCCCGCCGCTGCCAGCGGACATAGCAGACGTTGGCGACCAGCACGCCATAGGCGGCCATCGCGATCACGAACTTCGTGCCCGAACAGGCCTCCGCCACTTCGAAATAGCCGTTCGGGATGGTGATCAGCACGCCATCCACGACGGCGGGCACGTTGAGCAGGTGGAGCAGCCCCATGGTCTGGCGGACGGTCAGCGCCTGGAGCGGCATTTCCAGGAAGTCGCCGAACGGCACCAGGAACGCCATGTAGCCGAGCGGAAAGGCGAGCCCGCGCGCGACATTGGGGCCGAGCAGTGCCACCACCGCACCGGCGAGCATCGTCACCAGCCCGGCGTGGCGGAACAGCGCGACGGCCGCCGCATCGCCGACGAGCCAGACGAAGGCGCCGACCGCCACCGCCAGCAACCCGGGTCCCCACGCCTGGGGATGCAGCTGCGCCAGTTCCCGCCGCCGCTGCCACACGAGCCATGCGAGAATCGGCGGCACGAACAGGCAATGGCCGTAGGTGGTGGAGTTCCACCAGATGCCCAGCATGTGCGCGACGTCGCGGCGGAAGATCAGCAGCAACGCGGCCCAGGTGCCGGCGAGGCAGGCCAGCGAGGTGAGCCAGCGCGAGCCGAGGCCGGCGGCGAGCGGCGGCGAGGCGATCGTCCCGCTCATGCCGCCTGCCGCTCCAGCAGCGCATCGAGCGGTGCCAGCTGCGCGTCCCAACCATAGCGGCGCTGCACCTGCGTGCGTGCCCGGGCACCGATGTTGGACGCCTGGGCGGGGTCGGCGAGCAATGCCGAGACGGCGTTCGCGAAGTCTGCCGGCGCACGCGCCACGGAAAGGCAGCCGACGTGGTCGATCCCCTCCGCAGCTTCCGGTGAGGCGACCACCGGACGCGCCATGGCCATTGCTTCGAGCACCTTGTTCTGGACACCGCGGGCGATGCGGAGCGGCGCGACCACCACGCTTGCCGCAGCCAGCCAACCGCGCACGTCCGGCACCTCGCCGGTCACCAGCACGTCGGGCTGCTCGGCCAGGGCGCGGACCGCCGGCGTCGGCGCGCGCCCGACGATCGCGAAGCGTGCGCTTGGATGGCGTTCCCGGACTTTGGGCAGCACGGCTTCTGCGAACCAGGTGACTGCATCCACGTTGGGGCGATAGTCCATCTGGCCGGTGAAGACGATCAGGGGCGCGGTTTCGGAAACGGGCTGAACCACAGCCGGATCGTAGAAGGCCGTGTCGATGCCGTTGCCAATCGCCCGCACGCGCGGCGCACCCGTCGCCTTGCGGAACAGCGCGGCTTCGGCCTCGCTGACGAACAGGCTGGCGTCGGCGCGTGCGGCGACCTTGGCCTCGAACGCCTGGAGCAGCCGAGCCTCGCGTGCGAGCAGCCAGTGCATCGGCCCCGCCGCCTCACCGGCATATTGGGCGAACTTGGCGGAATCCATGTCGACAAAATCCATCACCACCCGCGCGTTCGTATCTGCGGGCAAATATTGCGCCATCTGGCCCGAGAAGACGTAGATCGCCTCGATCGGCTCGCGTGCCAGTACCTCTTCTACCGCCGCTCGCATTGCGGAAGCGTCGAAGGCGGTGAGCGAGAATGGGCGGCGGGTCGCCAGCGCCTCGGCAACGGCGCGCGCCCGCCCCTTGCCGCGCCACAGGATCGCGCGGCTGGCGGTCGCCTCCACGAGTTCGGGACGCGGCTCGAGATCGCGGCGGTCGTCGGCAAAGGCGCAGAGATGGACCCGGTGGCTGCGCGCGAGATGCCGGAGCACGTGCCAGCCGCGGATCTTGTCGCCGCGATCGGGCGGAAACGGCACCCGGTGCGCCAGGAACAGGATCGATCCCATCAGCCGAGCCCGCGCGCGATCCAGGGGCCGACCCGGTTGGCGACCGCGAGCGGCAGCCGCTGCCAGGCGGCGATCATCAGCCGATATTTCGGGTTGAGCGGACTGGCGTCGCGGGGCGCGGCGCCGTCGCGGGTCCAGGTCGCATACGCGAGCGGTTGGGGCGTGAAGCCCCAGTTCTTCTTGAACGCAGCCGGCCCGGTGCCGGCCTTGGACCGGCCGAAGTCGAAGGCAGTGCAACCGCGATCGCGGGCGTGCCGCATCAGGGCGAAATACATGGCGTCGTTGGCGCGCAGCGCGCGGGCAGCGCGCGTCCCGCCGCCCCAATAGGGATAGACGGTGCCGCGCCAATAGAGGCTGAGCACGCTCGCGACCGGGCTCCCCTCATGGCGCACGGTCAGGATATCGGCGCCCTCCGGCCCGAAGGCATCGAGGACTTCGCGGAACAGCCCCGGCGGGAAGACCGGCGTGCCCAGGTTGCGGACGGACTCGCCGTAGACGGCGAAATGCTCGGCCAGGTCTCGGCGACTTCGCCCGGTTGCGACCTCGAAGCCGGTGGCGAGCGCCTTACGCACCTCGGCGCGCTGCTTGCGCGGGATGGCGGCGAGTTCGGCCGCATCGTCCGCGGCGATCGGACGGACGAAGCCGAGATAGCGGCCCTCGTCCAGCGTCCAGCCGGCTCCGCGCGGCGCCGGGCCGCCGCGCAACTCGATGGTCGGGGCGCCCTGCGCGTCCGCGATCGCCAGCGCCTGCCCGATCAGGACGGCCTGCGCCGCTGCATCCTCACCGAGCGGACCGCCCGCGACGCCGAAGCCGGTCGAGACCAGCGCGGTGCCGAACAGGCGCGATCGCACGGTGGTGAGCGGCAGGATCGCCGCCAGCGTGTCGCCGCGCTCCGCCACCAGCATCGCGAAGCGCTGGCCGGTCGCCCGCGCCGTCGCCATGCCCCAGGCCGGCAGGTGAAAGGGCGTGCCCCCCGGCTGCTCGGCGACGAAGCCGGCGATGCGCGCGCGCTCGGCCGCATCGTCCAGCCGGGCGGTGCGGACGGTCACTCCCGCGACGAGTTGCGTCACGCGCGCTGCGCCTCCGCGGCCACGATCGCGTCGGCACGCCCCCAGCGGTGCCGGCGCAGCAGCCGGCGCAGCTTGCCCTCCATCGCGCCCAGGCGGGCGTAATGGCGCACGCGCGAGCGCATCGGCGCACCGGCCACCCGCGGCTGGCCGGCATCGATCTCCCACGGGTGGAAATAGAACATGGCGGGGCGTCCCTCCCCGGCATTTGCCTGCGCCACCGCGCGTTCGGTGATGGCGCCCGGCAGCAGCCGGAAGAAGCCGCCGCCCGCCGGCACCTGCCGCCCGAGCACGCGCGCGGTCGTGATCGGCCATTCGATCAGGTCGCTGCCGGCAAGCGGGCGAAAGGGATGCGGCGGTGCGTCCGGCCAGCCATAATGGTCGTGGCGGACCGGGGCGACGCTCGACGAATAGCGATGCCCCGTCTCCGCCAGCACCGCGTGCGCCCAGGGGGTGCGCGCGTCGATCGAGAAGCTGGGGGCGCGATAGCCGGTGACGGCGACGCCGCCCGCATCCTCCAGCGCGGTGCGCGCGCGCGCGACATCGGCGCGGAACTGGTCGGGGGTGAAGGTGAAGACGCGTTGGTGATCCCAGCCGTGGCTGGCGACCTCATGCCCCGCCTCGGCGATGCGGCGGATCAAGCCGGGGGCACGCTCCGCCACCCAGCCGAGCGTGAAGAAGGTCGCGGTCGTGTTCGTCTCTGCAAACAGCGCCAGCACCCGATCGGTGTTCGCCTCGACCCGGCTTTCCAGGCGCGGCCAGTCTTCGCGGGCGATCACCGTTTCAAAGGCGCCGACCTGGAACCAGTCCTCGACATCGACCGACATGGCGTTGCGCATGGGCGGCGGCTCAGGCGGCGTTGCCGCGCAGCCGGTCGATGTTGGGCCGGCGCTCCTCGCCCTCCACCCAATCGACCAGCAGCATCAGCACGCGGCGCAGGGTCTCGTCCTGATCGGCGAGGCGCGCCTCCAGCTTGGCGATGCGATCGTTGAGGGCCGCAAGCTCTGCGGTCTGCGCGCTTCCCGGCGACGGCACGGCGTGGAGCACGCCGCGCGCCGGGCGGGCGGCGTCGGGCGGTGGCGCAGCGGCGGGCACATGCTCCTCCGCCTCTTCCGAATGGCCCACATCGTCGGCCAGTTCCGCGCCGACGGCGTCGATCTCGGCCGCGTCGAAGCGCTCGATCTCCTCGACGCCGCCCATCAGGAGCACGCGGCTCATCAACAGGTTCAGCCGGCGCGGCACGCCGCCCGACCAGCGATGCAGCGCCTCGATCGCCTCGGGCGTGAAGTCCGGCCGGCCGTTCCAGCCGACCAGCGACAGGCGGTGAACGATGTAGGGCTCGACCTCATGCGCCTCCATCGGATCGAGATGGTGCATCGCGATCACGCGCTGGCGCAGCTGCTCGACGCGGCCGGAGCCCTGCAGGCGCTCGCGGAACTCGGGCTGCCCGAGCAGGAAGATCTGGAGCAGCGCGTGGCCGCCGGCCTGGAAGTTCGACAGCATCCGCAGCTCTTCGATCGCGGAGAGCGGCAGCGACTGCGCCTCGTCCACCACCAGCAGGGTCCGGCGGCCGGCGCGCGCGACCGCATGGAGGCCGCGCTCGATCGCGGACAGCAGCTGCGCTTTGGAAAGACCCGCCGGATCGGTGCCCAGGCCCGATGCGATGACCTGCAACAGGTCCTCCGGCTCCAGCTGGGTCGTCACCAGCCGGATGACGTTCAGGCGCGCGGGATCGATGGTGGAAAGGACGTGGCCCAAGAGCGTGGTCTTGCCCGCGCCCGGTTCGCCCGTGATGACGAT
This sequence comes from Sphingomonas sp. MJ1 (PH-R8), assembly GCF_048058635.1. Taxonomy (NCBI): domain Bacteria; kingdom Pseudomonadati; phylum Pseudomonadota; class Alphaproteobacteria; order Sphingomonadales; family Sphingomonadaceae; genus Sphingomonas; species Sphingomonas sp. MJ1 (PH-R8). Next base: position 14,103 of record NZ_JBBEFX010000013.1, read on the forward strand.
GAAGCCCTCACCCTCGCTCAGGCCATAGGTGAGATACGCCATCGCCTTGCGATGCGTGCCCGTGTCGAACCAGAAGGCCGGGTCCGGCGTGAGCTGGAATGGCTTGCCCGAAAGGCCATAGAAGTCGTCGTACATCGTCCCGGCCTCCTCAGAAGCGGTAGCCGAAAGCGAGCAGTGCCTGGGCGATCCAGGCGCTTTCGCTCCGTTCGACATCAAAAGTGTACAGCCCGGCCGAAAAGGTCCCATAGGCCCGGCCGAAGTTGCGATAATAGGCGCCCTGGGCGCCGCCGCCCCAGCTGTCGAGCGCCCCGTCGATCCCGCTGGTGAAGTAGTTGGCATAGAGGTCGGCGGTGACCCCCGAACGCGAATCCAGCGCCCGCTGCGCGAACGCCTGCGCGTAATAGCTCTCGTCATTGCTGCGGTAGATGTCGGCACCCGGCACCTCCGGCAGGAAATAGTGGCGGTTGCTGTAGCCCGCCCCTACCCCCAGCCGCGTGTTGCCGCGGCTGACCGCATAGACGGCGTCGACCCCGCGCGCGCGATAGACGGCGGTGGAGATCGACTGGAACACCGGGGTCAGGCAGGTGCCGGGCTGCGGGACGCCGCCGGGCGTGGTGCCGCCGCTGAACACGCAGCCGCTGTAGCGGTTGCCGAACGGATCGGCGCCGCCGTTGTAGAAGCTGGTCGGCAGCGATGCGAGGCCGCTGGTCAGCTGCTGACCGAAGGTGGTGACCGTGTCGTAAACCCGGACCTGGAGACCGGCATTGGGTGCCGTCTGCCACGTCAGCGATCCCGTGTAGATCATGCTGCCGTAGCGCTGGCCGATCCGCGCCTCGAGCTGGAAGCGCGGGCTCGGGTGCCAGACGACGCCCGCGTCCCAGATCACGCCATCGACATCATAGGCCAGGCGGATCGGAGAATCGGGATCGGTCACATAGCGGCCGTTCCCGTCGACGACGGGGAAGCCCTGTGCGTCGAGCAGCGGATCGCGCTGGCCGACCTCGATCTTTTCCCATCCGATGCCGCCGACCACCGCCAGTTCGCGGCTCACCGGCATCAGCGCATCGAGGCGCAGGAACTTGCCCTCGTAGAACTGGTCGAGCTGGCTCGTGTCCTCCCGCACCAGCCCGCCCGCAAGCGTGAGGCCGACCGGCAGCAAAGTGCCCGGCCGGGTCGAAAGGCTGCCAGTCAGCTGATGGCTGGTGGAATCGTCGTAGAAGTCCAGTTCGCGACCGGTCTCGTCACGGAACAGGTCGGGCGCCTCCACCTTGGTGTAGCCGAGGCGATAGGCGGCGTTGACTGCGACCGGGCCGGCTCGCGTCGAGAGCGTCGGCCCGCCGTAGAGCGAGTAGACCTGCGTGCTGCTGCCGTCATAGCCGGCGAGATAGGCGGGCGAGCCGCCGCCGATGCCGGCGCGGGTGCGGGTCGCGAGTGCCCCCGCCTCGAGCGAGATGGTGCGGGTGAGCTGCGCGTTCGCTCGGGCGAGGCCGGAATGGACGTCGCTGTCGCGGGCGTCGTCTCCCCATCCGATGGTGCGCTGGTACTGATAGGACAGCTGCACCTGTACCCGCCGGCTCTGCACCACCGCGTCCACGCCGGCGGTCAGCTGGGTGTAGGTGAGCACATCGTCATTGGTGAGGTCCGCCGACAGCACCTGGCCGACCTCGATATAGGGCGACACCTCGACCCGGCGCCCCTGCGCCTGGGCCGGATCCGTTGTTGTCAGCACCAACAGGCCCGCACCGGCCAGCCATGCGGCTCGGTTCACGCCTCTTCCTCCGCTTCGTAATAGCTGCCGAAGCGGCGGCCGCGCGGCTGGAGAGAGACGGCGTTCAACAGCAGTTGCACCGTGTCGCAGCCATCGAGCAGCGCCACCGCCTCGCGCAGATCGCTCTCGCTGGTGCGATCCGCGCGCACCACGACCAGCACCTGGCCGACATGCTCCGCAAGCGCTGTCGCAGTGGACGCCGCGAGGACCGGCGCCGAATCGAACACCATCAAGCGGCGCGGGTTCGCCCGCTCCAGCCGCTGGAGCAGGGCATGAGCCCGGTCGCTCGCCAGCAGCTCCGTATCATTGTCGCTGCGGGCGCCGGCCGGCAGCACCGACAGGCTCGGCACGTCCGTCGGGATGATGCAGCCCTCGACGTCGATTGTCGGGTCGGCGAGCGCGTCGAGCAGTCCCGGCCCGCTGGGAATGCCGAGCGTGTCCGGCACGTCGGGCTTGGCGAAATCGGCGTCGACCAGCAGCACTTCCAGGTCGCGCTCGGCCGCGAGCGACAGCGCGAGGTTGACCGAGCAGAAGGTCTTGCCCTCGTCGGGCTGGGCCGAGCAGACGAGCACGCTGCGCGAGCGGGCGGCGTCGCCCTCGCGCGCGGCGAGCAGCAGCTGGCGCTTCACCAGGCGGAATTCCTCGGCCAACGCCGTGACGGGGCCGCCGGGGACGAGCATGCCGCGCTCCGCCAGCCGCACCCGGTCGATCGGCTCGGGTGCGCGAGCGGGAACCGAGGGGGCAGCGGGTTCGGCAGGGGTCGCCGCGGGCGCAGGTGCCGGGCCCATCGGGCGCAGGCCGGCGCCCGGCTGGAAGCCATAGCGCTCGACGGCGCGCTCGAGCAGCGAGCCGCGACGGCGCGGGGGCGGCGGAGCGCCGTTGATCGGATCTCCCCTCATGCCGCCGCGAGCTCCCGCATCAGGAACTCGACGGCGATCAGCGCGACAAAGGCCACGCCCAGCGCCGCGGTGGCTCCGGTGAACAGCTTCAGGCGCCGCTGCCGCAGCTGCTGCTGCGTCTGCGTCAGCATCTCGCCGATCGAGCCGATCACCGGCAGGCCGCTTGCCCGCTCCAGCCGCGCGGCGGTGGAGAAGCCGGACCGCAGCTTGCCGAGCGCAAAGGCGCTGGCGACGCCGCCGCCCAGCCCCACGATCAGCACGCCGAAGAGCAGCAGCGGGCGGTTGGGAGAGGCAGGCACGCTCGACTGGCTGGGCGGGTCGATCAGGCTGAACTTGACCGCATCCGTCTCGTTCTGGACCTGGCGGCGCAGGCGGACCTGCTCGCGGTCGGCGAGCAGCTGGTCGTACTGCGTCTTCATGGCCGCGATGTCCTGATCGAGCTGGGCCTGCTGGGCAGCGGCGGCCGGATCGCGGGCCATGCGGGCCTGGATGCCGGCGAGCTGTGCCTCCAGCTGCCCCTTGCGCTGCGTCAGTTCGGCCACGCGCGCGGCGCGTTCGGTGCGCATCGACTGGAGCTGGAAATAAAGCGGGTTCGTCTGGGCCGCCGATCCGCCGCTGCGCGTCACCGGCTCGTTGCGGGCCGCGGCGCGTGCGGCGGCAAGCTGGCGGTTGAGCGCGATCATGTCCGGATGCTGGTCCGTCCAGCCGCGCCCGCGGCCTTCCGCCAGCTGGCCCTCGATCGCCGCGACGCGTGCACGCGCCGGGCCGGCCGCGACGCTTCCCGCGTCGCCGGCGACCGTCGCCGCCGTGGCGGCAAGCTGGTTGTTCACGGCGGACAGGCTGGTGTTCGCCGCCGCAAGCTCGCCGTCGATCTGCGCCAGCTGCTCGCGCGCCTGGCTCATCCGCTCGTCGAGCGAGCCGGTGCCCGGCAACAAGTTCAGGAATTGCGCCTGGAAGCCCTGCCGCTTCGCCTCGACCTGGGCGATCTGCTGCTGGCGCGCGCCCAGCTGCTGGTCCAGGAAACGCAGCGACTGGCTGGTGGCGTCGCGCCCGCTCGCCAGATTATCCTCGACGAACAGGTCGATCATCTTTTGCACGACTTCCCGCGCCAGCCGGGGATCGCCCAGCGTCGCCGAGATCTCGAACAGATTGTCCTGCTGCGCGACGATGCGGATCGCCTGTTGCAGCATGGCAATGCGATCGTTGACGTCGCGGTCGTTGGCGACGGTGCTCGCCAGGCTGGTGCCGCGCACGACCTTTTCGAGGTTATAGGCGGAGGCGAGCGTCTGGCGAACGCGGTCGATGTCCTCGGCCTGCTGGTCCTGGATGCCGCCCGTCGCGGTGCTGGTGGGCAGGATGGAGCGCAGCTGGACCGACAGGCGCGCGGTGGACGTGTAGCGGTTGGGGATCTGCGACACGGCAAGCCAGCCGACCAGGCAGATCGCCCAGGCGACGCCCAGCGCCACCCAGCGACGCAGCCACACCAGGTGCGCGGCGACCCGCAGTTCGTCGAAGAGACCCTCCACCAGCCGGCCTTTAGAACATGGTTTCCGGGATGATAATAACATCCCCCGGCGCCAGCCGCACGTTCGCGGAAGTGTCGCCGTCCTTCAGCAGGCTGGCGATGCGCAGGCCATATTCCTGCTGCTTGCCGGTGGTCCGGTCATAGCGCACCAGCCGCGCGCGATTGCCGGCCGCGAACTCGTTCACGCCGCCGACCGCGATCATCGCGTCGAGCAGCGTCATGTTGGCGCGGTACGGCAGCGATGCCGGCTTCTCGGTGGCGCCGACGACGCGCACCTGCTGGCTATAGGTGCCGGAGAAATTCTCCACGATCACCGACACCAGCGGGTCCTTGATATACTCGCCGAGCGCGAGCTTCATGTCCTGGGCGAGCATCGCCGGCGTCTTGCCGACGGCCGGCATGTCGCTGATGAGGGGCGTGGTGATGCGGCCATCGGGGCGGACCTGCACCTTTGCCGAGAGCTCCGGGTTGCGCCACACGAAGACGTTGAGCTGGTCGAGCGGGCCGATCACATAATCCTCGCCCGGCGTCTCCTGCGCGGTGACGAAGGGCGCGGCCGGCAGTTCGGGGCGGGTCGCGGCGCATCCGCCCAGCAGCGTCGCTGCCATGGCCATGATGCCGGCCACCGCCGGGAAACTGTGCACGCGCATATCGAACCCCTCGCTCCATCACCCGCCGCCCAAGGGCGCAGGATCGTTGCTGCCCTATACCCGGCCTGGTAAAGATAGGGTTAGGTGGAAACCGGCGGCTCCCCAGGGTCGGCGTGCCATATCGGGAAGTTTCCTGATGCCCGCCTGCCGCACTCCAGCCCCCCAGGCCGTTCGGAAGCGGCTCAACGACCTTCAGGTCCGGCGGTTCCCCTGGACCACCAGCTCGCGCGCCGCCGGATGGCCGAGAAAGGCGGCCGGGCTGGCGGTCGCGCCATAGGCCCCGGCCAGGAAGATCGCGATGAGATCGCCCACGGCGACCGCGGGCAGAGCGACCTTGTCGGCGAGCCGGTCGAGCGGCGTACACAGGCAGCCCACGACGGAGGCGGTCTGGATGGCGGGCTCCGCCACGCGCCCGGCGACGGCAAGCGGGTAGTTGCGGCGCACGACCGTCCCGAAATTGCCGCTGGCGGCGAGTTGATGGTGCAGCCCGCCGTCGACGATCACGAACCGCTCGCCGCCGCTGTCCTTCACGTCGATGACGCGGGTGAGGTAGACGCCCGCCTCCCCCACCAGCCATCGCCCGAGCTCGATCGCAAACGCGCTGTCGGCCAGCACTGCCGCGCGCGTGGCGAGCGCTTCGCCGAGGGCGGTGCCGACCGCCGCCACGTCCACCGGCAGGTCGCCTGCGAAATAGGGAATGCCGAACCCGCCGCCCAAGTTGACGAGCGGGGGCGCGGCCCCGGCTGCGTCGGCCAGCCGGGCAGCGAGCGCCACGGTGGCGGCCTGGGTCTCGATGATCGCGGCGGTGTCGAGCGCCTGGGAGCCGGCAAAGATGTGGAAGCCGCGCCACGCTGCCCCGGAGGCGAGGATGGTGCGGACCAGCGCCGGCACGCGCGCCGCATCGACCCCGAAGGGCGACGCGCGCCCGCCCATCCGCATGCCCGATCCGCGCAGCTCGAAGTCCGGGTTCACCCGCACGGCAACACGCGGGGCGATGCCCAGCCGCTCGCCGATCGCGATCGCGCGGGCGACCTCTCCCTCGGACTCCGCGTTCAGGGTGGCGCCGGCCGCGATGGCGGCCGCGAGTTCGTCGTCGCGCTTGCCAGGGCCGGCGAAGCTGATCTCGGCGGCGGGCTTCACCGCCAGCGCCCGCGCCAGTTCCCCGCCCGAGGCGACGTCGAGCCCGTCGACCAGCGGCGCGATGCCGGCAAGCAGTTCGGGATGCGGGTTCGCCTTGATCGCATAGTGGATGCCGACGGCGGCCGGCAGCGCCCTTCGCAGCACGTCCACCCGCTCCGCGACGAGACCCAGGTCATAGACGAACAGCGGCGTGTCACCCGCGCGGGCGACCAGCGCCTCGGCGTCCTCGCCGCCGATCGCCAGCCGCTGCTGCCCGGCAAAGGCAGGCGGGATGGGGCCGATCGGCTTCATTGCGGCGTCTCCTGGAACTCGGCGAGCACGGCGGCGCGCAATCCGCTGCGGTCGAGCTTGCCGTTGGCGTTGCGCGGCAGCGCGTCGCGCCAGCGATAGTGGGCGGGCTGCTGAAAGGCGGGAAGCTCGCGACGCAGGCGCTCGCGCAACGCTGCCTCTGCCGCCTCGACCGGGCCGTTGGCACGCGCGACGACCAGCACTGCCTGGCCGAGCCGCGGATCGGGCACCCCGAACGCCGCCGCCTCCGCCGCCTCGCCGCCCGACAGCACCGCCTCCTCGACCTCGGTGGGGCTGATGCGGTTGCCCGCGCTCTTGATCATCTCGTCGTCGCGGCCGACGAAGCGAAGCAGGCCGTCCTGCCCCTTCACGACCGTGTCGCCGGACCAGACGGCGGTGCCGCCGTACTCGGCGAAGGCGGGCGCAGGCTGGAAGCGCCGCGCCGTACGTTCCGCGTCCTGCCAATAGCCCTGCGCCACCAGCGGGCCGGCGTGGACGAGTTCGCCAGGCTCTCCCGGCTGAGTCCGGCTGCCGTCGGGGCGCACCACCAGCACCTCGGCAAAGGGGATGGCGCGGCCGATCGCGTCCGGGGCGCCGTCCACCAGCGCGGGATCGAGGAAGGTCGAGCGGAATGCCTCGGTCAGGCCGTACATCGGGTAGAGATCGGCCTGTGGAAACCTCTGGCGCAGCGCACGAACCATCGGCGTCGTCAGCGCGCCGCCCGAGTTGGTGAGCCGGCGCAACCGGGCTGCCGTCTCGGCGGGCCAGTTCGCCTCCAGCAGCTGCGTCCACAGCGGGGGTACACCGGCCAGGCTGGTGATCCCCTCACGCTCCACCGCCTTCACCACATCGCGTGCGGTCAGATAGTCGAGCGGCACCACGCAGCCGCCCGCCGCCCAGGTGGAGAAGAGCTGGTTCTGCCCATAGTCGAAGCTGAGCGGCAGCACGCCGAGCACGCGGTCGGTGGGCGCGAGGCGAAGATAATGGGCGACCGAGATCGCGCCGAGCCAAAGGTTCGCGTGACTGAGCATCACCCCCTTGGGCCGCCCGGTCGAGCCGGAGGTATAGAGGATCGCGACAAGCGCGTCCGTGTCGGCGCGCGACGGCGGCAATGCTCCGGCCGCGTGGGCTAGCGCCTCCTCCTCCAGGGCGACTTCGCAACCCTGCGGGACGTCGCCCGCTTCCAGCAGCCCGGCACGTGTCGGCTGGGTCAGCAGCAGGGCGGCGCCGCTGTCGGCAAGGATATGCGCCACCTGTGCCCGCTTGAGCACCGGGTTGATCGGTACGTGTACCAGCCCGGCGCGGGCGGCGGCGAGCGGCATCAGGCAAGCCGCGCGGGACTTGGGCAGCCAGTTGGCGACGCGACTGCCAGGCGCCAGCCCCCGCACGTGGAGCCAGTGCGCGAGGCGGCCCACCGCCTCCTCCAGCGCTGCGTAGGAGAGCGTGCCATCCTTGCCCGCCAGCGCAGGCGCCGCCGGGCTTCCCCGCAACGGCAGCGTGTCCAGGGGTTGGGGCACAGGATCGAGCGGAACCATCGGCGAGCGCATAGCCGATGCCGTCGCCAAAGCCACGCCCGCATCACGCGCGCAGCTTGGCTTTCGGGCCTGCGCCCACTAACAGCGGGTCCAATCAGCAAGAGGAAAATCCCTTGGTTCCGGAACAGGCGAACGAGATCGAGAACACCTTGCGGGCCGTGCTGCGGGACGTGCTGGGCCTGTCGGCCGAGCGGGTGGCGGCGTTCGATGCGGAGACGCCGCTGTTCGGCGCGCTGCCGGAGCTCGACTCCATGGCCGTCGCAGGCGTGCTCACCGAGATCGAGGACCGGCTGGGGATCCTGATCGAGGACGACGACATCGACGGCGATACGCTGGCGACCTTCGGCTCGCTGACCCGCTTCGCCATGGGCAAGGCGGTGCATTGATCGACCGCTACGACTGGCCCGGCGGCACGGAGGCGATGCTTCGCTTCGGTCCCGCCAGCGGGCCGGTCGTAGTGCTTGCGCTGCCTCCCTTCGAGGAGGCGAACCGCACCCGCACGCTGATGGTGTCGGTGCTGCGCCGGCTGGCCGATGTGGGCATCGGCGGCGTGCTCCCGGACCTGCCGGGTCAGGGCGAGAGCCTGGCTGCGACCGAAGACGCCACGCTGGCGGACTGGCGCACCGCGTTTGCCGCATGCGTCGCGACGCTGCCCCAGCCTCGGTTCGCGGCAAGCATCCGAGCCGGTGCACTGGTCGACGGCGAAGCGGACGTTCAGGCGCGCTGGTCGCTGTCGCCGCAGACCGGCGCCGAGCTGTTGCGCGAGCTGAACCGCACCGCGCGTTCGGCCGGGACGCCGGAAGGCGCGGGAGCATCGCGCGAGGCGCAACCGACCTCAGGACACAACCGTATCCCTGCGCAGGCAGGGATCCAGGGCCAAGCAGAACAACGGCTTGCGGAGCAGAGAAACCCTGGGCTCCTGCCTGCGCAGGAGCACGGCGACGCAGGAGCCGCGATCGAGATCGCGGGCAACCGGATCGGCCTTCGCCTGCTTGATGCGCTCGCCGGGGCGGACATCGGCACGCCGGACAGGATCGTCCGGCTGGAGAGCGATGCCCGCGCGGCCCACCGCCGCCTCCCCTATCCGCCGCCCTGGCGGCGCGCCGAGCCGGAGGCGAATCCGGCGCTCGCGCAAGCACTTGCCGCCGACATTGCCGACTGGGTGCGAACGTGGCGCGCCGCCTGATCGAGTTCCCCTGCGCTGGCGAGCGGCTTGCCGCGACGCTGGACGCGGCGCCGGGCAGCACCGGGCTACTCATCGTCTCGGGCGGCAACGAGTTGCGGATCGGCGCGCACCGGGGCATGGCCCTGCTCGCGCAGCGGATCGCGGCCGGCGGGTGGCCCGTGTTCCGCTACGACCGGCGCGGCATCGGCGATTCGACGGGCGAGAACCGCGGCTTTGCCGACAGCCGCGCGGACCTCGCCGCCGCCGCAGCGGCATTCCGCGTAGAGGCACCCGACCTCACCCGCATCCTGGGCTTCGGCAACTGCGATGCCGCGACCACCCTGGCCCTGTTCCACCAAGCGGCGGGCATCGACGCGCTGCTCCTCGCTAATCCGTGGCTGGTCGAGAGCGAGGGCGACACGCCCCCGCCCGCGGCAGTCCGCGCGCGCTATGGCGAGCGGCTGCGGGACCCGAGGCAGTGGCTCCGGCTGCTGCGCGGGCAGGTCGATATGGGCAAGCTGGCACGGGGCGTGCGCGCGCTCGCTCGCCCGCGGTCGCGCGGACTTGCCGACCAGGTCGCCGCCAGCCTCGCCAAGAGCGAGGTCCCGGTCACGCTCCTGCTTGCCCGACGCGACAACACGGCGATCGCCTGCAACGACGCATGGCGCAGTCGCGCGTTCGACGCCGTGCGGGGCCGCATCCCCGTGCGGGAACACGACACCGCCAGCCACAGCTTTGCGCGCGCCGCTGACGCGGAATGGCTGCACGCGCGGGTGCGGGAGGCGCTGGCAGGCCTGTAGCCTGCCCGCGCCCGCCGCTTACTCGGCGGCTTCGGCGATCTTCTCGAAGTCCGCCTCGGCCAGGAAGCGCTCGGCATCGAGCGCGGCCATGCAACCGGTGCCGGCGGCCGTCACCGCCTGGCGATAGACCTTGTCGGTCACGTCGCCGCACGCGAACACGCCCGGCACGTTGGTGCGGGTCGAGCCCTTCTCCACGACGATATAGCCGTCCTCGTCCAGCTCGACGTGGCCGCGGAACAGCTCGGTCGCCGGGTGATGGCCGATCGCGACGAAGCCGCCGTCGACCTCGATCTGCGACAGCTCGCCGGTGACCGTGTCCTTGAGCTCGATGCCGACCAGCCCGGCGTTGCCACCGCCGTCGATGAACCGCTCCACCTTCTTGTTCCAGAGCACGCTCACCGCGTCATGCGCGAACAGCCGCTCCTGCAGGATCTTTTCGGCGCGGAAGCTGTCGCGGCGATGGATGATCGTCACGTCGGGCGAATGGTTGGTGAGGTACAGCGCTTCCTCGACGGCGGTGTTGCCGCCGCCGATCACCGCCACCTTCTTGCCGCGGTAGAAGAAGCCGTCGCAGGTCGCGCAGGCGCTGACGCCCTTGCCCTTCAGCGCTTCCTCGCTCTCGAGGCCCAGCCAGCGTGCCTGGGCACCGGTCGCGATCACCAGCACGTCGCCTTCATAGACGTCGCCGCCGTCGCCGATCAGGCGGAACGGCCGCTGGCTCACGTCCACCTCGACGATGGTGTCGTACATCATCCGCGTGCCGACATGCTCGGCCTGGGCCTGCATCTGCTCCATCAGCCACGGACCCTGGATCACCTCCGCGAAGCCGGGGTAGTTCTCGACGTCCGTCGTGGTGGTGAGCTGCCCGCCGGGCTGGATGCCCTGCACCACGATCGGGTTCAGGCCGGCGCGCGCGCCATAGATGGCGGCGGAGAGCCCGGCCGGGCCGGAGCCGAGGATCAGCATGCGGGTGGTGTGGGTGGTCATCTCTTTTCCGTCTCGAAACTGTCGCGCCATTAACGGCACCGCGGGGGCGACCGCAACATGGGGATGCGGCCACCGGTGTCCCAGCAAAGAAAAGCTCCGGCTGCGCAAAGCCGCGCGCCGGCTGGCGCCGCGGCGGCCGAGCGCATAGGCTGTACCCCATGTTGAAACGCCTGCTCCTGCTCGTGTCGGCGCTGTGCGCCGCGCCCGCCCTTGCCCAGACGCCCGCCGCAGCACCTCCCGCCGCCGAAACGGCGCGCGTGAAGGTCGAGACCAGCGAGGGCAGCATCGTGCTGGAGCTGGAAAAGAGCCGCGCGCCGATCACCACCGCCAATTTCCTGCGCTACGTCGACGAGAAGCGGCTGGACGGCACGGTCTTCTACCGCACGGTGCGGGTCACCCCGACCTTCGGCTTCGTCCAGTTCGGCGTGCAGAACGCCCCCAAGCGGGTGCTGCCACCGATCAAGCATGAGCCGACCACCCAGACGGGCGTGCGCCATGTCGACGGCGCGATCTCCATCGCGCGCCTGGCGCCCGGCACCGCGCAGGGCGACTTCACCATCAGCGTGGGCGCGCAGCCCTCGCTCGACGCCGACCCCAGCCGCGAAGGCGACAATCTGGGCTACGCGGCCTTCGGCCGGGTGGTCGAGGGGATGGAGGTCGTCCACCGCATCCTGAACGCGCCGGTGAGCGAAGGCGGCCACTTCAAGGGCGAGATGATCGCCGATCCCGTCCGCATCCTGTCCGCCCGCCGGATCGACTGACCTTCCGTTTCGGCGGAGCCGGCGCACCGGCCCGGCCCCGCCGAAACGGTGCCATCGCCCGTCCGATAGCCCTGCTTGTCGCTGGTAAAGCAGCATCCATGTTGATACTCCACTAAATCAGTGGAGATTGGCGCGGATAGACAACAGGGAGGTTGATTGTGCCGAGTTCGCTTGCGGTGATACTGGCGTTGCAGACCACGGCTCCGCTGGCGAGCACGGAGCCGCCCGCCCCGGCGGCCGAAGCCGTTGCGGCAGCCGAGGTGCAGGAGGCGCCCGCCGCCGAAGCCGCTGGAGGCGAGGACGTGGTGGTGACCGCCCGTCGTCGCGCCGAGCGCGCGCAGTCGGTGCCGATCGCGCTGTCCGTGCTTGGCGCCGAGCAGATCGCGCGCACCGGCACCTTCACCATCCAGCAGGTGTCGCAGCAGGCGCCGACGCTGCAATATACCTCGTCCAACCCGCGCAACACCGCGCTCAACATCCGCGGCCTGGGCGTGTCGTTCGGCCTTGCCAACGACGGCCTGGAGCAGGGCGTCGGCTTCTATGTCGATCAGGTCTACAACAGCCGCCCGGCCGCCTCCGCGTTCGACTTGCTCGACATCGAGCGGGTGGAGATCCTGCGCGGGCCGCAGGGCACGCTGTTCGGCAAGAACACCACCGCAGGCGCCGTCAACATCACCACCAAGTCGCCGAGCTTCACGCCCGAGGGCGAGTTCGAGGCGTCGGTCGGCACGCAGAAGTTCGGGCAGATCAAGGCGGCAGTGACCGGGCCGATCAGCGAGACGCTGGCGTTCCGCGTGGCGGCGGGCAAGACCACGCGCGACGGGTTCGTGCGAAGCACGCTCACCGGCCGCAACGTCAACGACCTCGACAACTTCGCCGTCCGTGGCCAGCTGCTCTGGCAGCCGAACGACGACGTGCGGGTGCGTCTGATCGCCGACTACAACCTGTCCGATGCCGATTGCTGCACCCAGGTCTATGCCGGCTATGGCGAGACGCTGCGGCCTGCCAACCGCCAGTTTCCGGCGCTTTCCGCCGCGCTCGGCTATCGTCCGCCGAGCCTCGACCCCTATGACCGGCTTGCCGACGCGGATGGCAAGCTGAAGGCGCGCTCCGAGATCGGCGGCATCTCGGCGATTGCGGATGTGGACCTGGGCAGCAGCACCCTCACCTCGGTCAGCGCCTATCGCTGGTGGGATTGGCAGCCGGCGAACGACCGCGACTATACCGCGCTCGACATCCTGCCGCAGTCGGCGAACCCGGTGCAGCAGGATCAGCTGAGCCAGGAGATCCGGCTCGCGTCCAACGGCCAGAACCGGCTCGACTACACGCTCGGCCTCTATGCCTATTACCAGGAGCTGCGCGGGCAGAACGTCACCGAATGGGGTTCGGACGCCGCCTTCTGGCTGCTGGGGACGCAGACGGCGAACGGCACCGCGATCCCGTCCAACCTGCTCGACGGCTACATCACCAGCTCGTCGGCGCTGTCGACCATCCAGAGCTACGCGGCCTTCGCGCAGGTCACCTGGCACATCACCGATACGCTGCGGCTGACGCCGGGGCTTCGCTACACCTATGAGCACAAGACCGCTGACTACGAAGCCGTCGTGTCCGGCGGCCTCCAGACCAACGACCCGGCGCTCCAGGCGGCCAAGCTCTCGATCTTCCGTCCGCAGGCCTATGACGTGAAGTTCAGCGACGACGCGCTGACCGGCGACATCAACCTGTCGTGGCAGGCGCGGCCGAACCTGCTCGCCTATGCAAGCTATGCCCGCGGCTTCAAGTCGGGCGGCATCAACCTGGCGGGCCTGCCGTTCAACGCCACCAACAACCCGGCGCTCGATCGCGCGATCGTCAGCCCGGAAAAGTCGCAGTCCTATGAGGTCGGCATCAAGAGCCAGTGGTTCGGGCGCAAGCTCACGGCCAACTTCGCCCTGTTCCGCACCGACGTGGACGATTTCCAGGCGAACGTGGTCGACACCGGTCCGGGCGCGCTGCGCGGCTATCTCGCCAACATCGATTCGGTGCGGTCGCAGGGCGCGGAGCTGGACCTGGTGCTGGCGCCGGTCTCCGGCCTCTCGGCCTATCTGCGCACCGCATTCACCGACGCCGACTATGTGTCCTTCGACAATGCCCCGTGCCCGCTCGAGCTGATCGCATCGGGGACGACGGTGTGCGACCTTTCGGGGAAGGATCTGCCGGGCACCTCGCGCTGGACCTTTTCCTATGGCGCGGAATATCGCCGCCCGACTGGCCTGAACGGCGACGCCTATGTCGGCATCGAGGGCCAGTCGCGCACCGGCTATTTCGCGGACGCATCGGATTCGAAGTACCTCCGCATCGACGGCTACACGACCATCAACCTGCGCGTCGGCTTCGCCGCGGATGCCGGCTGGGAAGTGTTCGGGCTGGTCCGCAACCTGTTCGACAAGGACTATATGACCCTGCTCACGCCGCAGTCGGGCAATTCGGGCATGTTCTCCGGCGTGCCGGGGGATCCGCGCACCGCCCAGGTGACGGCACGCTATCGCTTCTGAAGAAAGGGGGCGATGCCGGCGCGGTGGACGCGCTCCCCCGCCGCGCCGGCGTCCGACCGCCCGGACCAGTTTAAACCATATCTATGTTGTTGGGCGAACTCCGCCACGGCATGGTCGAACCGCAACAACAGGGAAGATGCCGTGGATCCTTCGTTCAGCGTAGAAGCGTTGCTGCCGTTCATTGCCGTGGGATTCGGGGCCCAGATCGTCGACGGGGCGCTCGGCATGGCGTTCGGCGTCATCTGCAACACGCTGCTGGTGGCGGTGATCGGGCTGCCGCCGGCGCGCGCGTCCGCCAACGTCCATGTGGTCGAGACCTTCACCACCGCGGTGTCCGGCATCAGCCACGTCCTGTCGGGCAACGTGGACAAGAAGCTGTTCCTGCGGCTGCTGATCCCCGGCGTCATCGGCGGCGTGAGCGGCGCCTATTTGCTGACCAACCTGGACGGCGATGCGGTGAAGCCGTTCGTGCTCGGCTATCTGGTGGCGGTCGGCATCTACCTGCTGATCCGCGGCATCCTGTTCCCGCCCAAGCACGCCAAGCCCAAGGTCGTCGAGCCGCTGGGCCTCGTCGGCGGGTTCCTGGATGCGGCGGGCGGCGGCGGCTGGGGCCCGATCGTCACCTCCAACCTGCTGGTGCAGGGCGTCGAACCGCGCAAGGTGGTCGGGACCGTGAACAGCGTCGAGTTCTTCCTGACGCTCACCGTCTCGGCGACCTTCATCTACCATCTGGGCATTCGCGACTTCGCCACCGCGACGCTCGGGCTGCTGATCGGCGGCATCGTCGCGGCGCCGTTCGGCGCGGTGATGGCCAAGCGCATCCCGACCAAGACGATGCTGATCCTGGTCGGCACGGTGCTGACGATCACCAGCACCTATGGCTTCATCCGCGCGCTCGGCTGAGGCGGCGGAGCGCCCCTGGCGCCGCCGAAGCTGACAAGCGCAGGCCCAGCGGCTAAGGCGGGGGCATGAAAGCGGTCATCCTGAGCGCGGGCTATGGCTCCCGGCTGCTGCCCCTCACCATGGAAATCCCCAAGTGCCTGGTGAAGGTGCAGGGACGCGAGATCCTGCTGCAACAGTTGACCGCGCTTGCCGACGCGGGGATCGAGGAAGCCGCGGTCGTCGTCGGATATCGCCACCGGCAGGTGCGCCAGTTCGTCGCCGAACGCGCGCTGCCGTTGCGCGTCACGACGGTGTTCAATCCGTTCTGGTCGGTGAGCAACAGCATCGGCAGCGTGTGGGTCGCCCGCGCGCACCTGCTGGAGCCCTTCTGCCTCCTGAACGGCGACACGGTGTTCGAGCAGGCGGTGCTGAGCGAAGCCCTGCGCCAGCCGCCGCCCGGCATCGGCCTGGTCGTGGAGCCGATCCGCGGCCCCGTGCTGGACGACATGCGGGTCGCCGTGGCGGACGGCCGCGTGACGGCGGTGGCCAAGGACCTGGACAGCGCGCGCACCACCCACCGGTCGCTGGGCGTCATCACCAGCACCGGGGATGACGGCGCCTATGCCCGCGCGCTGGAGACGGTGATCGAGCGCGACAGCGGCCACGCCGCCTATCATCACGCGATCGTCGCCGAACTGGCGGCGACTGTCGGCGTCACCGCCATCGAGCATCACGCCGGCAATTGGCAGGAGATCGACCGGCCCGAGGACATCGACACCTGGGGCACGGCGCAGGGGGCGCCCGCCTGATGCAGGACCGGGTCGCCTTTCTGTTCCTGGGCGAAACATTGCTGATCCCGCACCTCTTCCCGATCGTGGAAGCGCTCTCGGACCTCGCGCCGGAGCTGCCGCAGGACCTGTGGGTCAGCACGTCGATGCACGAGGCGCTGATCGGCGGCTGGCTCGCCGAGCGGCCGCACGCGCCTATCCGCATCCGCCGCGCGCCCGGCTTCCGCACGGTTGCGGTCGACGCGGGTACGAACCCGCCGCTCCCGCCCAAGCTGCCGATGCTCGCCGGGCTTGCCCCGCGCCTGGCCCGGGTGCCCGTCGCCGTCTGTGCCGAGCAGACGAGCCTGTGGCTCCCGCGGGTGCTCCCGATCCTGCCGACGCGCTTCGTGAAGACCTCGCACGGGGTCGGCTCGATGAGCGCGCGCGACGACCGCCGCCGCCGCGCGGCCTGGCGAACGCTGGTGCCGAGCGAGCGCGAGCGCCAGACCTACCTGGTGCGAGGCATGCCGCCGGAGCGGATCGTCGCCACCGGCTACGTGAAGGCAGGGTTCCGCCAGCGCAGCTATGCGACGCCGGACTTCGCAGAGGACCGCCCGGTCCTGCTCTACAATCCGCATTGGCAGCAGCACCGCTCCTCCTGGTGGCGCTGGGGCGAGCAGATCGTCCGGCAGGTGCTCGCCGAGGGCAGGTGGAACCTGATCTTCGCGCCCCACCAGCGGCTCGTCGAACGCGCACCCGAGGTTCGCGCGTTGTACGAGGAACTGAAGGGCCGCGGCGACACGCATTGCGACTACCAGAGCTTCGCCGCGGTGGACGGCAGCTACACCGCGGCGGCCGACGTCTACCTGGGCGACACCTCCAGCCAGGTGCTGGAATTCCTGGTGCGGCCGCGTCCGTGCGTGTTCCTGAACGCGAGTGGTGCGCATTGGCAGGACGATCCCTCCTACGCGATGTGGGTCGCCGGCGAAGTGGTGGACAGCCTCGATGGCGTCCTGCCCGCCCTCGCCCGCGCCGGGACCGAGCACCCGCGCTTCGCGGATGCGCAGGCGGCGCTCGCGAGCGATTCGCTGGGCGACACCAGCGGCGCTGCACCGACGCGCGCCGCATCTGAAATCCTGGGCGTATTGGCGGGGCGCCACTCCGGATGACGGCTTTCCTCTCGCAATCGGCGCACGATCGGGTATCGGCCCGGATATGACACCCAAGGATGCCCAGCCCCGGCCGGCAGTCACGCCCGTCGGCAGCAACCCGACGCTGCTGTGGGGCATGACCAACGAAGAGCGCGTGCGGCGGATCGCCGCCTCGCGCGACATGGCCTTCACCGACCAGCCGACCGGCCCGACGATCCTGGTCAATTTGCGGTTCGCGTCCGATCCCGTCTGGATCGCGCACCTGACCGGCAGGCCGGGAACGCTGGTGAGCCGCAACGGCGTGCCTGCGCTCGCCCATGTCACGAACGCCGCGCAGCGTGAGGCGGTGCTCGCCGCGATGCAGGCGCAGGCACCCGTTCCGCTCGACGCAGGCATGGACGAGATCCGGGCCGAGGCCGAGGAAGGCATCTTCAACGAGGCGCTGCGCAAGCGCGAGCAGCCGTTCGTCGAACTGCTGGTACCCGAGGCGGTGCCCGGCATCGAGCGGGCGAGCTACACCGGCGCCTACAAGGGGGTGACCGACCTCCTCACCAAATATCTCTGGCCGGAATGGGCGTTTGCCCTCACCCGCATCGCCGCACGGCTGGGGATCACCCCCAACCAGGTGACCGCCGCCGGCAGCGTGCTGTGCATCGTCGCGACGGTCGCCTTTTGGCACGGCTGGTTCTGGACCGGCCTCGGGACAGGCCTCGTCTTCATGGTGTTCGACACCGTGGACGGGAAACTCGCGCGCTGCACGATCACCGCGTCCAAGCTCGGCAACGCCTGGGACCATGGGGTCGACCTGGTCCACCCGCCCTTCTGGTGGTGGGCCTGGGCCGCAGGCTGTGCCGATTACGGCCGGCCGCTCACCGACCAGATGTTCTGGCTGGTGATCGGCACGATGCTGTTCGGCTATGTCGCCCAGCGGCTGATCGAGGGCGCGTTCATCGTCCGCTTCGGCATGCATATCCATGTGTGGGAGCGGTTCGACAGCTGGTTCCGGCTCATCACCGCGCGGCGGAACCCGAACATGGTCATCCTGTTCTTCCTGCTGCTGGTGCAGCGTCCCGACTGGGGCATCATCGGGGTGGCGGCCTGGACCGCGATCTCGCTGGTGGTGCACCTGGTTCGCCTGTTGCAGGCGATGTGGGCGGCCCGTCACGGCGAAAGGATCACCAGCTGGCTCGCGTGAACCCGTTCGCCGCGCGCACCGGCACCCCGCGCAAGGGGCTCGGCAGCGTCGCGCACAATCTGGGATGGCTGCTCGCCGGGCGCGGCGTCACGGCCGTGCTGTCGCTCTTCTACCTGGCGATCGTGACGCGCACGCTGGGCGTGACCGACTTCGGGCGCTTCTCGATCATCGTCGGCGCTTCGCAGGTGCTGGTCGCGCTGGTGGGCTTCCAGACCTGGCAGATCATCGTCCGCTACGGCACCGCCCACCGTTCGGCGGGCGACCTCGACCGGCTGGGACGGCTGTTCCGCGCCTGCACCGCCCTCGACGCGACGAGCGCCGTGGTGGGCGTGGGCGTCGCCGCGACGATCCTGAGCCTGTGGGGCGAGATGCTGGGCATTGGCCCGACGCTGTGGCGGGCGACCTTCATCTTCACGATCATCCAACTGCTGTCGCTGCGCTCCACGCCGCTCGGCATCCTGCGGCTGAACGACAATTTCTCGCTGGCGGCACTTGCGGACAGCGCCACGCCGGTGGTGCGGCTCGTGGGCGCGGGCCTGGTCGCGCTGATCCACCCGACGCTGCAGGGCTTCCTGGTCGCGTGGATGGCGGCCGAGTTGCTGACGGCCACTGCCTATTGGCTCATGGTCGCACGGACGGGCAACCTGCGGCTGATGCGCCGCCACGGCCACGGCCTGCGCGCGGTGGTGACCGACAACCCCGGCATCGTCCAGTTCGCGGTCAGCACCAACGCCAATGCGACCTTCACTCTGTCCAGCAAGCAGTTCCCGCTGCTGCTGGTGGGCGGCGTCGCCGGCACCACCGCGGCGGGCGAGTTCCGGCTGGCGGTGCAGCTGGCACAGGCGATGACGAAGCTGTCGCAGCTCCTCGCCCGCGCCGCCTTTCCGGAGATCGTGCGTTCGATCGACGCGGGCGGCCTGCGCAAGGTCGGCCGCTTCCTGGTCCGCTCGGTCTCGGTCGCGACCTTGGTCGCCGCGCTGGTGTTCGGGCTTCTGCTGCTGGGGGGGCAGCATGTGCTGGCACTGGTCGGCGGATCGGAGTTCACCAACGCCTATTCCAGCCTGTTGTGGCTGACGGCAGCGGGCTGCATCGACCTGTGCACCGTCGGCTTCGAGCCGGTGCTGATGGCCGCCAATCGCGCCGGCAGCGCCTTCTTCGTCCGGCTGGCAGCCACGGGGACCATGTTCGCGGCGGCATTCCTGCTCTCGCCCAGCATGGGGGCGAACGGCATCGCGGCCGGGGTGCTGATCGCCTCGGTCGTCACGGCCGTGCTGCTGGCGTTGATGCTCGGCCTCGCGATCCGGCGGGACCGGCTGCGGACCGAAGGGGCGGTGGCATAGGCCCCGCCCATCTCCCGTTCATCCGGGCGAGCGCATAGCGGACGCCCAGTTGTTGCAACGAGAGTTTTCGATGTCGCGTACCGCTCTTGCCGCGCTTGCCCTGTTCGCGGGCGCCACCGCCCTCTCCGCTCCCGCCCAGGCCGCGCCGGCCTGCGTCGGCACGCCGGGGAACGGCAAGGTGAAGCTGGAGGTCGCCGCCACCAGCTTGCGCAGCGCCGATGGCGAGGTCGCCTTCACCGTCTATCCGGACGACAGCAGCCGCTTCCTGAAAGGCGGCGCCAAGCTCGCGCGTGCGCGGGTCAAGGCGACGGCGCCGACCACCCGCGCCTGCTTCTGGCTGGCGCCCGGCCATTATGCGCTTGCCACCTATCATGACGAGAACGGCGACCATAAGTTCAACCGTACGGCGCTTGCGCCCAAGGAGGGGTACGGCTTCTCCAACGATGCGCCGACCACCTTCGGCCTGCCTTCGTTCAAGGCGACGCGCTTTCCCCTGCCCGCTGGCGGCGGCAACATCGCCATCCGCACGCGCTATGGCCGATAGGTCGTAAAAGCCGGGCGCTTCCCCGGCGAAAGCGTGCGATAGGGGTTGCCGAAGGCGGCGGTCGCCACAAAACTGCCACGATATGGGCGCGGACGGGCCAATCGTGCGGTGCATGGGCCCGCCTCCCGTTCAAGCATCGTACCCCGGGGGCGCGTTTGAAGAAGATTACCTCGGAACCGGCAGAGCAGATGGCGTCCCCTACTTCCCCTGGAACGATGGTCCCGGACCGTGGCGCACGCCGCGCCGGCCATCCGCGCACCGGGATCATCAGCAACAGCCGCAGCCATCGCAACCGCACGCGCGGTGCCGAGGCGGCGGTGGTGCCGGCCGATACGCCCAACCTCCTGTACCGCGGCCCCCGGACCCACCCGGCGCTGGCCCAGGCGCTGCGCGAATTCCGGGACGCCGGCATCGAACTGCTGGTGGTCGACGGCGGCGACGGCACCGTGCGGGACGTACTCACCTGCGCGCAGGAGATCTTCGGGGAGGCCCTGCCCCGGCTGGCCGTCGTCCCCTCGGGCAAGACCAACGCGCTCGCGCTCGACCTCGGCATTCCGAACGACTGGACGGTGCAGGACGCGCTGGAGGCCGGCGCCCATGGCGGCGTCCGCGCCCGTGCGTCCGTGGAGATCCTGCGCGGCGATGCGAGCAAGCCGGAGCTGTGCGGCTTCCTGTTCGGGGCGGGCGCGTTCGTGCGTGCGACCGAACTGGCGCAGCGCACGCACAAGGCCGGCGCCTTCAACAGCTTCGCGGTCGGCATCTCGCTGTTCTGGGGCGTCGCCCAGACGATGTTCGGCGGGCATGCCAACGAGTGGCGCGCGGGCGAGCCGATGCGGCTGCAGCTCGATCAGGGCGCCCCGATCGACAAGACCTTCTATATCCTGTTCAGTTCGACGCTGGAGCGGCTGCCGCTGCGGCTCAAGCCCTTCGGCCACGAGCGCGCGGGGCTGAAGATGCTGGCGGTCGATGCGCCCCCCAGGCGCCTCTCCCGCGCGGTGCCTGCGTTGCTGCGCGGCTCCGAAGCGGCGTGGCTGGAGCAGTCCGGCTATCGCCGCCACGACGTCCAATCTTTTACGGTCACGCTGGAGGGCGGCTTCATCCTCGACGGCGAACTCTACGACGGCGGCACCATCACGGTGCGCCAGGGCCGGCCGCTCCAGTTCGTGACGCCCTGATGCGCCCGCTTCGTCGCGCCATCGCCGACATGCTGGCGGCCGAAGTCCGGCCGGAGATCGTCGAGGCAGCCGCAGTCGTCGCCGGCCGGCTCGGCGGATCGGCGGTGCTGTTCTACGGCTCCGTGCTGCGGACGGGCGACCTCGACGGGCTGCTCGACTTCTATGTCCTGACCGAAGGGCCGCCAGCGCCCGGCGTCCGCGGCATGGTGTCCCAGCGGATCTGGCCCGATATCAGCTTCGAGGAGGTTCGCGTCGGCGGCCGCATGCTCCAGGCGAAGGTCGCGACCATGCCGCTCTCCGTCTTTGCGGAGGCCGCGAGCGGGGAACTGGCCGACACGACGATCTGGACCCGCTTCGTGCAGCCGAGCGCCCTGCTGTGGATCGCCGGCGCCGCGCAGGCCGAAGCGGTCGTCGACGCGATCGCGGCGGCTGCGATCACTGCCGCCCGCTTCGCCGCCGTGCTCGGTCCTGCCCATGGCGCACCGGCCGCCTATTGGAAGGCACTGTTCCGGGAGACCTATCGCGCGGAGTTGCGGGTCGAGCAGCCGGGGCGCGAGGACCAGATCCTCGCCTATGATCCGCAACGCTATGCCGAACTGCTCCTCCTCGCCTGGGAAGCGGCCGGGATCGAGGTTCGCCGGACGCCGGACGGGGTGTCGCCGATCCTGGACGCCGAGACACGGGCGCAGTTGCTGCGCCGCTGGCGGTCGCGCCGGCGGCTGGGCAAGCCGCTCAACGCGCTGCGCCTGGTGAAGGCCGCCTTCCTGCTCGACGGGGCCGCGCGCTACGGCGCGTGGAAGGTCGAGCGGCATACCGGCGTGCCCGTCAAGCTGACGCCCTGGGCCGAACGCCACCCCCTGCTCGCCGCACCCGGCGTGCTGTGGAAGGTCTGGCGCGCGCGGGCACGGGCATGAGCGCGTTCCACGCCCTGGTGCTCGCCGGCTCGCGCGGCGGTGCCGATCCGGTCGCGGACTATGCTGGCGTGCCTGCCAAGGCGCTGATCGAGGTCGGCGGCATGACGATGCTTGCCCGCGTCGTCCGGTCGCTCCGGGCCGCGGGCGCCACCCGCATCGGCGTCTCCGTCTCCGACCCGGCCGTCGCCGCCCATGCCGAAACGCTTGGCGTCGAGGTGCTGCCCGCAGAGGCCGGCCCCAGCCGCAGCACCCGCAGCGGGCTCGCAGCCTTGGGCACGCCGCTGCTGGTCACCACCGCCGATCATGCGCTGCTCGAACCGGAGTGGATCACCGCGTTCCTGGCGGCGACGCCAGCCGGTGCGGACGTGACCGCGCTGCTCGCCCGTCGCGACGTGATCGAGGCGGCGGTGCCGGACACGCAACGCACCTATCTGCGCTTCGCCGACGGAAGCTGGTCGGGGTGCAACCTCTTTTACCTGGCGACGCCCAAGGCGAACGCGGCGCTCGACCTGTGGTCGCAGGTGGAGGCGGATCGCAAGCGGCCGTGGCGGATCGTGCGTCGGCTCGGCACCGGAACGCTGCTGCGCTATCTGGTCGGGCGGCTCACGCTCGATCAGGCGCTCATGCGGCTCGGAGCCGCCGCAGGCATCTCGGCGCGCGCGGTCGCAAGCCCGTTCGGCCTGGCGGCGGTGGATGTCGACAAGCCTTCCGACCTCGACCTCGTCCGCCGCCTGGTCGACTAGCGCCGGAGGCCCAGCAGCACCGGCGCGCTCGCGGTCAGCCAGCCCCGTGCGGGCCCGCGGATCAGTCCCCGCGCCAGCGGCGAGCGCAGGTAGGTCCGCACCGCGGCGGCCCGGCCCAGCGTCGGCATCGCGACGCGGCAGGCGAGCAGCCAGAACCAGCCCGTCGCCAGCGCCATCCCCTCGGGCGGGACGTAGCGGCTCTCCGCATTGCGCGCGCGCAGCGTCTGGAGCCAGTCGTCGGCCCATTGCAGGAAATCCGGCGGCGCCTCCACACCCTTCAGCTTGGTCTTGCCCAGCAGCGTGTGGCGTCGAAGATCCTCGGCGTCGAACCGCATGCCGAGCTCCGTAAGCGGCCCGGCGTAGAGCCCGCCCTTGCACTCGCGGATGCGGTCCTGCCGCTGGCACACGGTCTGGCCGGGATGCACCCGCCGGTCGACCAGCACCTGCGGCAGGTTCGCCAGCCTATAGGTCCGCGAGAGGCGCACGAAGAGCTCCAGGTCCTCGCACACGTCGAAGCTCGGCCGATAGGGATTCGCCTTGAGCACCTCGGCACGGCCCATCACCGAGGATTGCTGGAAGGCGGACCGGAACAGCAGCCATGCGGCGATGTCGCCGGATTCGAGCGGCGGGACGCGCACGCCGCGCTTGCGCCGGCCGCCCTTGTCGATCTTGCCCGCGCAGCCGCCGACGAGCGCGACGTCCGGGTTCCGGGCAAGGAAATCGAGCTGCGTGCCCAGCCGCTCCGGCCGGGCGATGTCGTCGCTGTCCAGCCAGGCGATCAGCCGGCCCCGCGCGGCGTCCAGGCCGGTGTTGCGCGCGTCCGGGATGCCGAGGTTCCGGGCGTGCCGCACCACCCGGATGCGCGGATCGCCGAAGCCCTCGACCACCGCGACCGAGTCATCGGTGGAGCCGTCGTCCACCACCACCAGTTCGAAGTCGCCGAACCGCTGGCCCAGGATGCTGCGGATCGCATCTCCCACCAGATGCGCCCGGTTGTGGACCGGGATGAGGACGGAGACGGTCGGAGTTGCCATGCCGCGGGGATAGCCGCCTCCCCCGCCAAAGCCACGCGAATTTGCGACACCGGGCCCAGGTGGGTATCGCCGGTCGCATGGAACAACAGGCTCTCCTCTTCGCGCTCATCGGCGTGCTCGGCATCGGCGCGCAATGGGTCGCCTGGCGAACGGGCTGGCCGGCGAT
The DNA here is from genome assembly GCF_048058635.1 of Sphingomonas sp. MJ1 (PH-R8). NCBI lineage: Bacteria > Pseudomonadati > Pseudomonadota > Alphaproteobacteria > Sphingomonadales > Sphingomonadaceae > Sphingomonas > Sphingomonas sp. MJ1 (PH-R8). The sequence goes on from NZ_JBBEFX010000013.1 coordinate 38,066, forward strand.
CGCGCTGATGCTGGTGGCGGGGATCTTCGCGGGTCCCGTCACCGGCCTGATCGATCCGCATGCCGCCTTCGGCCCGCTGCTCGAACCGGCGATCTCGATCGCCGTCGCGGTGATCCTGTTCGAGGGCGGCCTCAGCCTCAACTTTCGCGAGCTGCGCAAGACCGAGGGCGCCGTCACCCGCCTGGCGCTGATCGGCATCCCGGTCGGCTGGGCGCTGGGTGCACTCGCCTGCTATTATGTCGCCGGGCTGGTGTGGCCGGTCGCGATCCTGTTCGCCGGCATCATGGTGGTCACCGGACCCACCGTGGTCCTGCCGCTGCTGCGCCAGAGCAACGTCGCGCCGCGCCCGCGCGCGATCCTGAAGTGGGAGGCGATCGTCAACGATCCCTTCGGCGCGCTCTGTGCGGTCATCACCTATGAATATCTCCGCCGATCGGAGGCGGGCGCCTCGCTCGGCGGGGTGATCGTGTCGCTGCTGGCCGCCGCCGTGCTCGCGGGTCTGATCGGCTATGCGGTGGCGCGGGCGATCGCCTGGGCGTTCCCGCGCGGGCATGTGCCCGAGTATCTGAAGGCGCCCGTCCTGCTGGTCGCGGTGATCGGCACCTTCGTGCTGTCGAACCTGATCCAGCAGGAGACAGGCCTGTTGGCGGTGACGGTGATGGGCATCGCGCTTGCGAACATGAAGCTGGACTCGCTGCGCGACGTCCACCCGTTCAAGGAGAACATCACCGTCCTCCTGATCTCCGGCGTGTTCGTGCTGCTCTCCGCCCAGCTCGACCTGGAGGTGCTGCGCCGCTTCGAGTGGCGCTTCGCCGGCTTCCTGGTCGCGCTGCTGCTGTTGGTACGCCCGGCGACCGTGCTCCTCAGCCTCGCATTCAGCCGGGTGCCGTGGAACGAGCGGCTGCTGATCGCCTGGATCGCGCCGCGCGGCGTCGTCGCGGTGGCGGTATCTGGGCTGTTCGCGCTGCGGCTCGACCGGCTCGGCTACAGCGACGGCGACATTCTGGTGACCCTGTCCTTTGCGGTCGTGGTCACCACCATCATCGCCCATGGCTTCAGCATCCGCACGGTTGCGCGCTGGCTGAAGGTCACCGGCGCCAGCGAGCGCGGCCTGCTGATCGTGGGGAGCACCGACTGGAGCCTGGCGCTCGCCGAGCATCTGCGCTCGCTCGACGTGCCGGTGCTGGTGAGCGACAGCAGCTGGCAGCGGCTCTCCCCCGCCCGCCAGCGCGGGATCCCGACCTATCATGGCGAGATCCTGGCTGAGGCGACCGAGGAGCAGCTGGACCTCAGCCAGTTCCAGGTCCTGGCCGCGACCTCCGAGAACGAGGCCTATAATGCGCTGGTGTGCAGCGAGTTCGCGCCGCAGATCGGGCGCGACGCGGTGTACCAGCTGGGCGACGCGAGCGGCGATCCGCGCGGGCTGCCAGAGGCGCTGCGTGGCCGGGCGCTGTTCACCTCTGGCCTCGGCGTCGAGGAAATCACCGAGCGGGAACGGGCCGGCTGGTCGTTCCGCAAGACCCGCATCAGCGAGCAGTTCGACTTTGCAGACGCAAAGGCGGTGCTGCCGGACGAGGCCGACATGCTGCTGCTGTTGCGCAAGAACGGGACGCTGCGCTTCTTCACCCATGCCACGCGGCCGACGCCGCAGCCCGGCGACGTGATCGTCTCCTATGCCCCGCCCCGCGTGCGCGAGCCGGAGACCCGAAACGAGAACATGATTGGGGAGGAACGATGAAACGGACCTTGTGCCACGCGGTGGCGACCGGCGGGCTGGCGGCGCTCCTGGCGGGATGCGGCCCTTCCGAAGGCAACCGCGCCGAGCCTGCCCCGGCCGAGAACAGCGCCGAGCCGGACGTCGCCAACATCGCCCCGGCGCCCGAGCCGACGCCCGAGGGCAAGTCGATCATCCGCCCGGAAACCGAACCGGACGCCGAACCCACGCCGCCGCCGCTCGAGCCGATCGAGCGGACCGTCCAGTTCCCCAAGGGAGTAGCCCTGGACGACGCAGCCAAGGCGATGCTCGACACGCTGCTGGCCGAACCCGCGCTCCAGGCGGGCGGCCCGATCCGGCTGAGCGGCCATAGCGACTCGAAGGGTTCGGACGCGGACAACCTGCGATCGTCGCGGCGCCGCGCGGAGGAGGTACGCGACTATCTGGTCGCGAAAGGCGTGGCCAAGGATCGCATCACCGTGATCGCGCTCGGCGAAAACCGTCCGGTAGCACCCAACGCCAACCCGGACGGCAGCGACGACGAAGCCGGCCGCGCGCGCAACCGCCGCGTCGACATCGCGGTCGCGCTTCCCGAGCCGCAGCCGAGCCCTACGCCGGAGCCCACCCCCGCCGGCTGACGCGGGGTCAGGCGCCCGCGATGCGGGGCGCGAACCGCTGCATCAGCATCTCGCAGCCGGCCGCGTCCTCGGCATCGAAACGCGCCGGCGAGGGGCTGTCGAGGTCGAGTACGCCGAGCAGGCGGCCGTCGTGGACGATCGGCACCACCAGTTCCGAACGGCTGGCGGCGTCGCAGGCGATGTGCCCGGGAAAGGCGTGGACGTCCTCGACCCGCTGGGTCTCGCGGGTGGACGCAGCGGCGCCGCACACGCCCTTGCCGAACGGGATGCGGATGCAGGCGGCCTTGCCCTGGAACGGCCCCAGCACCAGTTCGTCGGCGACGTTACGATAGAAGCCGGACCAGTTGAGGTCGGGCAGATATTCCCACAGCAGCGCCGCCGCATTCGCCATGTTGGCGATCGCATCCGGCTCGTCGGCGGTGAGCGCGTCGAGCGCGCTGGCGAGTTCGCGGTACAGCTCCTGCTTGGAGCCGGCGGCGATGTCGAAGACGTACATGGCGTTCCTTTTCCTCGTAGCGGCCCGGCGCTCAGTCGAAGCGGACCTTGCCGCGCCCGGCCTTGACCGCACTGCGGCCCTTTTTCTCATCGACCCGCCGCGCCTTTGCCGCGCGGCTGGGCTTGGTCGGCTTGCGCTTACGCGGCACGAAGGTCGCCTCCCGGATCAGGGCGACCAGCCGCTCGCGCACTTCCTCTCGGTTGAGAAGTTGGGAACGCGCCCCTTCGCTGCGCAAGACCAGCACGCCTTCGCGCGTCATCCGCGACCCCGCCAGCTCGGCCAGCCGGTTCTTCACGGCGTCCGGCAGGTTCGGGGAGGCCGCCACGTCGAAACGCAGCAGCACCGCGCTGTCGGTGGTGTTGACGTGCTGCCCGCCCGGCCCGCTCGCGCGCGTGAAGCTTTCGACCAGTTCGTCGCTGTCGATACTGATCGAGCGGGTGATCGGGATGGCTGCCATCCGGACGGCGCCTCAGTTGTCCCCGAAACCGGCTGCTGCGAAGCTCGCCGGCAGCGGCGCGGTGGCCTCCACCGGAGGCTTGCTGCCGCGCGGCACGGTCAGTTGCGCAGCGTGGAGCAGCATCGGGCCGCCCGCGCGGCCATAGACCGGGTCGCCCGCGACCGGTGCGCCCAGCCCCTCTGCGGCGTGGACGCGGATCTGGTGGGTGCGGCCCGTCTCGGGGAAGAAGGCGACCAGCGCGCGGCCGCCCTCGGCGCGCAGCAGCTTCCAGTTGGTGCGCGCGGGCTTGCCCTTGGCATCGCCGATCATCCGCCAGCCCGCCTCGGGACTGCTCACCTTGGCGAGCGGCAGGTCGATCGTGCCGGAGCTTTCCGCCGGCACCCCATCGAGCACGGCCAGGTAGCGCTTCTGCACAAGCCCCGCCTCGAACGCCTGCTGGAAGCGGGCGTGCGCCTTGGGATTGCGGGCGAGCAGCAGGCAGCCGCTGGTGTCGCGGTCCAGGCGGTGGACCGGCGTCGGCAGCCGCTGGAAACCGAAGGTCAGTTCGTCCAGCCGCGATTCGATGCTCGGGCTGCGATCCCGCGGGCGGTCGACCGGCAAGCCCGCCGGTTTGTCGATCACGATCGCTTCGCCATCGATGAAGAGCACTAGGTCATCCAGCATGCTGGTCCCTTGCCACCGCCGCCGCCGACATGCCAGAGCGCAGGCGCCGAAAGGCGGCAGCGCCGCCGTGTGCGGTTCAGGAGGTTGGATTGCGTAACTCCCTGCGGATGTCCGCTGCGCTGGTGCTGGCGCTTGCCGCCTGCTCGGCGCCCAGGCCCGCTCCCGTCGAGGCACCGGTGGTGCCGGCCCCCACGCCTGCCCCCGCAGCACCGCCGCCCGCCATCGCCGTCGACCGCGCGCCGATCGCGCTGTGCGACCGCGGCATCGTCCAGCCCGGGCCGGACGGGCGGCTGTTCAACCACTTCCCCTACCCGGATACGATGGAGACCGCGCTGATCCCGGCGCCGGAGGAATTCGCGCCGGGCGGTAGCTGTCGCATCCACCCGGCCATGCTCGCCGACCTGCAGGCACTGCTCGCCCGCGCCAACCAGGATCCGGCGATCGCGGGCAAGCTGCGCGCGGTGTCCTGCCACCGCTCGGTCCGCCTGCAGCGCCAGACCTTCTGTGGCGGCATCAATCCGGACGAGAGCAGCAGCTTTCGCGAGCGCGCCTGGGCCTCGGCCCCGCCGGGGTTCAGCGAACATGCGACCGGCTATGTCGTGGACTTCGGTACCCGCGACCGCGGCGGCTGCCCGGATGCGGAGGCCTGTTTCGCGGCTACCCCCGCGGGGCGCTGGCTGATCGCCCATGCCGCCGAGTTCGGGTTCGAGCAGTCCTTCCCCGCCGGCAACAAGCAGCAGGTGAAGTGGGAGCCGTGGCACTGGCGCTGGGTCGGCCGCACGCCGAACGCACCCGGCGCGGCAACCGCGCGCAGGCTGTTCGCGCCGGCGGCCGCACGCTTCCCCGCCTATCCGAACCGCCCGGAGGACAAGCGGCTGCTCGCGCCGCGGCCTGCGACGCCTGCCGCTCCGGCCCCGACGCAACCGGCGGCGCCGGCTCCCGTGCAAGCCACGGTGCCGACGCCGCAGGGCTGAGCCCCGCCGCTCCGGGAGCGGCGGGTACCCCGGGTCAGGCGGTGAGCTTGGCGGCGGTCAGCGCGATGCGACGACCCTGATAGCGCGCCGACTCGAGTTCCTCCGCGTGCGGTTGGCGGCTGCCGTCGCCGCCGGCGATCGTGGTCGCACCATAAGGCGATCCGCCGCGCACCTCGTCCACGCCCATCTGCCCCTGGAAGCCATAGTCGAGACCGACGATGGCGAGGCCGTGGTGCAGCAGGTTGGTGATGATCGAGAACAGCGTCGTCTCCTGCCCGCCATGCTGGCTGGCCGTCGAGGTGAAGGCGCCGCCCACCTTGCCGATCAGCGCGCCGCGCGCCCAGACGCCGCCCGTCTTGTCCCAGAACGCCGCCATCTGGCTGGTCATGCGGCCATAGCGGGTGCCGGTGCCGACGATGATCGCGTCGTAATTGGCGAGTTCGTTGACGTCTTCCAGCACCGGATAGGGCTGGTCCATCACATAGTGGGAGGCGCGGGCGAGATCCTCCGGCACGGTCTCGGCAACGCGGCGGATGTCGACTTCGGCGCCGGCGCCGCGGGCACCTTCGGCGACCGCCTCGGCCATCTTCATGATGTGGCCGTAGGACGAGTAATAGAGCACCAGAACCTTTGCCATCGCATGTCTCCTTGCTTCTGCCCGCCCGTCGGGCTGGTATTCGGGGGCCTGCCTAGGGAGGGAGAGATCGGCAGGCCCCCTTCCCCGGCCGCACGTCGCGGCCCGGGAAACTCGTTATTCAGCGTCGACCAGGACGATCTCCGCATCCTCCAGCGCCGTGATCGAGACGGTCGCACCGCCATCGATCGCCGCGCCGTCGCGGGCGTCGAACCGGACGCCGTCGATCTCCACCGCGCCGGTCGCCGGCACTAGATAGGCGTGGCGGCCCGCGCCCACCTCGTGGGTCAGGGTCTCGCCCGCCTTCAGCGTGGCGCCCAGCACCCGTGCGTCGGCACGGATCCGCAGCGCCTCCACATCCTCGGCATAGCCGCTCGCCAAGGGCACGAACCGGCCCGAGCGATCGTCACGCGGGAAGGGCTTGGCGCCCCAGGAAGGCGCGCCGCCCTTGAGCCGCGGCTCGATCCAGATCTGAAAGATCCGGGTCGTCTCCGGCTCCAGATTATACTCCGCATGGCGCACGCCGGTGCCGGCGCTCATCACCTGCACGTCGCCCGCCGCCGTGCGCCCGGTGTTGCCCATCGAGTCCTGATGGGTGATCGCGCCGCTGCGCACGAAGGTGATGATCTCCATGTCGCGGTGCGGGTGCGGCGGGAAACCGCTGTTGGGTGCGATCTCGTCGTCGTTCCAGACCCGGATCGCGCCCCATCCCATCCGCTTGGGATCATGATAGTTGGCGAAGGAGAAATGGTGCCGGGCGTTCAGCCAACCATGGTCTGCATGGCCCAGGCCTTCAAAACTGCGCTTGTCGATCATGGGAAATTCCTTTCCGCTGGCATCGAGCCGTTGGTCAGAAGGTAGGCGCTCCTATCACCACGTAAACGGAAACGTTGGAAACTGATCGTTGCGACGCTATAGCTGCAGGCACGGAGGTGCTGTCGGATGATGCTACCTGATTTCGAGGCCTGGGCGATCTTTGCGTCCGTGGTCGAACACCGTTCCTTCAGCGGTGCCGCGCAGGCGCTCGGCACGTCCAAGGCGACGGTGTCGAAAGCGATCAGCCGCCTGGAGACGCGGCTGGGGGCCACGCTGTTCCACCGCACCTCGCGCCGCCTGACCCTGACCGAAAGCGGCCGAGCCCTTTCGGAGCGTGCCGCCCGCATCCTGGCCGAAGCGCGCGAGGCGGAGGAAGTCGCGCGCGATTCCAACAGCACGCCCACCGGCCGCGTGCGCCTGGCCGCGCCGATGAACTTCGGCCTGACTCGTGTCGCCCCTGCGCTGGCCGATTTCCTGACCCTGTATCCTGGCATCGAGGTCGACCTGACGCTGTCGGACGCCCCGACGGACATCGTCGCGGAGGGGATCGACGTGGCGCTGCGCGTGGCCGAGCTCCCCGACAGCAGCCTGCGGGTCCGCCGGCTGGCGCCGATCACGCTTCACCTGGTCGCGGCGCCCGCCTATCTGGAAAAGCACGGCCGGCCCGAACACCCCGCCGACCTCGCCCACCACGCCTGCCTGGCCTATACCAACGCCAGCCGCCCGTTCGTCTGGCAGTTCCGCCGCGGGAACGAGGAAGTGGCGATCCGCCCGGCGGGTCCCCTCTGCACCGACAGCGGCGAGGCGATGCTCCCGGCGCTCCGCGCGGGTCTCGGCATCACGCGCCTGCCCGACTTCATCGTCGACCAGGATCTGGCGGACGGCACGCTGGTCGAGCTGCTCCAAGACTGGCGGGAGACCAACATGGCGCTGCACCTCCTCACCCCGCCCGGCACGTTGCGGCCGGCCCGCGTCGAGGTGCTGATCGAGTTCCTGGCGGAACGTTTCCGCCAGCTGTGCGCGAGCCGCCAGTGAACCGGCTTCGCCCGGATGCGGAGGACGCCCGCTTCCTGCGCCGCGTCGTCCTGCTGATCCTGATCGCGGCGGTCGCGGTCGCGCTCTATCGCGCGCTCAACCTGCTGATCCTGGCGTTCGGCTCGATGCTCGGCGCAACCGTCATCCACGCGCTGGCCGACATCTACGGGCGGCGCCTGCGCGTTCCGGAGCATGCGCGGGTGCCCGCGGGCATGGTGACGGTTCTGGCGGCCGTCGGTTTCCTGGTCTGGCTGTTCGGCTATCAGTTCGGATCGCAGGTCAACGCCCTGGTGCTGGCGCTGCCGGGCCTGCTCTCCGACCTCGCCGCCTGGATGTCGCACTCGCCCGTTGGCGCGCGCATCGTCGAGGCGGTGGAGGCGGCCTTCGCCGGCTCCCGCATCGCGCAGGACATCGGCGGCCTCGTCCAGGGCTCGGGCGAGCTGCTGCTGAACTGCATCCTGCTGCTCGCCGGCGCCATGTTCTTTGCCGCCGATCCGGGGATCTACCGCCGCGGCGCGCTTTTGCTGATCCCGCGTTCCAAGCGCGACGCCTTTGCGGATGCGCTCGACGACACGGCCGAGACGCTGCGGCTGTGGCTGCGCGCGCAGATCATCCTGATGACCAGCATGGGAGTGCTGATCGGCGTCGGCCTGTGGATCTCGGGCGTGCCGTCCGCGGCCGCGCTGGGGCTGCTGGCCGGTCTCAGCGAGTTCATCCCCTATGTCGGCCCGACTGCGGCGATGATCCCGGCGCTGGGGCTGGGCGCCACCCAGGGCACGGGGCCGCTGATCGGCGCGCTGGTTACCTATGCGGTCGTGCGGCTGCTGCAGACCAACTTCATCACGCCCTTCGTCCAGGCGCGGGTGATCGCGATCCCGCCTGCCATCACCCTGTTCGCGATCATCGCCATCGGCATGGTGTTCGGCCTGTTCGGCCTCTTCTTCTCGGCGGCGCTGCTGGTGGTGATCTTCACGCTGATCCGCAGCCTCTACCTGCGGGAGACGCTGGGCGAAGACGTGTGACAATCCGCCTACGTACGCGTTCGACGTAAGAGAGATTTAGGATCGCGTTAACCTTTTGCCTTCACTTCGGTTTAGGTTAATGATTGTCCTACGGCGCGCCGCCTCCGGTTCGCTCGCCGCACAGGGGGACTGCGATGCGCGTTTTGTTGATCGAGGACGAACCCACCACCGCCAAGGCGATCGAGCTGATGCTCGAGGCCGAGGGGTTCAACGTCTACACCACCGATCTCGGCGAGGAAGGGCTCGATCTCGCCAAGCTCTATGACTACGACATCATCCTTCTCGACCTGAACCTGCCCGACATGCACGGGTACGAGGTTCTGAAGAAGGTCCGCGTCGCCCGCGTGCAGACGCCGGTCCTGATCCTGTCGGGCATCAGCGAGATGGACACCAAGGTCCGCTCGTTCGGCTTCGGCGCGGACGATTACGTGACCAAGCCCTTCCACCGCGAAGAGCTGATCGCCCGCATCCATGCCGTGGTGCGCCGCTCCAAGGGCCATTCCCAGTCCGTCATCAAGACGGGCAAGCTGGCGGTGAACCTGGATGCCAAGACCGTGGAGGTCGACGGCAACCGCGTCCACTTGACCGGCAAGGAATATGCGATGCTGGAGCTGCTCTCGCTCCGCAAGGGCACGACGCTGACCAAGGAGATGTTCCTGAACCATCTCTATGGCGGCATGGACGAGCCCGAGCTCAAGATCATCGACGTGTTCATCTGCAAGCTTCGCAAGAAGCTCAGCACGGCATGCGACGGCGAGAACTATATCGAGACGGTATGGGGCCGCGGCTATGTGCTGCGCGATCCCAACGAGCAGCCGACGGCACAGGTCGCCTGATCCCGGCTGGGCCGGACACGAAAAGGGCCGCGGCTTTCACCAAGCCGCGGCCCTTTTCGTTCGGCCCGCCGGAGCGCCGGTCAGCCGCCGCGGCTCGGCTGCGGTGGTTCGTTGCTGGCGAGGCGTGCGCTCTGCTGCTGGCAGGCGGCGGCGATCGTCGGGTAGCTCAGGTCCGTGTTGCGGACCAGCGCGTCGGGCATGGCCGCCTGGCACGACTGGATGCTGCTATAGGTCGCCGGCTCGATCCGCGCGCTGCGGCACTGGCTGGAATCATCGGCACAGCCCATGATCGCGATGACGTACAAGATCGAGCTCATTCGACTTCCTTTCGGGGAGTCAAGCGATTGAGATTACATCCGGTTCCCTCGGCCCTGCACGGTCGGGACTTGCCCGGTCCGTTGCGCAGCGGGCCCGGACATCCCAAATCGGGATCCGATGCCTCCTGATACTTCTGCTCCCGCCGCATCCCAGCGGCCGATGATCGCGACCCTCCGGCGCTTCCTCCCCTACCTCTGGCCAAAGGGTCAGGCGGGGCTGAAGCTGCGCGTCGTGGGCGCGCTGCTGCTCGTGGTCCTGTCGAAGCTGGTGCAGGTCTATGGCGCACCCTTTGCGCTGCAGAACGCGATCGACACGATGAGCGCCGGCAGCCGCGACGCGCTGTGGCTCGTGGTCGCGCTGATCGTCGGCTATGCGGCCGCGCGCTTCGGGGCGACGCTGTTCGACAACCTGCGCAACATGGTGTTCGAGCGCGTGGGCCAGGATGCCGCGCGCCGGCTGTCGGGTACGGTGTTCCGCCACCTCCACGGCCTGTCGCTGCGCTTCCACCTCGAACGCCGCACCGGCGCCGTCACCAAGGTGGTGGAGCGCGGCACCAAGAGTATCGACACGATGCTCTACTTCCTGCTGTTCAACATCGCGCCGACGGTGCTGGAACTGGCGCTGGTGCTCGGCGTCTTCGGCGTCCGCTTCGGCGGGTGGCTGGTGGTGGGCACGGTGGTGATGGTCGCCGCCTATATCCTCTTCACCCGCTGGGTCACCGACTGGCGCAACGCCCTGCGCGAGCGGATGAACGACCTCGACACGGGCGCGGTCGCCCATGCCGTCGACTCGCTCCTGAACTTCGAGACGGTGAAGTATTTCGGCGCCGAGGACCGCGAGGCCGAGCGCTACGAGCGTGCGGTCGCCGACTATGCGGCCGCGGCGGTGCGCAGCGAGAACAGCCTCGCCCTCCTCAACATCGGCCAGGCGCTGATCACCGGCGTGATGCTGGCCGGCGGCATGGCGCTGGTGGTGTTCGGCTGGGCGAGCGGGCGCTTTTCCCCCGGCGACGTGGTGCTGGTCTCCACCCTCCTCACCCAGCTGTTCCGCCCGCTCGACCTGCTCGGCATGGTCTATCGCACGATCCGCCAGGGGGTGACCGACATGGGTTCGATGTTCGACCTGATCGACACGCCGACCGAGGTGCGCGATGCCCCTCACGCCCCTGCGCTCGCCGTGTCGCAGGGCCATGTCCGCTTCGAGGACGTGCGCTTCGGCTATGATCCGGAGCGGCCGATCCTGAAGGGGATCGACATCGACGTGCCGGCCGGCACCACGCTGGCGGTGGTGGGTCCGTCGGGTGCGGGCAAGTCCACGCTCGCACGGCTGCTGTTCCGCTTCTACGACCCGACTGGCGGCCGCATCACCATCGACGGGCAGGACATCGCCCGCGTGCGGCAGGATTCGCTGCGCGCCGCGATCGGCATCGTTCCCCAGGACACGGTGCTGTTCAACGACACGGTGGGCTACAACATCGCCTATGGCCGCGCCGGGGCAACGGCGGACGAGATCGCCGCCGCCGCGCGCGGTGCGGCGATCGCGCCGTTCATCGAGAGCCTGCCGGACGGCTACGACACGCGTGTCGGCGAGCGCGGGCTGAAGCTTTCGGGTGGCGAGAAGCAGCGCGTGGCGATCGCGCGCACCCTGCTCAAGAACCCGCCCGTGCTGATCCTGGACGAGGCGACCAGCGCGCTCGACAGCCGGACGGAGGCGGAGATCCTCTCCACGCTGGAGGCGATCGAGCAGGGCCGAACCACCATCGTCATCGCCCACCGCCTGTCGACCGTGGTCCACGCGGACCGCATCGTCGTGCTGGAGGCTGGCCAGGTGGTGGAAAGCGGCACCCATGCCGAGCTGCTGCGCAAGAACGGCGTCTATGCGGAAATGTGGGCACGCCAGGCAGCCGAGCGCGAGGAGGCGCTCGCCGCCGCCTGAGACGGGGGTGTCGGGCGCGAAAACGCGCCCCTACCCCCGCCGCGGGAAATCCTCTAAGCCGCTGGCCGAGAACTTATCCCCGGGGTGGAAATGCGCCTGTTTGCCGTTGTTTTCGCGTTGTTCGCGTCCTTGTTCGCGCTGCCCGCCGCAGCCCAGCTGATCGATGTCCCCGGCCGCGCGGCACCGCCCGCGACCACCGACAAGGAGAACCTGTGGCTGCTGGACCTGTCGAGCGGTGGCCGCGTCACCGTCTGGCTGCGCCCGGATGTCGCGCCCAAGGCGGTCGAGCGCGTCAAGACGCTCACCCGCCAGAAGTTCTACGACGGTCTGCCCTTCCACCGCGTGATCGAGGGCTTCATGGCCCAGGGCGGCGATCCCAAGGGTGATGGCACCGGCGGCTCCGAGCTTCCGGACCTGGAGAAGGAGTTCAACTACCTGCCTCACGTCCGCGGCGCCGTCGCCGCCGCGCGCGCGCAGGACGAGAACAGCGCCAACAGCCAGTTCTACATCATGCTCGCCCCGCGCCTGGCGTTGGACAAGAAGTACACGGTGTTCGGCCGCGTGCTCGACGGCATGCAGTATGTCGACGCGATCCAGCGCGGCGAGCCGCCGGCGAACCCGACCCGCGTGATCCACGCCTATATCGCCGCCGACAATCCCCCGCCGTACCAGCCGGCGCCTGCCGCCGCCGCCACCGTGCCGGCGGAGGACCAGAACCTGACGCTGCCGTCCGGCCCGGCCAAGCGCTGACCCATCCACGCCGGTCGTTCGGCGGACGCCTGAGATGAATGTAGACGATTTCGACTTCGAGCTGCCCGCGGAGCGCATCGCGCTTCGCCCGGCGGTGCCGCGCGATGCCGCACGCATGCTGGTGCTTGACGACGCCGGCACCCGCGACGCGGTGGTGACCGATCTTCCCGACGCGCTCCGCCCGGGCGACCTGCTGGTCTTCAACGACACCCGCGTCATCCCCGCCCAGCTCGAGGGGCGCCGCGGCGAGGCGCGCATCGGCGCCACCCTCCACAAGCGCGAGGGGCCGCGCGCCTGGCGCGCCTTCGTGCGCAACGCGCGGCGGCTGCGCGACGGGGACGTGATCGACTTCGGCGCCGGCGTGTCGGCGACGGCCGGCGAGCGCGGTGACGATGGCAGCGTGCTCCTGGAGTTCGCGGGCGACGAGCCGGTCGAACTGCTGCTGGAACGCGCCGGCCGCATGCCGCTTCCGCCCTACATCGCCTCCAAGCGCGAGACCGACGCGCGCGATGCCGAGGATTACCAGACGCTGTTCGCGCGCGAGGCAGGCGCCGTCGCCGCCCCCACCGCAGCGCTGCACTTCACACCCGGCCTGTTGGCGGCGCTGGAGGCGCGCGGGATCGGCCACGCGACCCTCACCCTCCACGTCGGCGCCGGCACCTTCCTGCCGGTGAAGGCCGCCGACACCGACGAGCATCGCATGCATGCCGAATGGGGCCGGCTGGATGCTGCAACCGCCGATCGACTCAACCAGGTCCGCCGCGACGGCGGGCGCGTGATCGCGGTCGGAACCACCAGCCTGCGCCTGATCGAAAGCGCCAGCGGCGAGGACGGCATCATCCGTCCGTTCGAAGGCGACACCGCCATCTTCATTACGCCGGGCTATCGCTTCCGCGGCATCGACGGGCTGATGACCAACTTCCACCTGCCCCGATCGACACTGTTCATGCTGGTCTCGGCGCTGATGGGGCTGGAGCGGATGCAGGCGGCGTACGCGCACGCGATCGCCAGCGGCTATCGCTTCTACAGCTATGGCGACGCCTCGCTGCTGCTGCCCGATCGGCCGGCATGAGCGATCTTCGCCCCCGCCGCAGCGCGCTGTTCCTGCCGGCGTCCAACGCGCGGGCGATCGAGAAGGCGCGCACCCTTTCCTGTGACGTCGTGATCCTCGACCTGGAGGATGCGGTCGCGCCCGAGCAGAAGCAGGCGGCGCGGGAGGCGGCGGTGACGGCGGCTCGAGAGGGCGGGTTCGGCACGCGCGAGCTGGTGCTGCGCATCAACGGTCTCGACAGCCCCTGGGCGGCCGACGACCTCGCCGCAGCCGACAGCGCCCCCTTCGACGCCGTGCTGGTCCCCAAGGTGAATGCCGCGGCCGACATCGACGCGGCCGAGGCGCAGGTGCAGCGCGCACCGATCTGGGCGATGATCGAGACCTGCCGCGCCATTCCCTCGCTCGGCGCCATCGCCGCGGCAGCCGAGCGCACGCGGCTCCAGGCGTTCGTGATCGGCACCAACGATCTCGCCAAGGAGATGCGCTGCCGCCTCTCGCCCGATCGCGCGGAACTGCTGCCGCTGCTGACCCTCGCGCTCGCCGCCGGGCGCGGCTGGGGGCTCACGGTGCTGGACGGCGTCCACAACGCGATTGACGATGATGCGGGATTGGAGGCGGTGTGCCGGCAGGGTGCCGCCATGGGCTTCGACGGCAAGACGCTGATCCACCCGCGCCAGATCGCCGCCTGCAACGCCGCATTCTCGCCAACCCCCGAGGATGTCGCGCGGGCCGAGGCGATCGTGGCCGCTTTTGCGACGCCGGACGCGGACGGCCGGGGCGCGATCCGCCTGGACGGCGCGATGGTGGAGCGCCTCCACCTGGAACAGGCGCAGCGCGTGCTGGCACTCGCGGTCCAAGGTCGTTCGGCCGACTGAACCCGGTTGCGGCTGCCGCAGGTTGGACAGGCGCTCCGGCAGGCGATAGCCTCGAACCCGACAAAGCGTACGGCACGGCGATGCCGATCGCGAACGGGGGGATGCGATGCGGCCGCACGAACAGCCACGCGACGACCGGCAGCTTTCTGGCCATGTGGACACGGGCCGCATGTCGCCCGCGATCGTGCTCAGTGCGCTGGGCGCGGCACTGGGCGGCCTGTTGTTCGGGTTCGACACGGCAGTGATCTCGGGTGCCACCCAGGCATTGCAGGCGCATTTCGCGCTGTCCGATCCCGCACTCGGGTTCACGGTCGCCTCTGCGCTGATCGGGACGGTGATCGGCTCGCTCGCGGCCGGTGCTCCCGCCGACCGGTTCGGCCGTAGGCGCATGCTGCTGGCGATCGCAGTCGCCTATCTGGTTTCGTCGCTCGGCTCCGGGCTGGCGAACAGCTGGCCGGTGCTGCTGCTGTTCCGCACGCTCGGCGGCCTTGCGATCGGCGCGGCCTCGGTGGTCACGCCGGTCTATATCGCGGAGGTTGCGCCGACGCGCTTCCGCGGCCGCCTGGTCGCGCTCAACCAGCTCAACATCGTGCTCGGTATCCTCCTCGCCTTTCTCTCCAACTATCTGATCGCGCGCGGCATGGACGTCGACGTCGCGTGGCGCTGGATGCTCGGGATCGTGGCGGCGCCCTCCGCCGTGTTCCTGCTGGTCGCCCTGCTGCTCCCCGAAAGCCCGCGCTGGCTCGTCGTGAAGGGGCGATCCGCGGATGCGCTGGACGTGCTGCAACGGCTGGGCTTCGGCGAGCCGGAGCGTGAGATCGCCGCGATGCAGGGCGCGCAGGTGCGCGAGCGCCAGCCCCAGCTGTTCCAGCGCCGCTATGCCGTGCCGGTCGGCTGCGCGATCGCGATCGCCATGTTCAACCAACTCTCCGGCATCAATGCCCTGCTCTATTACGCGCCGCGCATCTTCGCGCTGGGCGGCGCCGGGACCGACAGCGCCATGCTCCAGTCGGTGGCGGTCGGCGGGATCAACCTGGTCTTCACCGTGCTCGCGCTGTTCTTAATCGACCGCTTCGGGCGCAAGCCGCTGCTCTACGTCGGCTCCCTCGTCTGCGCGCTCGCGCTGTTCCTGGTCGGCTTCCAGCTGGAGCAGCCGGTGGCGGACGGGACGCTGATCCTGGTCGGCATGCTCGGCTTCATCGCCGCCTTCGCCGTCAGCCAGGGCGCGGTGATCTGGGTCTTCCTCTCCGAAGTGTTCCCCAGCGAAGTGCGCGGCAAGGGCCAGGCGCTGGGCTCCACCACCCACTGGGTAATGGCCGCGGCGATCACCTGGACCTTTCCAATCGTGGCGGGCCGAGTCGGCGGCTGGGTGTTCCTGTTCTTCGGCGTGATGATGCTGCTGCAACTGGTCTGGGTGTGGCGCTTCATGCCGGAGACCAACGGCATCCCGCTGGAGGAGATGCGGCTGTAGGTGTGGGCGGCGCTTACCCTGACGCGCTTCAGGCGCTCACAAGCAGTCGCCGCGAGGCCCGCCGAGGCGCAGGGATTGGCCGGAGTGCTGCGCAAGGGAGCCCCATCACGCCCGCGTCATTCGCGCCGTCTCGATCGTCTCAGCTTTAAAGAAGTGGAGCGGGTGAAGGGAATCGAACCCTCGTCGTAAGCTTGGGAAGCTTCTGCTCTACCATTGAGCTACACCCGCGAGGCCGTGGTCCGGCTCGGTCGCACGCGCCGGGGCGGTTGCGATGGTCGGCAACTGCCATGCTTCTCATCGGCTCGTCAATGGCGATGATGGTTACCCGCACGTCTGCCCCAGGCGAGCGACGGCTGCCCGCAGCTCCCGACCCAGCGCGAGGTCCGCCCGTCCGCGATCGGAGGCGCGCGCCGGGGATCACGGGAGCGGCCCTGTCGAGGCAGGTCGGGGTCGCCCCGGACCCGCCCTCGTTTCGGAGAGGATCGCCCAGCCGCCTCGCGGCCGAGCCGGTCGCCTATTCGTCGAGCCAGCACTCGTGGCATTTGGTTCGGCCGATCTCGGCTTCCGCGCCGCAGCCGCACTGGCCCGGCTCGGGCGCGCGGAGCGCCTGTTGGAAGTAGCGGCGAGGCGCGACGAATACCGCACGCGCGACACGAAGGATCGTATCCATCCCCTATCTCCTTATTTCTGCACGCAACTTGCCGCGCAACAAGTTGCTTGTCGAGTGGGTACTTCACACCTCCTTCGCGGGACTGCGGCCAAGGACAGTCTGCCGGTCGAGGGACGGGCCGAACCCTGCTTCGCTACTGGGAGGGAGCAACATCCGGAGATCGTGGTTCGCCGGCAGAGCCGCGACGACTCGAGGCAAGCGCCCGCATTGCGTCCCCCCGTCAGGCGGGACGCGGGCCCATTGCAGCGTCAGGAGCGGGGCACGCGAGCCGAGCCGCGCGCCGGCGGTTCAGATCCCGCCGGCGACCACCGGATACCCGGCCGCGACGAGCTGCGCTTCCAGATCGCCCGTGCAGGTGTCGAGAAGCTGCCGGTCGGTCGCGCGGATGACGAAGTTGGCGCCTACCCGCCCCTCTCGGAAGAAGGGGTAGCTGCCGATCGAGACGCCGACGTGGGCGCGCTCCGCCTCGCGCAGCAGGTCGGCGACCTCGCTCTCCCCCACCCAGCAGCCGATGGTGGTGGACAACACCGGCAGCCCGCCCTCCAGCGTACCGGTGAGCGCATCGAGCATCGCCGCGGCGATGTGCGGCACCCCGGCCAGGATGAAGAGGTTGCCGACGCGGATTCCCGGCGCCCCCGACTGGCTGTTGGCGATGAGCGTCGCGCCCTCCGGCACGCGCGCCATGCGCAGCCGCGCTTCGTTGACCCCGCCGCGCCCGGCGTAATGCGCCTCCAGCATCGCCCGCGCCTCGGGATGGGTCACCACGGGGACGCCGAGTGCCGCCGCGACCGCGTCCACGGTGATGTCGTCATGCGTCGGCCCGATGCCGCCGGTGGTGAAGCAATAGTCGTTGCGCGCCCGCAGCGTGTCGAGCGCCTCCACGATCGCCTCCTGCCGGTCCGCCACGATCCGCACCTCGGCCAGGCGGATGCCCTGGACGTTCAGCCAGGACGCGAGCTGGGCCACGTTGCGGTCCTGCGTCCGTCCGGAAAGGATCTCGTCTCCGATGACGAGCAGGGCGGCGGTCCAGGTGCGCACGGTCATGTCCCCTGCATAGCGCCCGACCCCGCACTCGCAAAGCGGCACCCGAGCCGTTATATCGCGGGGCATGACCGAATATGTAACCGTCTCCGCCGACACTCCCCTGGCGCGCACCGGCGCGATCAAGCTGCATGGCCCCGAAGCGTTCGAGGGCATGCGCAAGGCGGGGCGCCTGGCGGCCGAGGTGCTCGACGCGGTCACGCCGCACGTGGTGCCGGGCGTTTCCACCGCCGAGATCGACGCGATGATCTTTCGCATGATCGACGATGCCGGCGCGGTGCCGGCAACGCTGGGCTATCGCGGCTACACCCATTCGACCTGCATCTCGATCAACCATGTCGTGTGCCACGGCATCCCGTCCGAGCGCGTGTTCAAGGACGGCGACATCGCCAACATCGACGTGACCCCCCTGCTCGACGGCTGGCATGGCGACACCAGTCGCACCTATCTGGTCGGCAACGTGCCGATCAAGGCGCGGCGGCTGGTCGAGGTGACCTATGACTGCATGATGCTGGGCATCGAGCAGGCGCGCCCCGGCAACCGGCTGGGCGACGTCGCCCATGCGATCCAGCAGCATGCCGAGGCGCACCGCTATGGCGTGGTCCGCGACTTCTGCGGCCATGGCGTCGGCCGGCTGTTCCACGATGCGCCGGAAGTGGTGCACGCCGGGCGGCCCGGCACCGGCCCGGAGCTCAAGCCCGGCATGATCCTGACGATCGAGCCGATGATCAACATCGGCAAGCCCGACGTGAAGGTGCTGGACGACGGCTGGACGGCGGTGACCCGCGACCGCTCGCTCTCCGCCCAGTTCGAGCATTCGATCGGCATCACCGAGGACGGCTGCGAGATCTTCACGCTGAGCCCCGCGGGCTACACTAAGCCCCCCTATTTCTGATCGCCGAACGTCGCCGCCTCGGCGCGCGACGTTCCTTGCGCCAGGACAAGGGCAGCCGCGGCGAAGCCGTCCATCGCAGGCTGGCCGCGGGTCGCCGCATCCCCTAGCCTGGGCTTGTCGGCACGGGCCGAGGCTTGGGGCATGCTGGCGCGCACGCCCCGGCAAGGCGCGCCGCAACGAGGGAGATGCCAGAATGAGCGATCACAACAGCGAAGACATGGCGCGGGTCGGCACCGGGCAGCCGGTGGCGAACGCCGATCGGTGGACGGGATCGCTGACGACGCGCAGCGGCTTCACCTTCCACGTCCGTCCGGCCCGGCCGGGCGACGAGGAGCGGCTTGCCGAATTCTTCCGCCATGTCTCGGAAGACGACATCCGCTTCCGCTTCCTGATCGCGCTCGACAAGGTGGGCCACGACCGGCTCGTCGCGATGACCGCGGTCGACCATGATCGCACCGAGAACTTCCTGGCGCTCGATGACGAGGGCCGCATCCTCGCGACCGGCATGCTCGCCGCCGATCCGCAGCTGGAGCGGGGCGAGGTCGCGATCTCGATCCGCACCGATCACAAGCGCCGCGGCATCAGCTGGACGCTGCTCGAGCACATCGCCGCCTATGCCGAGGCGCGCGGCATCAAGACGCTCGAATCGATCGAAGCGCGCGAGAACCGTGCCGCCATCGAGCTGGAGCAGGAAATGGGCTTCACCGCCCATCCGCTTGAAGACGATCCGACGCTGGTGCTGGTCCGCCGCACGCTCGGCTGACCGGGCCACGCCGGTGCCCGCGCGTCAGGCGGCCCCAGGTAGCGGCAGGCGGATCTCCGCACACAGTCCGCCGCTCGGACGGTTCGACAGCTGGAACTGGCCGCCCTCCGCCTCCACCGCGCGCACGACGATCGACAGGCCCAGGCCGAAGCCGATCGTGTCGCGCTTGCGGGCGGCATCCAGGCGGACGAACGGCTCGAGCACCAGCGGCAGCGAGTCCTCGGGAATGCCGGGGCCGTCGTCCTCGACCGACAGCACCACCGCATCGGCATGCGCGGCCAGGCGGATGCACACGGTGTCGGCGTGGTGAACCGCATTCTCGACGAGGTTCACCAGCGCGCGCTTCATGCCCGATGGACGCAGCCGGCACTCCAGATGGTCCGGCCCATCATAGGTCACGTTCTGCCCGAGGTCGGCCGCCTCGTCCGCCACGGTCGCGCTCAGCACCGCCAGGTCGATCAGCACCGGCTGCTCGGGCTCGCCCTCCCCTCCGAGAAACGCGAGCAACGAGGCGATCATCGACTCCATTTCCGCAAGGTCCGAGTCGAGCGTCTCGCGAAGCTCGTCGTCCGCCACCCGCTCGGCGCGCAGCCGCAAGCGCGCGAGAGGAGTACGCAGATCATGGCCGACCGCCGCCAGCGCGCGGGTGCGATCGTCGATCAGCCTGTGAATGCGGGCCTGCATGCGGTTGAAGGCGGCGACCACGCGGCGCACTTCCCCAGGCCCCGCCTCGGACACGCGGATCGGCGCGCCTTCGGGACCGCTGCGGCCCACCCGATCGGCGGCGGTCGCCAGCTGGCGCATCGGTAGCAGCGTACGCCGCACCAGCAGGCCGCCGATCACGATCAGGGCGATGGCCGGGATCAGCGCCAGCAGCACCCGCTCCCATGCGAGGTTGAGCGTGCGCAGCGATTCGAGCGTGCGGAAATGGAGCCAGCTGCCATCCGACAGGCGTATGCCGCCCGTCACGACCGAGCTGCGCCCGGGCGACGTCAGCCGCAACCGCAGGTCCGAGGTCGCCAGCGACGGCTCCCAGTCCACCACCTGCTCGCGCATCCCGTCCAGCGACGGCGAAATGCGCGCCGGTGGCGGCAGCTCCGGGCTCCAGCGCAACTCGTAGCGATCGGTGGTGAGTTCGGCCGCCATCGCCTCGCGCCGCTCGGGCGGGCTCTCGGTAATCAGCCGGCGCGCGATCACGAGATGCTCGGCGAGCCTTCGTGCCTCGTCGTCGCGGACCGCGAACTGGCTCGCGCGCTCGTACAACAGCGTGCTGACGCCGAATTCGAGCGCGGTGGTGAGCAGCAGGATCGCGACGATGCGGCCGAGCAACCCGAAGGACGGGTGCACGAAGCGCGCAAATCCGGTCAAGCGCGCTCGACCGGCACGTTGAGCATATAGCCGACGCCGCGCACGGTGATGATCGGCGCGCTGCCGCCGGCGCCCGAAAGCTTGCGGCGAAGGCGGCTCACCAGCACGTCGATGCTGCGGTCGGAGCTGTCGCCCAGGCGGGTGCGCGACAGCTCGATCAGCCGCTCGCGCGCGATCACGCGCTGGGCGTGGTCGAGCAGCACGGCCAGCAGGTCGAACTCCGCGCCCGTCAGGTCGACGACCGCGCCGGTCGGCGAAAGGGTCTCGCGGCGCCGCAGGTCGATCGTCCAGCCGTCGAAGCGGCGAAGCCCCTCCTCCCGCGCACCGGGGGGTACCTCACGGCCGCCGCGGCGCAGCACCGCGCGGACGCGCGCCAGCAGCTCGCGGGTGCTGAACGGCTTGGGGAGATAGTCGTCGGCGCCGAGTTCCAGGCCGGCGACCCGGTCGGACTCGCTGCCCTTCGCGCTGATGAAGATGATCGCCACGTTGCTGCGCTCGCGCAACTGCCGGCAGAGCTCGATCCCGCTGGTGCCCGGAAGCATGATGTCCAGCAGCACCAGGTCGGCAGGATGCGCGTCCAGCGCCTCCCACATCTCGTCCGCGGCGGAGGCGGTACGGACGAGATAGCCGTTCTCCTGGAGCGCGCGGGCGGTCAGCGTGCGGAGTGCGGCATCGTCCTCGACGAGCACGATGGAAGGAGCGCTCATGCGGCTGGTCGATCAGGAGCGGGGCGGTTCATGGGTTCCGGAGGTAGGCAGCGGCCAGGCGTTGGTCAACGCGCCGCGGCGGGAGCGAGGACGAGACGGCCAGCGCGACCGCCCCACCCCGCCTCCCGCTGCGGATCAGGAGTCGATGTCGCGGCGGAACGTCTCCGGCAGGAAGAGCAGTGCGACCACCAGCGTGATCGCGGCGATCACGATCGGATACCACAGGCCGTAGTAGATGTTGCCGGTGGCCGCGACCATCGCGAACGCCGTGGTCGGCAGGAAGCCGCCGAACCAGCCGTTGCCGATGTGATAGGGCAGCGACATGGCGGTGTAGCGGATCCGCGTCGGGAACAGCTCGACCAGCAGCGCCGCGATCGGGCCATAGGCCATGGTCACCAGCAGCACGAGGACGATCAGGATGCCGACCACCATCGGCTTGTCGATCCGCGCCGGATCGGCCGCGCCCGCCGGGTAGCCGGCGGCGGTGAGCGCCTGCTGTACCTGCATGCCATAGGCCTTGATCGCATCGGCACGGGCGGGGCCGGTCACCGTCGCCGGGTCCACCGCCGGCAGCACCTGCCCGCCGACATGGATGCTCGCAATCGTCCCGGCAGGCGCCACGACGTTGCCGTAGGAGATGCCGGCCTTCGCGAGATAGGCCTTGGCGATGTCGCAGGAGCTGCTGTCGAACTTGTTCTTGCCCACCGGGTCGAACTGCACCGAGCATTCGTTCGGGTCCGCCACCACCGACACCGGCGTGGTCTGCTGCGCCTCGTACAGCGCCGGGTTGGCGGCGTGCGACATCGCCTGGAACAGCGGATAGTAGAGCAGCGCCGAGAGCGCGAAGCCGGTCAGCAGCACCGGCTTGCGGCCGATCTTGTCGGACAGCCAGCCGAAGAAGACGAACGCCGGCGTCGCGATCAGCAGCGCGACCGCCACCAGAATGTTGGTGGTGGCGCCGTCCACGCGCAGCATCTTTTCCAGGAAGAACAGCGCGTAGAACTGGCTGGTGTAGAAGATCACCCCCTGCCCCATCGCCGCGCCGAGCAGCGCCACCAGCACCACCTTCAGGTTGCGCCAGGTGCCGAACGCCTCGGTGAGCGGCGCCTTGGAGGTCTTGCCCTCGGCCTTCATCTTCTGGAACACCGGGCTTTCGCTCATCTGCAGGCGGATCCACATCGACACCGCCAGGAGCACAATCGAGATCAGGAACGGCACCCGCCATCCCCAGCTCGCAAAGGCTTCCTCGCCCACCGCAAAGCGGGTCCCGATCACGATCAGCAGCGCCGCGAACAGGCCGAAGGTCGCCGTCGTCTGGATGAAGCTGGTGTAGAGGCCACGCTTGTTGTTGGGCGCATGCTCCGCGACATAGGTGGCGGCGCCGCCATATTCGCCGCCCAGCGCCAGCCCCTGGAGCAGCCGCAGCACCACCAGGGCGATCGGTGCCGCAACGCCTGCGGTGGCATAGCTCGGCAGCAGGCCGACGATGAAGGTCGACAGGCCCATGATGCCCATGGTGACGAGGAAGGTGTTCTTGCGGCCGACCATGTCGCCGATCCGCCCGAACACCAGCGCGCCGAACGGCCGCACCGCGAAGCCCGCCGCAAACGCCGCCAGGGCAAAGATGAAGCCGGTGGTCTCGTTCACGCCGGAGAAGAACTGGGCCGTGATGATCGTCGCCAGCAGGCCGTAGAGGTAGAAATCATACCACTCGAACACCGTGCCCAGCGAAGACGCCGCGATGACGAGCTTCTCGCTCTGGGTGGCAGGGTGATGTTTGGGAATGTCCCCCGGTGCGGTCGCCATGTGCTGCCCCTCTCCTTCGATTCGCAAAGCGCGGCGTGACCCTTCGTGCGGGGCCATCGCCGGGCCGACCTAGGGCGCCGCTCGCGCCCCGGATCCAATTGCGACCATGGTGGCGGCATTCGAATTGCGGGTCGAGCCACTTGATCGGCCGGACCCGGGAAAATCGCAGGCCCGCGCGGTCCGGTCGCGGATCGCTGATCCCTCCATCCGCTCCCTTCGTCCCATTTTGGTCTTGCGCACGGGGGCGCGGGCGCGGGAGAATGGCGGGGACACCGGTCGCGCGCCGGCTCCATCGGCTCGTGGCGACATGCCCGATGGCGGCGCGTTCGAACCGTAGAGAATGGAGAGGATGATGACCCAGTCCTGCTACCCCGTGCCGGCCGAATGGGCCGAAAAGGCGCTGATCGACCAGGACCGCTACGCCGCCATGTACGAAGAGGCCGCAACCGATCCGGACATGTTCTGGGCGCGCGAGGCCGAGCGGCTCGACTGGGTGCGGTTCCCGAAGCGGATCAAGGACACCTCTTTCGAGGAAGCGGACTTCCACATCCGCTGGTATGAGGATGGTATCCTCAACGTGGCCGAGAATTGCGTCGACCGGCACGCCGCCAAGGACCCGGACCGCATCGCCATCCTGTGGGAAGGCGACACGCCGGGCGAGGAGCGCACAATCAGCTACGGCGAGCTGAAGGACGAGGTCAGCCGCCTCGCCAACGCGTTCAAGACCGCGGGCGTCAAGAAGGGCGATCGCGTCACCATCTACCTGCCGATGATCCCCGAGGCCGCATTCGCGATGCTCGCCTGCGCGCGGATCGGCGCCGTCCATTCGATCGTGTTCGCCGGCTTCTCGCCCGACAGCCTCGCCAACCGTATCCAGGATTGCGGGTCGAAGCTGGTCATTACCGCCGACGAAGGGCTGCGCGGCGGCAAGCGGGTGCCGCTCAAGGCCAATGTCGACGCGGCGCTGGAGGACGAAGCCGGCAAGATCGTCGAGACGGTGATCGTCGTCCGCCGCACCGGCGCCGAGGTGCCGATGCAGGCGGGCCGCGATCTCTGGTACGACGATGTCGTGCAGGCGGAGTCGACCGACTGCCCGCCCGAGCCGATGGGCGCGGAAAAGCCGCTGTTCATCCTCTACACCTCGGGCTCGACCGGCAAGCCCAAGGGCGTGCTCCACACCACCGGTGGCTATCTGGTCTGGGCGTCGATGACGCACCAATATGTGTTCGACTATCGCCCGGGCGAGGTGTTCTGGTGCGCGGCCGACGTGGGCTGGGTCACCGGGCACAGCTACATCGTCTATGGCGCGCTCGCGAACGGCGCGACGACGCTGATGTTCGAGGGCGTACCCAACTACCCGGACTTCTCGCGCTTCTGGCAGATCGTCGATAAGTATCAGGTCACGAGCTTCTACGCGGCGCCCACCGCCCTGCGGGCGCTGATGCGCGAGGGGGACGAGTGGGTGAAGAAGACCAGCCGCACCTCACTGCGCGTGCTCGGATCGGTCGGCGAGCCGATCAACCCGGAGGCGTGGGAATGGTATTACCACGTCGTCGGCGACAGCCGCTGCCCGATCGTCGACACCTGGTGGCAGACGGAGACCGGCGGCCACATGATTACCCCGCTCCCCGGCGCGACCGCGCTCAAGCCAGGCTCGGCCAGCAAGCCGCTGTTCGGCGTCCTCCCGCAGCTGGTCGATTCCGAAGGCGTGGTACTGGAGGGGGCGACCGAGGGTAACCTGGTGATCGCGGACAGCTGGCCGGGCCAGATGCGCACCGTGTGGAACGACGCGGATCGCTTCTTCCAGACCTATTTCACCACTTACCCGGGCAAGTATTTCACCGGTGACGGCTGCCGGCGCGATGCCGACGGCTATTACTGGATCACCGGCCGCGTCGACGATGTCATCAACGTGTCGGGCCACCGCATGGGCACCGCCGAGGTCGAGAGCGCGCTGGTGGCGCATGCCAAGGTCGCCGAGGCCGCGGTGGTCGGCATGCCGCACGACGTGAAGGGCCAGGGCATCTATGCCTATGTGACCCTGAACGCCGGCGAGGAAGGCGACGTGGCGCTCCGCAAGGAGCTGATCCAGTGGGTCCGCCGCGAGATCGGGCCGATCGCGACGCCCGACGCGCTGCAGTTCACCCCGTCGCTGCCCAAGACGCGCTCTGGCAAGATCATGCGCCGCATCCTGCGCAAGATCGCCGAGAACGACTTCGGCAGCCTGGGCGACACCTCGACGCTCGCCGATCCGGGCGTGGTGGACGCGCTGATCGCCGGCCGGGAGGACGCCACCAAGCTGGCGGCGTAACCCTGCCCAGCCGGCCGCGGACCGTCCATCACCGTTCCGGCCGGCGCCTCACGCGGCCGCATAGCCGCGGGGGCGGTCACGGCACCGAGACGGGATCGCGCCGCGGGAACTGGCGCATCAGCGCGGAAGCGAGCTTGGTCGCGACCGTCGCGGGCGCATCGGCCGCACTTCCCTCCACCTGCACGGTGGAGGCGCGGCCGCTCCAGACGGGCGTGTCCCCGCCGCGCAGCAGGATGTCGATTGAAAGGTCGGTCGAGACCAGGCCGCGGATCTGGCTCTTGCCCGAGGGCAGCGGCACGAACACCTGGCCCAGCGCCGCCATCGCCGGCGGCTCCTTTGCCTTTGCCGTCACCGCACCGCTCTCGGTGCGCGTGACCGTGACGCGCGCGATGTAGCGGCTGTGGCTCTCGAGCGGCAGCGGAACGAAGCGGGCGTCCGAAAGCGCGCGGGTGACCGCGTCCGTGAACAGCCTATCGGACGCGGCGGCATCCTCGGCCACCTCGACTGCGATCGTGCCGGGCGCGACTGCGGGTGCAGGCGCCGCCGCCTGGGATTGCAGCGCGAATGCGAGGAATGCTGCGGTCGGGATGCTCATCGTCTTTTCAACCAAGGCCGGAAGGGGCTGTCGCGCTGGTCGCACGAACCGGGCGCGAAGAACAGAGACGCCGCGACCGCCCCCTCCTCAGGTCGGATCTTTCCCGAGCGGCAATCCGCCATAGCCGATCTTGAAGATCACCCGATCGACACAGCCCGAGCGCCCGGTCGCGGACGCGGGCTTGCGCGCCGAACGCAGGACCTGGATCGCCTGCTCGCCGAAATCCCCCGTCGGTTCGCTCGCCAGCACCCGCAGGTTGCCGAGCTCGCCCCAGGGCGCCACGTCGAACGCCACGACCGCCCACCCTTCGATGGCGCGGCGCGGATAGCCGTTCGGATAGGTCAGCGTCGGCGGCGTGGCCCAATCACCGGAATGCGGGCAGTTGCTGTCGGCGGGCCGGAGGCTCTCCTCGGAAGGGGGCGTGGGCGCCGCAAGGGTCGTCGGTGTTCGCCAAAAGGGAAACAGGCAGCCGGCTCGGGCGCCGCCCGTGAAGCGGGACTTGCGCATCGCACGTACGGCTGCGCGGTCCAGCGCCGCACTCCCCGTCCCCTCTACCGCGCGGACATGGATCGGCCGCCCGCGCGCATCCTGATCATAGGCGACCATCGTCCAGTGCTTGACGCCCGGCGTGCCCGGCAGCTTGTCGAAATCGGGATACACGGCGACCAGCGGCCGGGGCCGCGGTTCCGTGAGGCACGACGCCTGGGACGACTGGATCCGGGCCCAGCCATCGGGCGGCAGTTCGCCCGACTGGGGTTCGAGGGAATAGGAGATCAGGTCCGCGACCGGCGCTTCCTCGGGCGACATCGCGCGCAGCGTGTAGCGGATAGTGCAGTCCGCCTGCGGGGCGCCCACTCCGAACCGGCTAGCGGCAAGCGACGGCGCGACATCGTCGCTCCACGGCGCTCCACCCCCTTCCCTGCGGATCGACAGCGTCCGGCCGCTGGCATCGATGCGGAAGCGATAGGTGAGTGCGTCCGTTGCATCATATCGGTTGCCCCGGCGGATGCTCGTGATCGGACGTCGCAGCGCCAGCGGGACCACGCTGGTGCCGCCGCAGCGCACCTCGCCCGGCATCCAGGCGCGCAGTTGCCAAGGCACCGCCGGGCGTGGCGACGGAAGCGACTGCGAAGATGCCGTATTTACGGGCAGCACCAGGCTGGCGAGCAGCAGCATTCTCTTCATGCAGCCAGTCTGCGCAGGAAAGATTGCGCTCCGCAAGTAACGCGCTTGCTGGTCCATGATCGCTTTCGGGCGAATTCTTCGGCCCTTCATCTCGGCGCCTCCGGCTGCTGCCGAGCTTCGCCGGACCGACAGAGCCTCGCCCTGCTCAAAAAGCGGGCACTTTCCAGGGCCGTGCCGAAAAGGCGGGCAGGATCGACAGGCGCAGCCGGATCGGGGATGCTCACCCCCGCGATTCGTGCTCTGGCACGGTTCTTGATTGTCGGCACCTGTGTGCGTGGCCGTGTTCGGCCGGGGGGAATACGCGAGGCATGAAGAAGATCGAGGCCATCATCAAGCCGTTCAAGCTGGATGAGGTGAAGGAGGCGCTGCACGAGGTCGGCGTGAGTGGCATCACCGTCACCGAAGCCAAGGGCTTCGGCCGCCAGAAGGGCCATACCGAGCTCTATCGCGGCGCCGAATATGTCGTCGACTTCCTGCCGAAGGTGAAGCTGGAGGTGGTCGTCGAGGACAGCCTCGCCGACCGCGTCGTGGAGGCGATCGCGGGCGCTGCCCAGACCGGCCGCATCGGCGACGGCAAAATCTTCGTCATCCCCGTGGAGACGGCGCTTCGCATCCGCACCGGAGAGCGTAACGAAGACGCCATCTGACCGGACATTTCCTTCGACGCATTGCACGAAATCCGCCGCGGGGGGGCGCCTCGCGGGGTAATGGTTTTATCCAGAAAGGGCTTAGTTCCATGGCCAATACCGCCAGCACGATCCTCAAGATGATCAAGGACCAGGAGATCGAGTGGATCGATCTTCGCTTCACCGACCCCAAGGGCAAGTGGCAGCACCTGTCGATGGTCGCCTCGATCCTGACCGAGGACGAGCTGACCGACGGCCTGATGTTCGACGGCTCCTCGATCGAGGGCTGGAAGGCGATCAACGAGTCCGACATGGTGCTCAAGCCCGACCTGGACGCCGTCTATGTCGATCCGTTCTCGGCCACCCCGATGCTGATCCTGTTCTGCGACGTGGTCGAGCCGTCGACCGGCGAGCTCTATGCGCGTGACCCGCGCTCGACCGCCAAGCGCGCCGAGGCCTACCTCAAGACCACCGGCATCGGCGACACCGTCTACGTCGGCCCCGAGGCCGAGTTCTTCATGTTCGACGATGTGCGGTTCGAGAACACCTATTCCAGCAGCTACTACAAGCTGGACGACATCGAGCTGCCGACCAACAGCGGCCGCGAATATGAGTCGGGCAACATGGCCCATCGTCCGCGCGCCAAGGGCGGCTATTTCCCCGTCGCGCCGGTCGACAGCGCCGTCGACATCCGTGGCGAGATGGTCTCCACCATGCTCGAAATGGGCCTTCCCTGCGACAAGCACCACCACGAGGTGGCCGCCGCGCAGCACGAACTGGGCCTGACCTACGGCACGCTGACCACCACCGCCGATCGCATGCAGATCTACAAGTATGTCGTGCACCAGGTGGCGCATGCGTACGGCAAGACCGCGACCTTCATGCCCAAGCCGATCAAGGAAGATAACGGCTCGGGCATGCACACCCACTTCTCGATCTGGAACGAGGGCAATCCCCTGTTCGCGGGCGAGGGCTATGCGGGTCTGTCGGACACCTGCCTCTACTT
Source organism: Sphingomonas sp. MJ1 (PH-R8) (assembly GCF_048058635.1). Classification (NCBI taxonomy): domain Bacteria; kingdom Pseudomonadati; phylum Pseudomonadota; class Alphaproteobacteria; order Sphingomonadales; family Sphingomonadaceae; genus Sphingomonas; species Sphingomonas sp. MJ1 (PH-R8). Next base: position 66,724 of record NZ_JBBEFX010000013.1, read on the forward strand.
CATCGGCGGCATCATCAAACATGCCAAGGCGCTGAACGCCTTCACCAACCCGTCGACCAACAGCTACAAGCGGCTGGTGCCGGGCTATGAGGCGCCGGTGCTGCTCGCCTATTCGGCGCGCAACCGCTCGGCTTCGTGCCGCATCCCGTACGGCACCGGCCCCAAGTCCAAGCGCGTCGAGATCCGCTTCCCGGACGCGATGGCCAACCCCTATCTCGCCTATGCGGCGCTGATGATGGCCGGCCTCGACGGCATCCAGAACAAGATCCATCCGGGCGAGGCGATGGACAAGAACCTGTACGACCTGCCGCCGGCAGAGCTCGCCCAGGTCCCGACCGTCTGCGGTTCGCTGCGCGAGGCGCTCGACAGCCTGGAAGCCGATCACGACTTCCTGCTGAAGGGCGACGTGTTCTCGGCCGACCAGATCGAGGCCTATGTCGAGGTCAAGCGTGGCGAGGTCGCCCGCTGGGAAATGACTCCGAGCCCGGTCGAGTTCGACATGTACTATTCGGCCTGATCGTCCTCACGATCGGCAAGCAGGAGGGGCGTCCGGAGCGATCCGGGCGCCCCTTTTGCGTGCCGGGGCGGCGCGCCGCGACTTGCCCCTGGGCCATCACGGGGCCAGGAAGACGACATGCCAAGCACTCCCCATTTCATCGACGGCCATTGGGTCGAAAGCCGCGGCGGTCGCCCCGCGCAGGTGCGCGACCCCGCGACGGGCGAGGTCTGTGTTCAGCTGACGCTGGGCAGCGCCGCCGACGTCGACCGTGCGGTGGCGGCCGCGCGGCGCGCGTTCGAAGACTTCTCGCACACCAGCGTCGCCGAACGCGTCGCGCTGCTGCAGACGATCCTCGCCGGCTACGAGGCGCGGCTGGACGCTTTCGCCGCCGCCATGACGCGCGAGGTCGGTTGTCCGGCGGGCATGGCGCGCGATGCGCAGGCCATGTCCGGCGTCGACCACCTCCGGGCGACGCTCCGCGCCCTCGGCGAAGTGCAATGGGAGGAGCGCCGCGGCCGCCACGCGATTCTGCGCGAGCCGATCGGGGTGGCGGCGCTGATCACCCCCTGGAACTGGCCGATGAACCAGATCGTGGCCAAGGTCGCGCCCGCGCTCGCCGCCGGCTGCACCATGGTGCTCAAGCCCTCGGAAGAAGCGCCGAGCTGCGCCGCGCTGTTCGCGGAGGTGATGGCCGAGGCGGGAGTTCCGGCAGGCGTGTTCAACCTGGTGCAGGGAGACGGCGTGACCGGCCAGGCGCTCGCCGCGCACCGGCATGTCGACGTGGTGAGCTTCACCGGCTCCACCCGCGCGGGCATCGCTGTGGCGCAGGCGGCGGCGCCCACCGTCAAGCGGGTCCACCAGGAACTCGGCGGCAAGGCACCCGCACTGGTCCTGCCGAGCGCCGACCTGGAAGCGGCCGTGCGCGCGACCGTTGGCAGCGTCACCTTCAATTCCGGGCAGAGCTGCCTCGCCCCCACCCGGCTGCTGGTGTCGACCGCGCAGCAGGAGGCGGCGGTCGCGATCGCGCGGGAGGCGATGGCGGCGATCCGCGTCGGCGATCCGCGCGAAGCCGGCGATCACATCGGCCCGCTGGTGAATCTGGCCCAATGGCAGCGTGTCCAGCAGCTGATCGCAAGCGCCCTGGCAGAGGGCGCGACGCTGGAGGTGGGCGGCCTCGGCCACCCGGAGGGCTTCGCGCGCGGCTTCTACGTCCGCCCGACGCTTTTCTCTGGCGTCACCCCGGACATGACCATCGCGCGCGAGGAGATCTTCGGACCCGTCGTGACGGTGATCGCCTATGCGGACGAGGAAGACGCCGTCCGCATCGCCAACGACACCGACTATGGCCTCTCCGCGGTCTTGTTCGGCGCGCCCGAGGACACCCGGCGCCTGGTCCCCCGGCTGCGCGCGGGCATGGTCTATGTGAACGGCGGCGTGCCGGACGCCGACATGCCGTTCGGCGGCTACAAGCGCTCCGGCAACGGCCGCGAATATGGCGCGCACGGCATTGCCGAATATCTGGAGGTGAAGTCCGTGCTGGGCTGCGGCTGAGCCGACGCTTTCGGCGCCGCCTACTCCACCAGCGGCAGGGTGAGGACGAAGCGCGCGCCTTCCCCCAGCGCACTGTCGACCACGATGTCACCACCCATGGCGCGGGCGAGCCGTCGGGCGATGTAGAGGCCGAGGCCGCTTCCCCCCTGCTCGCTCGGGTCGACCCGCTCGAACTTCTCGAAGATGCGGGCCTGGTCCTCGGGCGCGATCCCCTTGCCCTGGTCGGCCACGATCACGCAGGCGATCTGCCCCTCCCGCTCCAGCCGCACCCACACGGTGGCCCCCGGCGGCGAATAGCGGACCGCATTGCCGATCAGGTTGACAAGGATCTGGAGCGCGCGGCGGAATTCGCCGCGTGCCGCCAGCGTCTCGTGCGCGCCCGGTCGGTCGATCGTCACCCCGGCCCGCTCCGCCCGCACCGCCAGCAACCCGGCCGCGCGACGGGTCACGTCGGCCAGGTCCAGCGACTCGACGGCGATCGCGAAGTCCGGGTCCTCGACCGCCTGCACGTCCTCCAGGTCGTTGACGAGGCCCATCAGGTGGCGGCCGGCATTCGCGATGTCGCCGGCATAGTCGGCATAGTCCTGGAGCAGCGCCCCGTCCGCCTGGGCGCTGATGCTGTCGGCATGGGCCACGATCCGGTCGAGCGGCTGGCGCAGCGCCGCGCGCAACCGCTTGCCGAAGTTCTGCGGCAGGCCCTGCGGCTCCGGCTGCGCCTCGGGCGCGTCCGGCTCGACGGCATGGGCCGCGCCGATGAAGCCCGCGAAGCGCCCTCCGGCGTCGGTGCGCGGCACGCCGGACAGCAGCACCGTACGCCCGGTATCGCGCAGCGTCGCATATTGCCCCTCGAACGGCTGCTGCGACGCCATCGCGCCCAGCATCGGGAAGCCTCCCTCGCCATCGTCCGTCAGCTGGAACAGCCAGGTGAGCGGGCGGCCGAGCACGTCCGTCGCATCAAAGCCGAAGCGGGTGCCCGCGGCGGGCGAGACATAGGTCAGGTGGAGCCCGCTGTCTGCCTCCCAGCGCCAGTCGGCATCGAGCGCCAGCAACTCGGCGGCGTCGGCCTCGTCGTGCGTCCCCTCGCCGTCGCCCGGAAGCCCCCAGGCGCCGACTGTCAGCCGCAGGCCGTCACCCTCGGGCTCGACCTGCACCCACAGCTCGACATCGTCCTCGCCATCGGCGACCAGGATCTTGCGCGCGACGTCGATGCCCAGGCGGCGGCTGATGCGCACCAGCTCCGCCATGGCGGGAACCGCGATCGGCTGGCCGGGCTCGCCGCCGGCACGGGCGTTCAGCCCCGCCAGCCGCGGCTCGGCATGGCGCAGCCGCCCGTCGGCATCGAGCATCGCGGACGCCGGCTGGTGATAGCGATCGAAGCCGCTCATGCGCCCGCTCCATCGCCCAGCGCGAGCAGCGCGGTGCGATAGCCGGCGGGAAGCGCCATCGCCGCCACCGCCCGCCATGCCGCCTGCAGCGGCACCGCGGCGACCTCGTCGATCAGGTCGGCGAACGCGTCCAGATCCCGCGCGGGATCCGCCTCGCACAGCGCAAAGCCGATGCGCGCCAGCGTCTCGCGCGGCAGGTCGAGCGCGCGCAGCAACATGCAGAGCGGCGCCGGGTCGCGCTCCAGCACCAGGTCCCGCACCGCCCGAGGGCCGAGGCCCCCTGCGTCCGCAATCAGCGCCACGACCAGTTCGAGCCGGCGGTCGGCAAGCGCCTGTTCGATCAGCTCCGGCAGCGTCGCCACGTCCCGGCGCAGCGCGCGTGCGAGCCGCGCGGCGGCCGGCGCCTCGTTGTCTTGCCCGCGCAACTGCTCCACCGCCGAGATCAGCGCGCGGTCGAGCAGCGCGATCTCCTCCGGATCGGTCGCATTCTGGCGCAGCGCCGCCGCGATCGGCCAGCACAGCTGCTGGAGCGTCGCATACTCGGCAACGCTGCCGTGGAGCAGCAGCAGCTTGGCCGCCTCGGCAATCAGGGCGTCGTCCGAATGGGCGAGCCGTGCGAGCAGGCTCGGCTGGTCGGGGTTGAAGGGGGCGCGCACCGGAAGCGCGGCGGCAAGCAGCGCCAGCCGCGTCTCGGCCAGCAATTCGGCAAGCAGCGTCTCGTCCCACAGCGTCGGCACCGCGGCAAGCCGGTCCCAGACCTGTTCGGCCTCGCCCCGGATGCGTGCGGCCAAGGCCGGCTCGGCCGCGGCGTCCAGCCGCGCGGCCGCCACTTCGGCCAGCCGATCGGCGGAGGTGCGGACCAGCCGCTCCAGCCGCTCCGACAGGGCGGCGCGGGTGCGATCGTCGAGGGGGTCGGACGGCGGCGCGAACAACGCGGCCACCGGCGGCGCGGCCCGCACCTGCGCACGCATGCCGCGCGCCGCCGCATGGGAGAGCAGCGCTGCGGGATCGGGATCAATCTGGGTCGAACGGGCGGCCATGCACCCTCGCCTAACGTGCGGTCGTTAAGACCGGCCTAAGCCTTATGACGGCTGGCTTCAACCGCCGCGGCCAGGCTGACGACCGCGTGCAGCGTCGCAAGGGCCAGGCCCAGCGTCGCCAGGCCCAGCAGCGCGAAGGGCGTCAGCAGCAGCACCTGCGAGGCGGCGCTCGCATACCAGGGGCGCGGGCGCACCGGCACGCGATCTGCCACGGTGTTGCTCGCCACGCCCCACAGCGCCAGCACGAACGGCGTCGCATGCCCCGCGGCAAGCGACGCGATGATGCCGAGCAGCAGCGCCGACAGCACCGCCAGCAGCAGGATGCCCTGTTCCTGCTGGCTCGCGCGGACATTGTCGCCCCGCAGCCAGCTGAGCAGCGACCCGGCCGAAAGCAGGATCACCGACAGGAGCGCGAGCAGCATTCCGGGCGCCGGATGCCCCAGCCCCAGCGTCAGCAGCGCGAGCAGCCCCGCGCCGCCCCCTGCAACCGCGGTCGCCCAGGCGGGCACCTCCCGCCGGACGAGCTGGGGAAGGAGAAAGCGGGTAATCGGGGTGAAGAACCAGCGATCCGCCCAGCCGGTGCGCTGGTTGGCGAGCGCCCCCAGCACGTCGTTGCTGCGGCCGGCCAGCACCTCCGCGTCGCGCTCCACGCCATGGCCCGATCGGCGGGCGGAGGCAGGGAGCGCCACGTGACGGGCGCCCGCCTCCACCGCGATCCGCAGCACGGTCGACTGGAAGTCATATTCGCGGGGCAGCGCCGCCACTTCGGCGAGCCGCTGCGCGGAAAGCGTCGCGACGCCCGCCCAGCACTGGCCGCGGTCGAGCCGCTCCACCGCGCCGCTCGCCTCCGCCTCGGGCGTCACCAGGATCGCGTCGGGCGCCTCGCCCGCCATCGCGTGCAGCATCGTGTCGGTGGTCACCAGCCCGTCCGCGATCACGACGACCGTCGCCAGCGGATGGATCTTGGCAGAGGCTTCCTCGGCCGAGCGGACGATGTCGACCGTCACCTCGCGCTTGGCGATGCGGCTGACGGCGCCGAGCAGCGCGGGCGTCACTCGTCCCACCGCCACCACCATCTGCCCCACGCCGGCTGCGGCGAGCAGCCGCGCCTGGTATTCGATCAGCGTCATGCCCCCGAAGGGCAGCGTCGCGGCGAGCGTGCCGGCGCGCCCCTCGGCGTCCTCGGTCGCGAAAATAAGCCCTGCAAGCATGGGCATCGGGTTAGGCGGGCGCAGCGGCGCTGCCAAGAGGCGCAGGACGCGCAAATGCGCCGGAAATCGCATCTTCTCGACTTCGCGGGCGCCGAGCGGCTAGGGAGGCCGCGCAAACAGCAGAATGATCGAGCCATGACCCAGTACAACTCCGACCTCCTCCGCCTGCTCGACGGGCGCGGCTACATCCACCAGGTGACCGACGCAGCGGCGCTCGATGCGCTTGCGGCCAGCCAGGTGGTGCCGGGGTATATCGGCTTCGATCCGACCGCTTCGTCGCTCCACGTCGGCCACCTCGTCTCGATCATGATGCTGCGCCAGCTCCAGCGCGCCGGCCACAAGCCGATCGTGCTGATGGGCGGCGGCACCGGCAAGATCGGCGACCCCAGCTTCAAGGACGAAGCCCGCAAGCTGATGACGGAGGAGACGATCCAGGCGAACGTCGCCTCGATCAAGCGCGTGTTCGAACGCTTCCTGACGTTCGGCGACGGGCCGAGCGACGCGATCATGCTCGACAATGCCGAATGGCTCGACAAGCTCGAGTACATCCCGTTCCTGCGCGACATCGGCCAGCATTTCTCGGTCAACCGGATGCTGAGCTTCGATTCGGTGAAGATGCGCCTGGACCGCGAGCAGTCGCTGAGCTTCCTCGAATTCAACTACATGATCCTCCAGGCGTACGACTTCCTGGAGCTGTCGCGCCGCGCCGGCTGCCGCCTGCAGATGGGCGGGTCGGACCAGTGGGGCAACATCGTCAACGGCGTCGACCTCGCCCGCCGCGTCGATGGCACGCCGGTGTTCGGCCTGACGACGCCGCTCCTCACCAACGCCGACGGCACCAAGATGGGCAAGTCCGTGGGCGGCGCGGTGTGGCTGAACGAGGACCTGCTGTCGCACTTCGACTATTGGCAGTTCTGGCGGAACACCGACGACCGCGACGTCGGCACCCGCCTGCGCCTCTTCACCGACCTGCCGCTGGACGAGATCGCCCGGCTGGAGGCGTTGCAGGGCGCCGAGATCAACGAGGCGAAGAAGATCCTGGCCGACGCCGCGACCGCGCTCTGTCGCGGCGAAGAAGCGGCAGTCCAGGCGGCCGAAACCGCGCGCCGCACCTTCGAAGAGGGTGCCGCGGGCGACGCGCTTCCCACGCACCAACTGGCCGAGGGCAGCATCACCGCGGTCGATGCGCTGGTGGCGCTGGGTCTTGCCGCTTCCAAGGGCGAGGCACGCCGGCTGATCAAGGGCGGCGGCGCCCGCGTCGACGGCGAGAAGATCACCGACGAGGCGATGCAGATCACCGTCTCGGCGCCGGTGCGCCTGTCCTCGGGCAAGAAGCACCACGGCATTCTGCTGCCGGCGGCGTGACGCCGGCGCGCTAGCGGCAAAAGCTGCTGGCGTAGCCCCGCTGCGCGACCTTGGCCGGATGCGGGAGCTTCCACCGCTCCCCACCGTATCCCTGCGCAGGCAGGGATCCAGAGCCAAGCAGAGCAACGCCCGGTTGCGCCTGACGACCCTAGGCTCCTGCCTCCGCAGGAGCACGAAGGGCCCATCCCCCTTCTTCGTACCCCGGCGAAGGCCGGGGCCCAGGTGGGAAGGCGGTAGTCAGGGTCCGCACGCCCGCCAGCCGCCCCCAACTGGACCCCGGCCTCTGCCGGCTACCGAGAGAAACCGGCACCTCCCCAACATTGTGCCAAATAGCGCGCAAGCATCCGTCCTTCCCCATCCCCGCCAATGCTGATATCCATTCGTCGCAAGGGGGCGCCATGGACGAGAAGTTCAGGCAGACGACGGCGGGGGCGGTCGAGCCGTCGCACGTGCGCGACGAAGTGCAGTTCGAGGCGCGGGGCTTCGGTCCTGCGGCCGAGGCGCTGCAACTGCGCGTTCTCAACATTTCCTCGCACGGCCTTTCTGCGACCACCGACCTGGCGTTCCAGCCCGGCGACCGGCTGCGGCTGATCCTGCCGGTGGTGGGCGTGATGGGTGCGGACGTGCGCTGGGCCAAGGGCATGCGCTTCGGCTGCATGTTCGACATGCCGATCGACCGCGCGAGCTATTACGAACTGCTCGCCAAGGTGCTGGAGCCGCTGCCGCCCTTCGATCCTCAGCCCGAGCGCAGCAGTCCCACGGCAGCATCGCGCTCGAACAAGTAGAGCGCCAGCCGCGCCGCCTCACCGCGCGGGCCGTGCAAGCCGCCGTCGCGGTCGACCAGCAGCCGGGCATCGCCGTTGGCAGCCGGCATCAGGTCGTCGAGCATCTCTGGCGTTGCCAGGCGGAACTGCATCTCGCCCGACTGGCGGGTGCCGAGGATCTCGCCCGCGCCGCGCAGTCGCAGGTCTTCCTCGGCGATGCGGAAGCCGTCGTTGCTCTCGCGCATCAAGGCGAGCCGCGCGCGCGAGGTTTCGCTGAGCGCATTGCCCCTCAACAGCAGGCAGCGCGACATCCCCCCGCCCCGCCCGACCCGACCGCGCAGCTGGTGGAGCTGCGCGAGGCCGAAGCGGTCCGCCGCCTCGATCACGATCAGCGTGGCGTTGGGCACGTCCACGCCGACCTCGATCACCGTGGTCGCGACCAGCACGCCGGTTCGCGCCGCCTGGAAATCGGCCATCGCCGCATCTTTTTCGGGCGCCTTCATCCGGCCGTGGACCAGCCCGACCCGTTCGCCGAACCGCTGGCGCAGGCCTTCCGCGCGCGCTTCGGCAGCGGCGAGGTCACTCTTCTCGCTCTCCTCGACCAGCGGGCACACCCAATAGGCCTGACCGCCGCCGGACAGGTGGCGGGCGAGCGCGTCGACTACCTCGTCCAGCCGATCCTCCGACACGACCCGCGTCTCGATCGGCTCGCGACCGGGCGGCATCTCGTCCAGCCGGCTGACGTCCATCTCGCCATATTGGGCAAGCGTCAGCGTGCGCGGGATCGGCGTGGCGGTCATCACCAGCAGGTGCGGCGGGCGCTGCGCCTTGGCCTGGAGCATCATGCGCTGGGCGACGCCGAAGCGGTGCTGCTCGTCCACCACCACCAGCCCCAGGTCGCGATAGCCGACGCCCTCCTGGAAGATCGCGTGCGTGCCGACCAGGATGTCGATCGACCCGTCTGCCAGCCCCATCAGCGTCGCCTCGCGCGCGCGGCCCTTGTCGCGGCCGGTCAGCACCGCGACGTTGACGCCGATCGGTGACAGCAGCCGGGTCAGCGTCTCGCCATGCTGGCGCGCGAGGATCTCGGTCGGGGCGAGCAAGGCGCCCTGTGCGCCCGCCTCCACCGCGATCAGCAGCGCCATGATCGCCACCAGCGTCTTGCCGGAACCAACGTCGCCCTGCAGCAGTCGCAGCATTGGCTGCACCTGCGCCAGGTCGCCCTCGATCTCCGCAATCGTCCGCGCCTGCGCGCCGGTGGGCGCATAGGGCAGCTTCAGCCGCGCGCGCACGCTGCCGTCGCCGGTCAGCGGCCGGCCGCGCTTGGCGCGTGCCTCGCCGCGAACCAGCAGCAGCGCCAGCTGGTTGGCGAACACCTCGTCATAGGCGAGCCGCTGGCGCGCCTTGGCATCGGCGGGGTCGGCGTGGATGCGCACCAGCGCCTCGCGCCAGCTGGGCCAGTTCTTGGTCGAAATCAGGCTTGGCTCGATCCACTCGGGAAGCTCGGGCGCCCGCTCGATCGCCTGCTCCACCAGCCCCGCAACCCGGCGGGAGGTGAGCCCTTCGGACAGCGGGTACACCGCCTCGCGCTCCGGCAGGCCGCTCGCTTCGTCCAGCGGCAGCACCTGGTCCGGGTGCACGATCTGGAGCGACTGGCCATAGGTCTCGAGCTTGCCCGACACGCGCTTGAGCTCGCCGAGCGGCAGCAGCTTCTTCACCCAGCCGGCGTTGCCGCCGAAATAGACGAGGCTCACGACATTGCCGGCCGCATCCTGCGCCTGCACCCGCGTCGGGCCCCGCCCGGCGCTCAGCCGATAGTCGGTCGGCGTCAGCGTGATCGCGATGATCCGCCCCGCATCCGCCATGTCGAGCGTGTCGCGTGGCAGCCGGTCGACCCAGCCGCTCGGCAGGTGAAAGGCGACGTCGATCACGCGCGACAGGCCCAGCCGGTCGAGCGGCTTGGCCATGGCGGCGCCGACCCCCTTCAGGGCGGTGACCTCGGCGAACAGCGGATTGAGAAGTTGGGGACGCATGACTATCTGCTGCCCCTACCGCGTTTCGGCCCGTGTCGGGAAGCGGCGTCGCACTGACTCGCCGACGGCCGTTCGCGTCCGCCGGCTCCTTGCCGTTGGAGATCCCATGGACCGCGAAACCCGTCTCAAGCGCCTGCGCTTCCGCGCCTGGCACCGCGGCACCAAGGAAGCCGACCTGATGATCGGCGGCTTCTTCGACGCGCATGGCGAAACCTGGAGCGATGCCGAGATCGAGTGGTTCGAGACCTTCCTGGAGGAGCAGGACGTCGACATCATGGCCTGGGCGATGGGAACCCAGCCGGTGCCGCCGCAGTTCGAAGGCACCGTGATGGCGGCGCTCAAGACTCTGAACTACGTGCCGATCGCCCGCTGACGGCGATCCCGCCTTCCCACGTCTCAGACCGAACGGAACGCCCGCGCCCGACATGCCCGATCTCCAGACCATCCTGTCCGCCAGCCGCCCGCTCACGCTTTCGGGCGTGCCGGCGGGGTTCCTGCCCAGCCTGCTCGCCGATCTGGCGCGGGGAAGCGCCGGCGGGGTGGTCTATGTGGCCCCGGACGAGGCGGCGATGCGGGCGGTGGCGGCGACTGCGCCCTTCTTCGCGCCCGAGCTGGAGGTACTGAGCTTCCCGGCGTGGGACTGCCTCCCCTACGACCGCGCCTCCCCGACGCTGCGCGCCATGTCCGAGCGGCTGGCGACGCTCCACGCCCTCCAGAGCCCCGGCAAGGCGCCACGCCTGCTGGTGACCACCGTCAACGCCGTCACCCAGCGCGTGCTGACCCCGTTCCGCATCCGCCAGCTGGTGGCGCGGTTGGCGCCGGGCGAGCGCATCTCGCTCGATCGCCTGGCCGAGCTGCTCCAGGGCAACGGCTATGTGCGGGTCGAGACCGTCCATGACGCCGGCGAGTTCGCGGTCCGCGGCGGGCTGGTCGACCTCTTTCCCTCGGGCTCCGAACAGGGGCTGCGGCTCGACTTCTTCGGCGACGAGATCGAGAGCGTCCGCACCTTCGATCCCGCCGACCAGCGCACCAGCGGCCGCATCGACGGCTTCACCCTGCTCCCCGCGTCCGAAGCGCTGCTCGACGAGGAAAGCGTCAAGCGCTTCCGCGCGCGCTATCGCGAGACCTTCGGCGCGACTGCGACCGGCGACCCGCTCTACCAGGCGATCTCCGACGGGCGGCGCCTGTCGGGCATGGAGCATTGGCTGCCGCTGTTCGAAGAGCGGCTGGAAACGCTGTTCGAGCACCTCCCCGCCGACGCGGTGATCGTGCGCGACGCGGGTACGCCCGGCGCCGCCGAGGCACGGTTCGAGGGCATCACAGACTATCACGCCAACCGCGCGCGCGCGCAGTCGGCGGATCCCGGAAGCTATCGCCCGCTGCTCCCCAATCAGCTCTACCTCAATGCCGAGGAATGGACGCGCCGGCTCGACGAGGCCGCCGCGCATCAGGTGACGCCGTTCCACGAGCCGGAGAGCGCGACCGTGCTCGACTTCGGCGTCGACGGCCCGCGCGACTTCGCGCCCGAGCGCACGGCCGGCAACAACGTCTATGAGGCGGTGGTCGCGCACCTCGCCAAGCTCAAGCGCGAGGGCCGCAAGGCGATCCTCGCCAGCTATTCGACGGGCGCGCGTGAGCGGCTGACCGGGTTGCTTGCAGACCACGGCCTCAAGGGCGCGATCGCCGCCGACGGCTGGCAGGAGGCGCTGGGCGCGGCCGAGCGCGGCCCGACGCTGATCGTCCTCCCCCTCGACCACGGCTTCACCGCGCCCCATGTCGCGGTGCTGACCGAGCAGGACATGCTCGGCGACCGGCTGGTCCGCCGTGCCAAGCGGCGCAAGAACACCGACGCCTTCCTCCAGGAACTGGCGACGCTCTCGCCCGGCGACCTGGTGGTGCATACCGAGCACGGCATCGGCCGCTACGAGGGGCTGACCCAGATCCCGGTGTCGCGCGCGCCGCACGACTGCGTGGCGCTGTCCTACGCCGGCGGCGACAAGCTCTACGTGCCGGTCGAGAACCTCGAAGTCCTCTCCCGCTACGGATCGGGCGAGGAAGGCGCGACGCTCGACAAGCTGGGCGGCGAGGCGTGGCAGCGCCGCAAGAGCCGCATGAAGGAGCGCATCCAGGCGATCGCGGGCGAGCTGATTGCTACTGCCGCCAAGCGTGCGCTGCGCCCGGCCGAAGTGGCCGAGCCCGACCACAGCGGCTATCCCGCCTTCGTCGATCGCTTCCCGTACCAGGAGACCGAGGACCAGGATCGCGCGATCGGCGACGTACTGGACGATCTCGCCGCCGGCACGCCGATGGACCGGCTCGTCGTGGGCGACGTCGGCTTCGGCAAGACCGAAGTCGCACTGCGGGCCGCCTTCGTCGCGGCGATGGCCGGCATGCAGGTTGCAGTGGTGTGCCCCACCACGCTGCTCGCGCGCCAGCACCACATGAACTTCACCCAGCGGTTCGAGGGCTTCCCGATCAACGTCGGCCGCCTCTCCCGCCTGGTGCCCGCAGCCGAGGCCAAGCGGGTCAAGGAGGGGCTTGCCGACGGCACCATCGACGTGATCGTCGGCACCCATGCGGTGCTGTCCAAGAGCATGGACTTCAAGCGGCTCGGCCTCGTCATCGTCGACGAGGAGCAGCGCTTTGGCGTCACCCACAAGGAGCGGCTGAAGGCGCTGAAGGCCGACGTCCACATGCTGACGCTGACGGCGACGCCGATCCCGCGCACGCTGCAGATGGCGATGTCGGGCCTGCGCGAGCTGTCGGTGATCCAGACCCCGCCGGTCGATCGCCTGGCGGTGCGGACCTATGTGATGCCCTGGGACCCGGTGGTGATCCGCGAGGCGTTGCTGCGCGAGCATTATCGCGGCGGCCAGGCCTATTTCGTGACCCCGCGCATCGCCGACCTGCCCGACATCGAGAAGTTCCTGGCGCAGGACGTGCCGGAGATCCGCTACGTCGTCGCCCACGGCCAGATGAGCCCGAGCGAGGTCGAGGAGCGCATGTCCGCCTTCTACGACAAGCGCTACGACGTGCTGGTGTCGACCACCATCGTCGAAAGCGGGCTCGACATTCCGTCCGCCAACACGCTGGTCATCAACCGCGCCGACAAGTTCGGCCTGGCCCAGCTCTACCAGCTGCGCGGGCGCGTCGGCCGGGCCAAGACGCGCGCGTACGCCTATATGAACACCGCGCCCGAGCGGCAGATGACCGAGGCCGCGACCAAGCGGCTGAAGGTGCTGTCCGACCTGGAGTCGCTGGGTGCCGGCTTCCAGCTCGCCAGCCACGACCTCGACATTCGCGGCGCCGGCAATTTGCTGGGCGACGAGCAGTCGGGCCACATCAAGGAAGTGGGCTACGAACTCTACCAGTCGATGCTGGAGGAGGCGATCCTGGACGCCAAGGCCGGCGGCCTGCGCGAGGACAAGCCCAAGGAGTTCTCGCCGCAGATCACCGTCGACGCGCCGATCCTCATCCCCGAGGACTATGTCCCCGACCTGGATCTGCGCATGGGCCTCTACCGCCGCCTCAACGACGTGGAGGACCGCGCCGGCATCGACGCTTTTGCGGCCGAGCTGATCGACCGGTTCGGCAAGCTGCCCGAGGCGACCGAGAATTTGCTCAAGCTGATCGAGACGAAGCTCAACGCCAAGCGCGCCTGCATCGCCAAGATCGACGTCGGCGCGCGCGGCGCGATCGTGACGTTCCACGAGGACAATTTCCCGAACGTCCCCAACCTCCTCGCCTATGTCGATCGCCTGGGCGGCGCGGCGAAGCTGCGTCCGGACATGAAGCTCGCCATCTCCCGCGCCTGGCCCGACCCGCGCAGCCGGCTCCACGGGGCGCTGCAACTGTCGCGTGGGCTGGCGAAGGCGGCGGGGTGAGCGGTCTGTCGTCCTGAGGTGCGGGCGGCGGCAGGGGAGCTGGTCTGCCGCTCCGCCCTGCTAGCGCCGGAAGAGTCCGGCTGGAGCGTTCGTGCTGCGGTGGGGCTGAGCTTGTCGAAGCCCCACGACAGCACGAACGGATATGCGCAACCTCACGCCTTGAACGACAGGAAGCCGTCGTCCACCGCGACCGTCGACCCGTTCACGGCCGATGCGGCGTCGGTGAACAGGAAGGCGACGACGCTTGCGACCTTTGCCGGCTCGATCAGCCGGTCGTGCATGTGCTGGGCGGCGATTTGCGCCTTGAACGCCGCGTCATCGCCCAGGATCGGCGTATCGATGAACCCCGGGGCGACGCCGACCACCCGGATGCCATGTTCGGCCAGCTCCAGCGCGCCCGAACGGCTCATCGAGATGACCGCGGCCTTGGCAGCATTATAGTTGAAGCTCCCGCGCGACGCGACCGAGCCATAGATCGAAGCGGTGTTCACGAACGTGCCCTTCGCGCCGATCTCGACCATCTTCCGGGCACCATAATACATGCCGTAATAGACGCTGTGCTGGTCGACCTCGATGACCTTCAGATAGGATGCCGGGTCCATCTCCAGGAAGGGCTTCACCAGCCCGATGCCGGCATTGTTGAACATGCCGTTCAACGTCCGCAGCCTGTCGACGGTGAAGTCGACCAGCGCGCTCACCTCCTCCGCCTTCGACCCATCCAGCTGATAGGACAGCGCCTCGACGCCGAGCGCCTTCACCTCCGCGACGACGGCATCCGCACCCTCGATATTGAAGTCGGCGACGACGAGCTTCGCACCCTTGCGGGCGAGCGACAGACAGGCCTCGCGTCCGATCCCGCTTGCGCCGCCCGTGACAATGATGACCTGGTCCTGCAGTTCCATTGGCTCGCTCCTGAATGTGTATCCCCTGGCCGGCAGCAGCGACGCCTGGCCATGCTGATGCGAACGGAACGAAACAGCGATGTCTCGGTTGCAAAGATACTTTGGGGAGAAGGTACGGGATGCACGAAGGTCCGGAGGACGGAACGAACATGCGCCTGGTTCGCGCGCTTCGGCGATTTCTGGCCACTGCCGCCCGCAACGACATGGTCATGGCTCGCGAACTGGGACTCCACACGACGGACCTTGCGACGCTCGACCTCGTGTTCTCGTCGCCGGAACCGCTCACGCCCGGACGCATCGCCGATCACCTGGGGCTGACATCGGGCGCGGCGACCGGCGCCATCGACCGGATCGAGCGCGCCGGCTACGTCCGTCGCCTGCCTAACCCCGGAGACCGGCGGGGCACGCTGGTGGAGCCTCTGCAAGGTCGGGCAGACGATGTGCTGCGGATCTATCGGGACGTCGTCGACCGATACGATAGCGTCCTCGCCGGGTTTTCACCGGCCGAAAGGCAGGTCGCCACGCGGTTGCTGGAGGCACTCTGCGACCAAGACGGCCTTCCGCACCGTCGATGAAAAAGGCATTTGCGCTCGGGTCGCAGCGCCCCGCCCTGCCGCAAGTCTACCGGATCGGCCCGATGCTCAGCCCGCGGCGGTAGTTCATCGTCACCGCCACGCGATTCTCGCCCGAGCGCACCGGGATCACCACCTTGGCGAAGTCCGGCTCCAGGCGCATCAGCGACAGCTTGGGGTCCCGGGAGAAGCCGCCGCCGTCGTTCCAGTCGGACTTGCCGTTGCCGTTCGCGTCGTGGCGGACCGCCACCGCATAATCGCCAGCGCGCGGCACGGCGATGCAGATGGTCGCCCCCTCGCGCGCGGGTGCCTCGACGCGGCCGAGCCAGCGGCCCTTCTTCAGGAAGCCGGCGCCGTCGTAGACCTGGACCCGGACCTTGCCGGTGCTGTTCTTGAGGCCGCGTACCGTCACCATCAGCCGGGTCTGGGTCGCAGCGGTGCAGGCGCCCGGATCGGCCGCCTGTGCGGACGCAGGGGCGGCGGCCAGCAGCGCCCCGCCGAGCAGCGTCGCGATTGTCGCGTTCATCTTTCAATTCTCCGTTCTTGCAGCCGCGGCCCCCCTATCCGCAGCCCCAAAGCAGAAACGGGCGCCGTTGCGGGCGCCCGTTTCGTGGTTCTGGCTAGAGCGCGCCGCCGATCAGGCGGCGTCTCCCGCCTTCTGCTTTTCCGCATAGACGCGGACCGGTTCCTTGCGGCCCTCGATCACGTCCTTGTCGACCACCACCTCGTCGACGCCATCCATTCCGGGCAGGTCGAACATGGTGTCGAGCAGGATGCCCTCCAGGATCGAGCGCAGGCCACGGGCGCCGGTCTTGCGATCGATCGCCTTCTTCGACACCGCGACCAGCGCGTCGTCGTTGAAGCCCAGGCGCACGCCCTCCATGTCGAACAGCTTCTGGTACTGCTTGACCAGCGCGTTCTTCGGCTCGGTCAGGATCTTGACCAGCGCGTCGATGTCCAGATCCTCGAGCGTCGCGATCACCGGCAGGCGGCCGACGAACTCGGGGATCAGGCCGAACTTGAGCAGATCTTCCGGCTCGGTCTGGCGCAGCACCTCACCCGTGCGGCGCTCCTCGGGAGCGGCCACATAGGCGCCGAAGCCGATCGACTTGCCCTGCAGGCGGTCGCCGATGATCTTCTCCAGGCCCGAGAACGCGCCACCGCAGATGAACAGGATGTTGGTCGTGTCCACCTGCAGGAACTCCTGCTGCGGATGCTTGCGGCCACCCTGCGGCGGAACGGACGCGGTGGTCCCTTCCATCAGCTTAAGCAGCGCCTGCTGCACGCCCTCGCCCGACACGTCGCGCGTGATCGACGGGTTCTCGGCCTTGCGGCTGATCTTGTCGATCTCGTCGATGTAGACGATGCCGCGCTGCGCCCGCTCGACATTATAGTCGGATGCCTGGAGCAGCTTGAGGATGATGTTCTCGACATCCTCGCCGACATAGCCCGCCTCGGTCAGCGTGGTCGCGTCCGCCATGGTGAACGGAACGTCCAGGATGCGCGCC
This sequence comes from Sphingomonas sp. MJ1 (PH-R8), assembly GCF_048058635.1. Classification (NCBI taxonomy): domain Bacteria; kingdom Pseudomonadati; phylum Pseudomonadota; class Alphaproteobacteria; order Sphingomonadales; family Sphingomonadaceae; genus Sphingomonas; species Sphingomonas sp. MJ1 (PH-R8). Next base: position 83,438 of record NZ_JBBEFX010000013.1, read on the forward strand.
AGCGTCTGGGCGAGCAGCGTCTTGCCGCAGCCGGTGGGGCCGACGAGCAGGATGTTGCTCTTCGCGAGTTCGACGTCGGCGCCCTTCTGGCCGTGGTTCAGGCGCTTGTAGTGGTTGTGGACGGCCACCGACAGCACGCGCTTGGCCTGCTTCTGCCCGATGACATAGTCGTCCAGCACGTCGCAGATCTCCTGCGGCGTGGGGACGCCCCCGTCCTTCTTCGACACCAGCGCGGACTTGGTCTCCTCGCGGATGATGTCGTTGCACAGCTCCACGCACTCATCGCAGATGAACACGGTGGGGCCGGCGATGAGCTTGCGCACCTCATGCTGCGACTTGCCGCAGAAGGAGCAATAGAGCGTGCTCTTGGAGTCACCGCCGCTGAGCTTGGTCATTCACTTCTCTCCCGCGCACCTAGGCGCGTTACACCGCCCGACAGTCTACACTCGGGCACCGGTCCGGCAATCCATAAAACGCGTTGGTTATCAGGACGTTGCCCGCGCCGCCGGATTCAGGCGCGGGCATGTTCCAGCCGCGGATCAGGCCGCAGGCGCTTCCTCGGTCGGGGTCGGGCGCTTGTCGAACACCTGGTCGACCAGGCCGAACGCCTTGGCCTCTTCCGCCTCCAGGAAGGTATCGCGGTCCATCGCCCGCTCGATCTCCTCCAGCGGCTTGCCCGTGTACTTGGCGTACAGGTCGTTCATCCGGCGGCGGATGCGCAGGATTTCCTTGGCCTGGATCTCGATGTCCGAGGCCATGCCCTGGGCGCCGCCCGACGGCTGGTGGACCATGATGCGCGCGTTGGTGAGCGCGACGCGCATCCCCGGCTCGCCGCTGGCGAGCAGGAAGCTGCCCATCGACGCTGCCTGGCCGATGCAGACGGTGCCGACGCGCGGACGGATGTACTGCATGGTGTCGTGGATCGCCATGCCGGCGGTCACCACGCCACCCGGCGAGTTGATGTACATCCAGATGTCCTTCTTCGGGTTCTCGGACTCGAGGAAGAGCAACTGGGCGGTGATGAGCGACGCCATGTGATCCTCGACGCCACCGGTCACGAACACGATCCGCTCACGCAGCAGGCGCGAATAGATGTCGAAGCTGCGCTCGCCGCGGCTCGACTGTTCGATGACGATGGGGACGAGGGCGTCGTGGATGTCCTGCATTGGGTTCCCGCTTGGTAAGGTTCGAAACACAACATCGGCGCTCGGATCGCCCGGCGCAAGGGCCGCGAGGTGCGATCCGCGGCGGGACGTCAGTTGCCGGGGGCCGGATGCGCCAGATAGGCCAGCCGACGCACCTCCACCCGTCCGCGCACCACCGTATCGAGGATTAGCCCCGAGAATCCGCACAGGAAGGCGAGGATCATCAGGCCCGTCACCAGGATCGCGGTCGGGAAGCGCGGCACGAGGCCGGTCTGTAGATAAGTGACCACCAGCGGCACCGCCAGCAGCAGCGCGACGGCCGCAAGGAGGAGGCCCACCGCGCCAAAGAACCACAGCGGCCGCTCGAAGCGATAGAGCGTCGCGATCGTCCGCGCGATCCGCCAGCCGTCGCGATAGGTGCTGAGCTTGGAGTGGGACCCCTCGGGCCGGGCGAAATAGCAGGTCTCGACCTCGGCGACCGGCATCTTGAGCTCCAGCGCATGGACGCTGATCTCGGTCTCGATCTCGAACCCGCCGGACAGCGAGGGGAAGCTCTTCACGAATCGGCGCGAGAACACCCGGTAGCCCGAGAAGATGTCGGTGAAGCTGCGCCCGAACAGCCGCGCGAGGATGCCGGTCATCGCCCGGTTTCCGAAGCGGTGCCCGCGGCGATAGGCCGCCTGGTGCTGCTCGACGCGCGATCCGACGATCATGTCGAGCTGCTCGGTGACGAGCTGCGCCACCATCACCGGTGCGACGCTGGCGTCATAGGTCGCGTCGCCGTCCGCCATCACATAGACGTCCGCCTCGATGTCGGCGAACATGCGGCGCACGACAGCGCCCTTGCCCTGGATGCGCTCGGAGCGGACCACCGCCCCCGCTTCCCGCGCGACCTCGACCGTCCGGTCGCGGCTGTTGTTGTCATAGACATAGATCGTCGCGTCCGGCAGCGCCTCGCGGAACCCCGCGACCGTCTGCGCGATCGCAGCCTCTTCATTGTAGCAGGGCAAGAGGACGGCGATCTTCATGCAGGTTCCGGTAGCGTCTGGACTGCGCCCGCGACTAGCCCAACCCTCGGACTGGCCGCCAGCAGAAAAGAAGATCGCGGGGGAGCCTCGCCGCGAGCCCTGGTCTTGCCGCTTGACAGCCGTGTTGCCAGGTTAATACACCAGCCGGATTCTTGGGGGGGGGAATAAATGCGGCGATATGGACGGATCGGAGCTGCGCTTGCGGCTCTCTCCTTGGCGGGCGCGGTTGGAGCGGCACCCGGTGCGGCACAGGATTCATCGGCCGCATCCGGCCGACCTCGTGCGAACCTTTCCGTTACGGTGGACGTAGAGGCGACCAGGGCGGTCCTGGCCGCTCTCCAGAACCCGGCGTTGACGACGGCGGACGCGCTGCGCGTGGCTGCGCTTCCCGGCAATCAGGGACTGATACGCAAGGCGCGCAATTATGGGCGTCCAGCTTCTAACGAACTGTTCGCAAAGGCCTTGGTCGCCGCGGCTCAGGGGAATGATGCCGAACCCGATCCCGCCAGGTTCCGCTTCGGGCAGGTGCGAAGTCATATCGAACAGATCCGCGCCACGCTGGGCAAGCTGGAGGACCCGAAGTCCAATCTCCTGGATCAGGTCAAAGGCAGGATCGCGGAGTTCACGCCGCCGGATCTGGGCGGACACGTCGTCGGCCACCTGATCGTGGGCGGCACGTCGGGCGGCTTCGCCTTCGGCGATCCGGAGTTCTTCCTAAACCTGGACCGGTTCCCTTCCGCGCCGCTCGCCGCGACGGTGATGCAGCACGAGCTGTTTCACGCCGTCCAGGGGATCGCTAGGCAGGCGCGGCCGCTCCCGCCCAAGGCCCAGGCCTGCACGGCTGCGGTGCCGCATAGCAAGGAGCTGGTCCCGCTCTTCGCATCGCTGGAGATGGAGGGCAGCGCCAGTCTGGTCGGCGACGTCGCCGCGATGCCAGCGGGGACCGACGCGGGAAGCGACGAGGCGCGGCAAAGGACGTTGCGCAACATCGGCCTGGTCGATCGAAGCGTCACGCTGCTCGAACTGTCGGTCCATGGCCTGAACACGGGCGCCGAGGTTTCGTACGACGACGTCTATGCCCTGGGCTTCTATGGCGACGAAGTGCTCTATGCCCTGGGCTATGTCATGGCGCGCGCGATTGTCGCCGAAGAGGGCAAGGGTGCGATTGCCGAGCTCACCGGGCAGCCGGGTGCACTGTTCGTGCAGCGCTACCGGAAGCTCCGCGGCTACGGCAAGTCGGAAGCCGTCCCGGCCCTTGGCGCCGAGACGCTCCGGTCGGCCGACCGCCTGGCGGCCTGCCTCGCCTAAGCCTGCACCGGCGCAGTTGATGGTGCGGGGGAACAACGTCCTGCCTTCTTCGGCGGGACGCCGCACTGCTTTGATCAGCAAACGACAGTGTCGCTGGGGGCGGAGCGCCGTCGCGCCCGCTCTTTCACGGCCCGGGGATCAGAAACGATGAAGACGCGTACCTACGGGCTCGGTGTACTGGGGCTCACCCTGCTCGCTGCGACGTCGCTGCCTGCCGCGCCGGTTCAGAAGGACCAACCCGTCCGCGCGACGGGCAAGGTCCGCGCTTCCCTGGCAGACGGACGATTTGAAGGTCAGGTTTGCGTCGGAGCCCGGCCGCCGGCGACAGCAAAGACCTTCGTGCTCAATGCCGGACTGAACGTCGCGCGCGTCACGGATGGGAGCGGCAAGCCCGTGAGCTTCACCGGCTGGTTCGATCCAGGGGTCGACGGCGAGGCACGTGTGTATACGTTGGAAGATGCGCCCGCCACGATGTGCGTGTCCTACGTCGGCGCCTTCCCCGTCTATGCCGAGCGCGACGCGCCGACCGACTTCAAGGGGCTGATCGCCTTTAACGGAGACAGCGTGCGCGCGTCCGAACAGGCAGTGTGGTTTCCCGCCCCCTTCGACCCTGTGCTGAAAACGCGGGTCGATGTGATGGCCTATGATCTGGAGATCGCCTGCGATGGCTGTCGCTTCCTCTACATGAACGGCAGCGGGGCGACCAATGGTCCTGTCGCGCAGTTCAGAAGCGAGCTCGCGCGACCCCTGCTCCTGTTCGGCGGCACCGGGCCGCTCACGCGGACCGGTGGCCTGACGATCCTCAACCAGTCAGTGACGGCGGCCCAGCAGGCAGCACTGGCCGATCACTTCTCCAGAATTCGCGGCTTCTACGGCAGCTATCTTGGCCAGCCCATGGCCGACGACCCGACGCTGCTGCGGATGGTGACGCTGAACCAGGTGGACCGGGATCGCAGGGAAAGCTCCTGGGGATTTGCGACCTGGCCGACGATCGCGCTCAGCGGCTCTGTCGGTGCCATCGGGGATGCCCTGCTCGCCGGGGGAGAGAAGGCCGAGATGTACGCAGCGTACCTGTCACACGAAACAGCACATTACTACTTCGGTACATTGACCCGGCCGACCGGCCCCTACGCCTGGCTGCTGCTGGAATCGACCGCGCAGTTCCTGTCGATCAAGGCCCAGCAGGCAAATCTGGGCGAGGACGCAGCGTCCCGCCAGGTTGCGCAGCTTCGAAAAGCGACCGAGAAGCAGCCGCAAGCGTTCGTCGCGCTCGACGAGATCACCGCCTCGTCGCAGATCGACGAGGGCTATCGCTACAACTACGGCCCCCTACTGCTTCTCTCGCTCGAGCGCGCGGTCGGCGAGGCCCAGATGCGCATGTTCATGCGGCGATTGTTGTCTGCGCCCCCGATCCATCGGTGGTCCGACATTGCCGAGATTGCCGTCCAGTCGGGGATCAAGCGCGAGACATGGGATCGCTGGCGCGCCGAGTGCGTCGCCGGCGGCACCCGCGCCTGCGTGGGCACGGGGGCCGCCGCCCTTTAGCGCCCAGGTGCGTCGCGCCCGAGCGTGCGACGGGTTGGAGAGCGAAGCCCCTCCCGTGCGACGGCCCCGCGTCCGGTCGAAGGAGGTGCACGCCAAACAAAAAGGGCTGCAGGTCGCGGTCGACCTGCAGCCCTTCCCTGATCCGGTCGGACGCGCGCTTAGGCGGCGTCGTCGGCCTTCTTCTTGGCGGCCTTCTTCTTCGGTGCGGCCTCGCCGGCCTCGTCCGAAACGCCTTCTTCCTTGGCAGCCTTCTTGGTCGCGGCCTTCTTCTTCGGCGCGGCAGGAGCTGCCTCGGCGTCGGCGGCGGCCGGCTCGATGTCGGCGGCTTCGGCCTTCTTGGTCGACTTGCGCTTCGGCTTCACCGGCTCGGCAGCCGCTTCCTCGGTGCCGTGGTCGTGGTCGTGCGCATGATCGTGGTCGTGGCCATGCGCGTGGTCATGGTCATGGTCGTGATCATGGTTGTGGACGTGGGTGCCGCTGGCGAACCCGTCCTCGCTCTCGATCGCGGCTTCCAGCTCCTCGCGGGTCACTTCGCGGTCGGTGATCTCGGCCTTGTCGAACAGGAAGTCGACGACCTTGTCCTCATACAGCGGCGCGCGCAGCTGGGCGGCCGCCATCGGCTCCTGCTGGACGTACTGGATGAAGCGCTCGCGGTCCTGCGGCGAATACTGCTGCGCTGCCTGCAGGATCAGGCGCTGCATTTCCTGCTGGCTGACCTCGACGCCGTTCGCCTGGCCGATCTCCGACAGGAGCAGGCCCAGGCGGACGCGACGGACCGCGATCGCGCGGTAATCCTCGCGCTCGTTCTCCAGCTCGGCCATCGCCGCGTCGGGGTCGGCCTCATGGGTCGCCTCGTGCTGGAGCTGCGCCCAGATCTGGTTGAACTCGGCTTCGACCATCGAGGGCGGAACCTCGAAGTCGTGGTCGGCGGCAAGCTGGTCGAGCAGCTTGCGCTTCATGTGGGTGCGGGTCAGGCCGTTCAGTTCCTGGCCGGCCTGGTCCTTCAGGATGCCGCGCAGCTGCTCCAGGCTCTCCAGGCCCAGCGCCTTGGCGAACTCGTCGTCCGCCACGGTCTCGCCGGCCGGCACGCGCACGTCGGTGACCTTGAGGTCGAAGGTCGCCGGCTTGCCCTTGAGCGTGTCGACGCCGTAGTCCTCGGGGAAGGTGACCTCGATGGTCTTCTCGTCACCCTTCTTGATGCCGACGAGCTGGTCCTCGAAGCCCGGGATCAGGCGGCCCGAGCCGATCTCGATCGACATGCCTTCGCCGGTGCCGCCTTCGAAGGCGACGCCGGCAACCTTGCCGGCGAAGTCCATGACGACCAGGTCGCCGGTGGCGGCCTCATGGCCTTCCGGCGCGTCCTCGTGGCGCTTGTTCTGGCTGGCGAGCTGCTGGATGCGCTCGTCGATCGCCGATTCGTCGGCCGGAACGGTCAGACGCTCGAGCTTGATGCCCTCGATCGCGGGGGCCGGCACGTCCGGGAGCACTTCCAGCTCGACCTTGACGACCGCGTCCTTGCCCGGCTCGAAGCCCTCGTCCAGCGACACCTGCGGCTGCAGCGCCGGGCGCAGCTTCTGCTCGGAAAGCAGCGTCTGCACGCCTTCCTGGATCGAGGTGTTGAGCGCTTCCTGGGTCAGCGCCGGGCCGTGCATCTTGCGCACCAGGTTCGCGGGAACCTTGCCGGGACGGAAGCCGGGCATGCGGATCTGCGGCGACACGCGCTTCACCTCGGCATCGACCTTGGCGTCGATTTCGGCCGCGGTGATGGTGAGCGTGTAGGCCCGCTTCAAACCCTCGTTCAACGTCTCGACAGTCTGCATTCTCGACAGCTTTCGTCCAATAGGATCGGGATCACGGTGTCCTACAAGCTTCGCTTGCGAGAGCGAAGCTGGTGCGGGCGAAGGGAGTCGAACCCCCACATCTTTCGATACTGGAACCTAAATCCAGCGCGTCTACCAGTTCCGCCACGCCCGCGAGCGGACACCGCCGGCACGGCGGCGTCTATAGCAGCCACACAGGCTGGAGCAAGCGTCGTGGCAACCGCGGGCCTCCCTGGCGCGTTCAATGCGCGTCCAAGGAGAGACACCATGCCCGTAGAGCCCCCCATCCCGGCCGCCCCGCCGGAGGC
>NZ_JBBEFX010000014.1:0-89792 GCF_048058635.1 Sphingomonas sp. MJ1 (PH-R8)
CCCCCCCCCCCCCCCCCCCCCCCCCCCCCCCCCCCCCCCCCCCCCCCCCCCCCCCCCCCCCCCCCCCCCCCCCCCCCCCCCCCCCCCCCCCTTTCACGCACAGATGTGTATAAGAGACAGGGGTTATGGCTGCGCTCATTCCGCCCTTTGTGAAAGGACTGCCGCCGCCTCAAACCAATCCCACTCCCTCCAGCTTCACCACCGGGACAAAGCCGGTTCCCGGCGGCATGGTCAGGGTCAACCCGCCCGCCAGCTGGGCCATCGTCACCGGCCCGCCGCTCAGCAGCGTCGCCCGCGCAACCCGCCCGTTCCACCGCCCGCGCCCGAGCGCCGCAATCGTCACCGGCCGCGTCGGTCGCTTCAGGAACAGCACGTACAGCGCACCCTTGTTCACCGTGAACCGCACGTCCCGCTCGTCGAATCCCTTGAACGCGCCTTCGTTCTGCATTCCTGCGCTAAGCTGCGTCGGGCCTTCGCCATACACGCGCCACGGCCGCGAGCCGAAGATCGCCTCGCCGTTCACCGCCATCCAGCCGGCGAGATCGTCGAGGATCCGCTCCTCCTCCGCGTCGATGCTGCCGTCGCCGCGTTGCGGCACGGAAAGCAGCAGGTTGCCGTTCTTCGACACGACGTCGGCCAGTCGCTGCACCACGTCCTCGGCACTCTTGTAGCTTTTGTCGGTGAAGCGGCTGCGGCTGTAGAACCAGTCTCCGATGCACGTGTCGGTCTGCCACGGCTCGTCCCACAGCCGGTCGGAAAAGCCGCGCTCGACATCCTGCACCACGCCGAACCGGGCATAGGGCTTCAACTGCTTGGCGGTGAGCACCACGTCGATGTTGCCGTGCCACTCGATCGAGCGGTTGTAGTAGTGCGCCGCCGCCTCGAGCCCGGTCTGGCCGAACGGCAGCTCGTAGTTGTCGAAGTAGCAGAGATCCGGGCGGTACTTCTCGATCAGCTCCTGCTGGCGCAGCAGCCATTGCCGCACGAAGCGGCGGTCGTGCGGGGGTGCCGTCTCGATCCACTGGCCGTCGTGCTGGTCGTGCCAGGCATTCATCGCCGCGATGCTGTCGATCCCATCGGGTACCACCATATGGCGCCCCGTGTAGAGCTCCTGCGGGTCCAGCCCTTCCCACCATTGCCCGCGTCCATCGGCCTTGGTCAGCCGGTACGCGTCATAGCGCTCGCCCTTGCGCGGGCCGACCGGATCATAGCCATAGGCCGGCTGGTACCAGTGCCATGCATGCGAGATGTGGTTCGACACGCCGAACCGCAGCCCGGCCCGCCGCGCCGCACGTTCCCAGATGCCGACCACATCGCGCTTCGGCCCGATCGCGGTCGCATTCCACGCGTGGTGGCTGCTGTCGAAACAGTCCAGGTTGTCGTGATGGCAGGCGAGCGACACGAAATACTTGGCCCCCGCCCGGACGAAGCGCTGCATCAGCGCCTCCGGCTCCCAAGCTGCGGCGGTCCAGCGCGGGAACAGGTCCTTCATCCCGAACTCGGCTGGATGGCCATAGGTCTTGCGGTGGAAGTCGGCCATCGGATGGCCCTGCATGTACAGGAAGCGGCCGTACCAATCGCCCTGCTCGGGTACCGCCTGCGGCCCCCAGTGCGACCAGATGCCGAACTTCGCGTCGCGGAACCACTCGGGGTACCGGTAATGCTGCACCAGCGACGGCCAGTTCGGCTGCACCCGTTCGCCCCGCGCGGCGATCAGGGCAGGGGCCGCCAACGCGGCAGCGATCACGGTACGCCGCGATGGTCCTTCGGTCACTTCGTCCTCCCCCGCCCCGAAAGCGCCGGCACGAACCGGGCGTTCCGATAGATCGTTCATCGCGGCACGCTCCTCGCCTGAGTAATGCGCCCGGGCTGCTCCGCCGCTCCTGTTCCTGGCGTATGGACGCGCGACGGACAAGGCGATAGCGCTATCAAGCTGCTGCTGCACCAGGCGCGTGGTCCCAGCCGTTTTCCCGCGACGGCTTCTTGCCGCGTCGGCCGCTGCGAGACAGCAACGAAAGGGGGAGGGGCATGAGGATCATCGGAACGGCTATCGCAGCCGCAGCGACGCTTTCGACACCGGTCGCGGCGGCGCAGGAAACCGCGGTGCCGCGGATCGTCACGCGGGACGGCCGCCACGCGTTGATCGTCGACGGCGCACCCTTTCTGATCCTGGGCGCGCAGGTGAACAACTCCAGTGCGTGGCCTTCCGCGATGGCAAAGGTCTGGCCAACCATGGAAGCGCTGCACGTCAACACGGTAGAGGTGCCGATCGCCTGGGAGCAGATCGAGGCCAAGGAGGGCGTGTTCGACTTCTCCTATCTCGATCTGTTGCTGGCACAGGCACGCGAGCGGAAGCTGCGCCTCGTGCTGTTGTGGTTCGGTACGTGGAAGAACACCAACCCCCAGTATACGCCGGCCTGGGTGAAGCTGGACAACAAGCGCTTCCCCCGGATGCGCGCGCCGGATGGCACGAACCATTATGCCCTGTCGCCGTTCGGGCGCGAGACGCTCGCCGCCGATCGCCGTGCCTTTTCCGCCTTCATCCGCCACCTGAAAGAAGTCGATCCGCAGAATACGGTGGTGATGGTGCAGGTGCAGAACGAGCCCGGCTCCTATGGCCTGCCGCGCGACCACTCGCCCGAAGCGAACGCGGCCTTCGCCGGCGCCGTGCCCGCGGCATTGCGGCGCCAGATGAAGAAGCGGCCGGGTGACTGGGCCACGGTGTTCGGCCGCGATGCCGAGCTGTATTTCCACGCCTGGCACGTCGCACGCTACATCGATCAGGTCGCGGCGGCAGGGAAGGCGGTCAAGCCGATCCCGATGTATGTCAACGCGGCGCTTCCCGGCGATCCGTTCACCTATCAGGAGCCGAAAAGCTACGCGAGCGGCGGACCGGCCAACACCGTGATCGACGTGTACAAGGCCGCGGCCCCGCACCTGGATGCGCTGGCGCCCGACATCTACAACCCCGATCACAAAGCCTACCGGGGCTTCCTCGATGCGTATGACCGGCCGGATAATCCGCTGTTCGTGCCGGAAACCGGCCACGCTAAGGAGTATGCCCGATACTTCTTCGAGGCGATCGGGCGTGGCGCGATCGGCTGGGCGCCGTTCGGCGTGGACGGCAACCGGTATCTTTCCACGCTGCCGCTGACGGCCAAGCTGAACGACGAGGCCATCGCGCCGTTTGCGGCGCATTTCGCCTCGTTCCGACCCATCGCGCGGCTGTGGGCAAGGCTCGCCTTGGACGGCAAGACCTGGGGCGCGGCGGAACCCGATGACCCGGCCGACGAGCACAAGCAGGTGATGAAGCTCGGGAGATTCGTCGCCACCGCCACCTTCGGTCGCCCCGACTTCGGCATAGCGCCGCCCAAGGGCAATCCTGACCCCTCCGGCGGGGTCGCAATCGCCGAACTCGCGCCGAACGAGTATCTGGTTACGGGCTTTCGTGCGCGGGTCGACTTCGATCTGGCGGACAAGCGCGCCGCCAATCTGATCTACGATCGTATCGAGCAAGGCCATTACGATGAGGATGGCCGATGGGTGTTCGAGCGCGTGTGGAACGGCGATCAGGCGGACTGGGGGCTGAACTTCACCGCCGCTCCGCAATTGCTGCGGGTGAAGCTTGCCAGCTATCCGAAGCGATAGCGCGGCAGGCAAAGAGGGGATGGAGACGCGTTCGTCCTTGACGGCGATCGCGACGGTCATGCCGTCCGCCTAGACCGAACGACGTTCAAGCTCCGCGGTCTGGCGGTGCCAGCGAACACCGCCCGGAGCACGTCCCGTTGCCCCCGGCGGGGCGCTTACTCGATGCTGCCGGCCAGATTGGCGACAGTGCTCGCCAGCGGTGAGACACGTCGAAGCTACATTAAAAGCAGCATCTAGGGATTTCATCCACGCGCGATTTTGCGGGTAAAACGTATACCATCCGTTTTGGTGCAGTCTCGTCGACCCTATCCCGATCGCAGAGCGGACGTTCCATTGTCCTAAACGGTTTACTTATTTCACCCCGGAGTAGCTGAGGGTCCTAAGTCCCGTTCCCGCGGCTGACGCCTCGACCGATATTGACATATTCTTGCCGCCTGCGAGCATTGGTCGAAAACAGGGAGACGGATGATGATTCAGGGAGGCCCCACTGCAGCTCGGCAATAGCCTGATGGCGGCCCGCATCCGCGGAAAGGATTGGTCATCGACCGTTTTGGGGCCGCGGCCGCAGTGGCCACTGGAACTTACCACGACGCTGGGCCTGATCCTCGACTCTGCCTTTCCGCAAAGCCTCCTCTGGGGCGACGACTTCGTCACCTTCTTCAACGACGCCTACACGGTCATCTTGGGCAAGAAGCCCGATGCGCTAGGGCGCCCGTACCGGGAAATCTGGGCAGAGGCTTGGGACGAGGTCAGCGGGATTGTCAACGCAGCGATGCGCGGCGAGGCGAGCTTTCACGAGAACCTGCCGCTGGAGCTAGATCGGGGCAGCGGCCCACAAAAGGGCTGGTGGACCTTCTCCGTTTCGCCGGTGCGCTATGCCAACGATGAGGTGGGCGGCGTTCTCGTCACCGCGTGGGAGACGACCAAGCTGGTCCTTGCAGAGCGGGAAGCCGTGCGTCAGGCGAAGGAACTGGAGCGGTTCAGCGCCCTTGTGCCCGAGATGCTCTGGGTAACGCGGGTTCCGAACCACGTTGCCTGGGCGAACCAGCGGATGATCGACTTCCTCGGCGTCGATCCGACGACCATCGGTGACGATTGGCCATCCATCGTCCACCAGGACGACGTGCAGGCCATCCGCCTGCGCTTCGAAAAGGCGCTCTCCCGGCGCACGACCTTCGAAAGCCGCCACCGGCTGCGGCGGAACGACGGCCAGTATCGCTGGGTGCTGGTGCGGTCCGAACCCGTGCTGGACGCAGATGGCGAGATCGAGGGCTGGTACAGTGCCGCGACCGATGTGCACGATTGGCATCTCGCCATGGAGTCGATCCACTCGAAGGAGGAGTTGTTCGAAACCTTCGCGCATTCCAGCCACAAGGTGCTCTGGATCGTCGATCTCGAAACCCAGCAGATTGACTATCTGGCCGGGGACACGACGCATCTTTGGGGAGAGCAGACGGCTTCCCAGCTCCGAAGCTGGAGCGACTGGCTGGGGACGGTCCATCCCGACGACCGCGATCGTCAGATCGATTTCCTGCCGCGCCTGCAGGCAGGCGAGCTGATCTGCGAGGAATATCGCGTGGTCGGCGGCGACGGACAGATCCGCAAGATCCGGGAAACGCTGTTTGCGGTACCCGATCGGGAAGGCAGCATCCGCAGCGTCGGAGGCATCGCCGAGCGCATCGATGCGCAGGACCATCAGCAGATCTACCTTGTCGGCCTGGAGCCGGGTGAGGAGGCGCGCCTGGCCGGCCGTTTCTGGCGGCGCGGCTTCAAGCCCCGCACGTTCGAGACGATCGAGCAGTTCGTGAAGATCGCCACTGCTCTTCAGGCGGGTTGCATCCTGTTCAGCGTTCCGAGCGCTCCCAACAGCCTGGGGCGGATCCTGGGCGCCTTGGGGAACCGGCGTCGATCATTCCGGATCATCGCGCTCACGCCCGAGCACGGCAATGCTCAGGAGGTCCGCTCCCTGATGAAGATGGGCGCGTTCGACGTGCTGCCCGGAACCGGGGGCGGGGAGGAGCAGCTCCTGCGGGCCTGCGGGAGGCGCTTCACGCCGTGACCGAGCGGGAGGAAGCCAGCGCTCCCGGTGCACAGTCCGCCCGCGAGCGGCTCGCTGCATTGTCGCCACGCGAGCGAGAGGTGCTCAGCCGGCTGCTCACCGGGTTGAGCAGCAAGCTGATCGCCAAAGAACTCGGGCTCAGCCCCCGCACCATCGAGGTGCATCGGGCCAACATCAAGGACAAGCTGCAGGTCGGTACCATGTCCGAAGCGATGGCGTTGGCCGCCTCGGCGGGCCTGGCCTGAGCTGCCATGGCAGGTGAAACTGGTTTCCAGAAAGTAAATGCCGACGTGCGGTTCTACGTAGTCACTTAGGGGCTTGGTCCAATAGGATCGGCCTTTTCCCTCAAATACATAGATGTCCGGAGACGCGACTTTCCCGAACGCAAGTTCGGGCAAGACAGGGCGTCGTCTCCGCAGGCGGCGTGAGCCGTCGAAAGACGTGACCGGAGACCGTCGGATGGCGGGACTTCCGGGGCCAAGAGGGAGATGATGCGCCGTGAGCCCACAGACGAGTGACAATGTCGCTGCCGATGCCACCCCTGCTGGCACGACCAACTTCACTCCGGGAACGACGGACGTCGTAAAGCTCCCCTATACGCCCGCCGAGGTCACGGGCTTCGCGCGCGAGGGCGACGCGCTGGTGGTTCGCCTGCAGGACGGCGGCGCCGCGCGGGTCGAGAATTTCTACACGCCGGGTGCGGATAGCGCGCCCAAGGACCTGCTGCTGCAGGGCAGCGACGGCCGCGTCTGGCTTGCGCGCGCGCCGGTAGGCAGCACCGAATTCAGCTTCATCGAAGTCGCCGCAGGCGACCAGTTGGTCGGCGGTGCGGTCGGTGCTGGCGCGGCCAGCGGCCTGGGCGCCTTCGCCGGCCCGCTCGCGGGCATCGCTGCCGGTTTCGCAGGCGGTCTGGTCGGCGGCGCGATCACGGGCGATGAGTCCGAGGACTCCGACGCGGATGCGGACGCTGACGCTGACGCTGACGCTGACGCTGACGCTGATGCCGATGCGGATGCCGATGCGGATGCCGACGCCGATGCGGATGCTGACGCGGACGCCGACGCCGACGCCGACGCCGACGCTGACGCTGACGCTGACGCGGATGCGGATGCCGACGCCGATGCGGACGCCGACGCCGACGCTGACGCCGACGCGGACGCTGACGCTGACGCTGACGCTGACGCTGACGCTGACGCTGACGCTGATGCGGATGCTGACGCCGATGCCGATGCCGACGCTGACGCCGATGCCGATGCGGACGCCGACGCCGATGCCGATGCTGACGCCGACGCTGACGCCGATGCCGACGCAGACGCCGACGTCGTCGCTTACGACGACATCGTCACGGCGCAGATCGACATTGCGGCGGCCGTTACGACGCGTACCGCTTCCGACAGCACATCCGTACTGCTGAACGTGGGCACCTTCTCCGATACCTTCCTGTTCGAGGTGCCGTCAGGTGCGGTGACCGATGCGACCTTCGACATCACGGCCGGCGGCCTGGCTGGGGTGCTGCCCAACGCGACGGCGGTGCTGGAAGTGCAGACGGATGCCGGCTGGGTGCGGATCGGGGACGCCTCGCAAGGCGGGCTGCTTGATCTGCTTACCGTTGCAGGACGCGGCTTCACCGTCACTGCCGACGATCTGCAGGCCGGCAACTACCGCCTCACCTATGGGGGCGGCGGTACGCTGGGCGTGGGCACCACGATCAATCTCCAGGCGGGTCTGGAGGACACCAGCCTGACGAACTTCGAGGTCGTGTCCGCTCTGGCGATCACCGGCAACGTGTTCGACGCGTCGGAAGCCGGACCTGCGGACGAGCGCGGCCCGAACGACGGAGCAGTGCTGCAGGTGCTCGACGAGGGCGTCTATGTCTCCGTCACGGAACCCACGGAGGTCACGGGTGAATTCGGGACGCTGGTGATCAATCCCGACGGCAGCTTCACCTACACGCCGAATGCGGACGTGGAGGCGAGTGCCATCGGCCAGGTCGACAGCTTCAGCTACCAGCTGCTCGGGCCGGACGGTCCGTCACAAGCGACGCTGAATGTCCGCCTCGACAGCCCGGACGCGGACATCATCTGGGACGCGACGGATTTCGAAGCGCCCGGCACGGCGGTGGTGGCGGTCGGTGACACGGCAGAGGCCGGCATCGTGCTGGGGCCGCGGGTCGATGATCCCCGAACGGTTTCCGACGCGATCGAAATCACCGGGCTCATTACGTTGGGGAGGGTCTCCGACACGTACCGGTTCGACGTCGCACCCAACACGACCGAGGACTTCACCCTCGACGTGGTCTCGAATTCGGGTGCGAACTTGCTCGGCGAGACGACCTTCGTGCTTCAGCGCCTGGAGGGCACGCAGTGGGTGGACGTGCGGAGTGCGACCGGCGGTTCGCCGATCGAGTTGCTCGGCCTCACCGGCGGCGGCATCCGGGCGGAAGCCGAGGACCTCGGGCCCGGGAACTACCGGGTACGCGTGTCGGTCGATGGACTGGGCTTGGGGACGAACGTCACGGGCACTGCCACGCGCGTGACGACCTATCCGGGCGAGTTGGAGGCCACGGGCGTCGTGGCGACGAGCGGCAATGTGCTCACCGGAGACGAAGGCGCGGGCAGCGATGTGCTGGGGTCGCAGAACACCATCCTGCGGATCGAGCGGGCCGAGGGCGACTTCGTGGCACCGGGATATGGCGGCCAGCGTGTCGTCGGCGACCACGGCGTGCTGCTCATCGAGGCAGACGGGGATTTCACCTACACCCCGCTCGTGGATGATGCCGGCATCGACCAGACCGACCGGTTCACTTATCAGCTCGTGCATCCCAACGGCGAGATGATCACGGCCGAACTGGTGATCACGATCGGGGAGGCCACGGGCGGAGTACTGGTGGCGGACACTGTCCAGCCGGACGAAGTCGCGCTGCTGGACCTGGATGTCGAGGTGACGGCGCTGGATGGGCTGGCCGCGCTGTCCCTTTCCACCGATGGCGGGCACGAAGCCAGGCTACCGTCGGACCCGGCAGGAATGCCGCTTCCGGCGGAGGATCCGGCTATGCAGGATGCCACCCTGCCGGCGCTCGATGGGGACACCGTCGTCTTGGCCGGGTTGGACCACCTGCCTGGCCATGCTGAGGGCGCGGACGCGCAGCCGGTGCTCGTCGGTCCGGATGCGGACGGGATCACCCTGCCGGCGTTCGAGGACGTGCTGGAGGTCGAACCTGTGGCGGATCAGGAGACCGACCCGTCGGCAACTCCGGACGCTGCGGACGGTCCTCATGTCGAGACGGAAGTGGCCGTCGAGATCGAACCCGTCATCCTGGTCGAGAGCCCCTTGCACGATCCGTGGGCGAATGCCGCGTCTCACGTCTGATCAAGGGGCATCGCAGGTAAGCAATCCCTACCGCCGACAGCCATCGCGCTGCCGGCGGTGGCTTGCCGCGGCAGTTGGGCTCGCGATGATCGGGGGCGGGACGTTCCCTTTGGCATACGCGCAAGAGGGAGTGCCCGCGTCTGGTATCGGACCACCGGCACCCCCGGGGTTCGAGCCGCTGGGCGCGCTCTCGCTGGAGATGGCCGTCCGCCGCGCAGTCGAATGGAACCCCTCGATCGAGGAGGCGGTGGCGAGGATCGGCGCGGACGAGGCCGAGGTTCGCGTCGCACGTGCGGGCTATTACCCGACGATCCGCGGCGGCGTCGGCACGCAGTACGACAACCGCTTGCGCAACACGGCCTGGCTGCCGCGCCCGCAGATTTCCGTCTCCCAGATGATCGTCGACTTCGGGAAGGTCTCCAGCGACGTGGCGGCGGCGCGTGCGGGCGTCGACATCAGCCGCGCTCAGATGTTGCTGGCAGTGGACAGCCTGGTTCGCGACACCGCCCAGGTGGTCGTCGAGATCCAGCGGCATGAGGCGCTGCTCGCGGTCGCGGACGCCCAGCTCGAAAGCGTGCTGGCGATCAACACGCTGGTACAGCACCGGACCCGCAACGGCGCCAGCACCCGGTCGGACGCGGTACAGGCGGAGGCGCGGGTGGAGGCCGCCCGCGTTTCCGTGCTGGAGATCCGCGGCCAGCTGGAACGGTGGCGCGGCGTTCTGAGCTACCTGATCGGCAGCAAAGCACCGGTCACGGCCGTCCGGTCCGAGGCGCCCGCTTGGCTCGACCAGATGTGCGAGGGACCCGAGCCGAACTGGACGCAGGTACCGACCATTCAGGAGGCGAGCGCACGTCGGGAGGAAGCGACCGCGCGCCTGCGCCGCAGTCGCGCCGACGCCCTGCCGACGCTGTCACTGGACGCAGGCGCTGCCGCGGACCTGCGCGACCCGATCTCGTCCTCGAGCAACTATGATTTCGGACTCTCGCTCTCCAGCAGCTTGTTCCAAGGCGGCGCTTCCAAGGCGCGACGGGCAGGCGCGGAGCAATCGCTGCGGGCTGCCACCGCGGCCGTCGAGGCCAGCAACCTCGCCGTCGAGCGTGCCTTGGCGGAGGCACGACAGCAGATCCCCAGTCTTCGCCAGCGGCGAGCCTCGCTGGAGACCCGCGAAGCGATGATGCGCGAGACCGGCAAGCTCTACCGCCTGCAGTATCTGGAGATGGGGACACGCACGCTGATCGACCTGCTCAACGCCGAGCAGGAACTCCACCAGGTGCTGTTCGATGGCGTGAATGCGGAACATGACCTGCGGCGGCTCGGGCTCGACTGCATGTTCAACAAGGGCCAGTCGCGCGATCGCTTCGCGCTGAACGGCATGCGGGTCCGCGGAGTGACCTTATGAAGTACGAGCCGATCCATGGCGTCGCGTCGGAGGACGTCGTAGAGGCAGCCGCCGCGCAGGAGATGACGGATCGCTGGGTGGCTGCCTTGCGGCAGGTCGCGACGCAGTTCCGGCTTCCGCAGTCGATGCAGTCGGCGCGCCTCTTCTCCGCATGGGACGGGGCAACCGAGCCGCGCGACCGGATCGTGAACCTGGCCGCCCGCATGGGCCTGCGGGTGAAGTTCGAGGGGCCGCGGCTGCTGGAAGGGGAGCTGTCCCCCTGGCGCCTGCCGATGATCGTCCAGCTTCGAACCGGCCAAGTGGGCGTGTTGACCAGCGCCGGCGAGGGAGGCGAAGCGAGTGTCCTGCTGGATGGTCCGGGCGAACCTCCGGTCACGATTCGGCTTGCCGAGCTCCGGGAGGCTGCGGAACTGGTGGTGCTGGCACGCCCGGCACGCGGCACGTCGGACGCCCGGGTCGACGCCTATGTCGAACCCTTCGAGCCCAAGTGGTTGTGGAAGTCGGCCTTCCAGGAACGCCGCGCCTATGTGCCGGTGCTCGCGGCGTCGCTGCTGGTACATCTCCTGGGTCTGACCGGGGTCCTGTTCTCCATGCAGGTCTACGATCGCGTCGTGCCCGCGGAGTCGTTCCCCACGCTCTACGTTCTCTTCGCTGGGGTGCTCCTGGCGATCGGCTTCGATTTCGTGCTGCGGCAGCTGCGCACCGGCGTCATTGACCTGCTGGGAAAGCGGGCGGATCTGCGCATCTCGGACCGGGTGTTCGGGCACGCCCTGCGGGTTCGCAACAGCGCGCGGCCGGTGTCCACCGGAAGCTTCACGGCGCAACTGCGCGACCTGGATCAGGTACGCGAGTTGATGACCTCCACGACCGTGGCGGCCATCGCGGACCTGCCGTTCTTCTTCCTGTTTCTGGTGATCTTCTGGTTCATCGGCGGCACGCTGGTGCTGGTGCCGCTCGTCGCGCTGGTGCTGCTGGTGGTTCCCGCCGTGCTCGCCCAGCCGAAGCTCCGCGCCTACGCGGTCGAGGCGGCCCGTGAGGCCTCGCTCCGCAGCGGCATGCTGGTGGAGGTGGTTCAGGGCCTGGAGGATATGAAGACCCTTCAGGCGGAGGAGCGCTTTCAGCAGCACTGGAACCATCTCAACGCGGTCACGGGAGAGGCGCAGCTGCGGCTGCGGGGCCTGACCGCCCGCCTCGTATCGTGGACGCAAACCGTCCAGACGGGCGTCTATGCGGCGGTCATTTTCTTCGGCGCGCCACTGGTCATGGCGGGAGACCTTACGACGGGTGCGCTGGTGGGCGCGTCGATGCTCGGATCCCGGATGATGACGCCGCTTGCGCAGGTGACTCAGGTGCTCAGCCGCCTTCAGCAGGCGAGGACCAGCATCGCGGGCCTCAACCGGGTCATGGCGCTGCCCGTCGATCACCCGGACCGTGAGACCCGCGTGCACCTGCCCCATATCGCCGGCGATCTGACGGTGCGGGATGCGGTGTTCCGTTACGGCGACCCGCAGTCCCCGGCCGCCCTGACCGTCAGCCGGCTCCAGATCGCGGCTGGCGAGAAGATCGCGATCCTCGGGCGCAACGGCGCCGGTAAATCGACGCTCCTCCAGGCGCTGTCCGGCCTGCTGGAGCCCGTCTCGGGGGAAGTGCTGATCGACGACGTGGCGCTCGGCCAGGTGGATCCCGCGGACGTGCGGCGCGACATCAGCCTGTCGTCGCAGCGCGCGCGGCTGTTCCACGGCACCATCCGCGACAACCTGCTGATGGGCGCACCGCATGCCGCCGACGAGGATATCCGCTCGGTCCTGGCGATCGTGGGGGCCGACGAGTTCGTCCGGCGCCTGCCGCGAGGGCTGGAGCATCTGATCTTCGAGGGCGGGTCCGGCCTCTCCGGCGGTCAGGTCCAGGCACTGCTGCTCGCGCGCCTGCTGATCCGCGACCCTCGGGTCATCCTGCTGGACGAACCCACGGCATCGATGGACGACGCGGCGGAGCGGAACTTCATCGCGCGTTTCCGGGAATGGAGTGCGATGCGAACGGTGGTGATCGCCACCCACCGCACCCGCGCGCTGGAACTGGTCGACCGGCTGATCGTGGTGGAAGGCGGCCGCATCGTCGCCGACGGTCCTCGCGACGAGGTGCTGGAGCGGCTCCGCACGCCGCGGCCGCCGGCAAAGGTGGTGCCGGCGCGAAAGGATCGGATCTGATGGCGACGAGCGCCGACGTCCTGAATGGCGCCTGGGTGTTCGGCGATGCCGATGGTGCGCGGCTTGGCCGCGCGACGCGCCTGATCTGGGTGATCGTCGCGTGCATGGCCGCGCTGTTCGCCTGGGCGTATTTCGCACGGCTGGACGAGGTGGCGACCGGGGCAGGGCGGGTGGTTCCCTCCACGCGCGAGCAGGTGATCCAGTCGCTGGAAGGCGGTATCCTCGCGAAGCTTCAGGTGAAGCAGGACGATATCGTCCAACCAGGCCAGATCCTGGCGCAGCTCGACCCGACGCAGAGTGCTTCCACCTTCGAGGAAAGCGCGGCCAAGTACCGCGCGGCGCTTGCCAGCGTCGCTCGGCTGGAAGCGGAGGTGGGACAGACCGCCCCCATATTCCCGGCCGAGCTCGACCCCTATCCCGAGCTGAAGGCCAAGGAACTGCGCTTGTACCAGGCGCGCCGAAGCAGCCTGGACAAGTCGCTCGCGTGGCTCCGCCGCTCGATCGCGCTGCTGACGAACGAGGTGCAGATCGGGCAGCGCTTGATCGCGGTGGGTGCGGCCAGCAACGTCGAGGTGCTGCGGCTGCAGCGGCAGCTTGCCGACCTGGAATTGAAGCAGGCCGACCTCACTTCCGAATATATCGTCCAGGCCCGCGAAGAGCTGGCCAAGGCGAACGCCGAGGTGGCGACACTGTCGCCGGTGGTGAAGGGGCGTGCGGACACGCTTGCCCGCCTGACGTTGCGTTCCCCGGTGCGGGGGATCGTCAAGAACATCGAGGTGTCGACGATCGGCGGCGTTATCCCGCCCAACGGCCGGTTGATGGACATCGTGCCGCTGGACGACAAGCTGCTGGTGGAGGCGCGCATCTCGCCGCGCGACATCGCCTTCATCCATCCGAACCAACCCGCCAGCGTCAAGATCACCGCCTATGACTATGCGATCTACGGCGGGCTGAAGGGGAAGGTCGCGACGATTTCCCCCGACACGATCAAGGACGAAGCAAAGCCCGACGTCGAATATTACCGCGTGCTGATCCGGACCGACAGCGATGCGCTGGTCAACAAGGCCGGGCGCCGCTTTCCGATCGTGCCGGGCATGGTCGCGACCGCCGACATCCACACCGGCAGCAAGACGGTGTTCCAGTATCTGGTGAAGCCGTTCAACCGGGGGCGGGAGGCATTGCGGGAGCGGTGAGCGTGCTCGGGCATTGGTTGGGGGCGGCAAGCCTGTTCCTGTCTGCGCAACTGGAGACCCCGATGCCGCCACGGCTGATGCCCAACGAAGCCCAGCGCCCCGCAGCCCTTCGCGTGCCGCGCGGTCGCCAGACCTTCGACGCGCGCGAGGCGCTGAACGGGTCCACCAGCAGCAGGCGGCGCTGCACCGACGTGCCCGACGCCTATTGGGTTCCGGTCCGCGGCGGCGGTGCGTGCATCCGCACCTATCCGGCCGGCAACCCGCGCGCCGGCGGCACGATGCTGGTGTACCTGCCGGGCGACGTGCTGCTGCGCGGACGCGGCGGCGTCCGACTGATCGCGGGGAGCTATGCGCGGCGCTCTCCGGCCGACATTCGGCAGGAAATGGCCGGCTGGTCTCGCGACGGCGGCACGCCGGCGATCTTCCTCGCGCGGCCGGGCCTCTACGGATCCTCGGGCAATCATGGCGCGAGGCGCCGGTTGGACGAGGTGCGGCTGGTCGACGGTGCGCTCGACCGGATCAAGGCGCGGTATCGGGTGTCGCGCTTCATCCTTGCGGGGCATTCCGGGGGCGGGCACCTGGTTGCGGCGCTGCTCGACCAGCGGCGCGACATCGCCGGCGCATTCATCAGCTCGGGGCTGGTTTCGGCGGCAGAGGTGATGCGTGCCTACCAGAAACGGCGCGGACCCGACGGCGGTCCCGTCGAGGACCCGGCCGCGGTCTATGACCCGATCGCCCATGTCGGCGGGATCCCGAAGCCGGGACCCGACATCTTCGTCCTGTCGGACCCCGGCGACCGGGTCGTGCCCTTCCTCAGCCAACGCCACTATGTGGAGCGGCTGCGCAGCGCCGGGCTGCACCCCACCCACATCCTGCTGCGGGGTGAGGGACGCACCCGGCACCTGCTCGCCGAGCCGCTGAAGGCGGGCGCAGCACTCTATGCGCGGGGAGAGGACGCGGCCGCGATCAGCGCGGCGTTGCGCGCAATGGCGCCGCTGCCGCCCGTGCCGGAGGAAGTGCAGAACTGAGCAGCGCGCGCGCGGCTGCGTCGCGGGCACCGCGGGTGGGTGCGCCCAGCACGGCCGCGATCCAGCGCCTGCCATCCCCATCGGTCACCGAAAGCAGCAGGTGATGGGCACGCGCGCCGACGCTGCCCGTGCGCAGCCCGTCGACCCCCGCCACCGTGCCGATCAGCCGGTTGGTGTTGGGGTAGGTTGCCCCTTTCCACGCGAACCACGGCTTGGCCGAGAGCGCGTGGATGGCGGGCGCGTGGGTGAGCACATGGGCACCCAGCCGGATCGCATCGCGACCCGTGATCGCCTGCCCCAGGCCAAGGCCGCTCGGCGAGGCGAACCGGCTCGCCGTCATCCCGATCGCCCGCGCTCGCGCGTTCATTTCGGCGGTGAATGCCTCGGACGATCCGCTGTGCCACTCCGCCAGGGCGTGCGCTGCTTCGTTTGCCCCGACGATCGCGGTCGCGGCCATCAGATCACCGAGCGACACGCGCTCCCCCGCTTCGAACCGCCAGCGGCTGTCCACCGTCGCAGCAGTGGGTGAGACGGAGATCGGCGCGTCCTCCGCAAGGCCGAGTTCGCGGCGGCGTTCGTCGACGAGGCAGAGGGTGAGCAGCTTCGCCAGTGCCGCGGGGTGGTGCGCGGCATCGGCATGTTCGGAGACGACCATCCGCTCTGCTTCCAGGTCGTAGAGCAGCAGGCTCTGCGGCGGGGTTGTCTGCGGCGCCGGCGCCCGCAGCAGTGGGGCAGGGGGAGCGCCGCTCGCAGCCGCCTTGAGCCAGGCGACCAGCTCGTGGATGCGGCGGCTGTTCGATCCCTTGAACAGGACCACGTCGCCATCGCTAAGCTCGGCACGGACCGCTGCGCGAAGTGCCTCCAGGCTTTCGGCGTGCACGCCACGCTGCCCGCCCGGAAGTGCCTCCCAGAAGCCGTTCCACAAGGCGCCGACCGCATGCACGCGCGCGATTCGGGGGTCGACGGCGTTGGCGAGCTGGCGATGAAGCGGTTCCTCGGCCTCGCCGAGTTCGGCCATCTCCCCCAGCACCGCCATGCGCCGGATTCCCGGACGCTGGGCGAGATCGGCCAGCGCCGCGGCCATGGAGGCGGGATTGGCGTTGTACGCATCGTCGATCAGCGTCACCCGCTTGCCGTCGATCACCAGTGGCAGCGTCTCGCCGCGGCCGGGGAGCGACCGGAAGCTCGCGAGCGCTTCGATCGCCGGTTCGATCGGCTGGCCCAGTGCCGCCACCGCGCCCAGGGCCGCCAGCGCGTTGAACGCCATGTGCTCGCCCGACGCGCCCAGCGTGAAGCGCACCCGGCGACCGAATACCGCCGCTTCGACCTCCCGCGTCGACCCGTCGTAGGAGAGCAGGCGCAGCTCGCATTCGTCCGACCGGCCATAGTGGATCACCCGCAGCCGTCGCGCTTGGGCGGCAGCGTGGACGATGTTCCACTGGTCCATGTCGCGGTTGAGGATGGCGATGCCGCCGGGCGCCATGCCGAGGAAGATCGCGCTCTTGGTGCGGGCGATATCCGCCACGCTGCTGCCGTTGGTCAGATGCGCGGGCGCGATGGTGGTGAAGATCGCAACGTCCGGCCGCGCCAGCCGCGCGCTGTGCGCCATGCGCCCGACTGCGAGCTCCAGCACGACGTGCTTGGCGTCGGCCGGAATCGAGGCGAGGTTCCAGGCGACGCCATGCGGCAGATTGGCGTTATGGGCGCTGCGCCCGACCGTGCCGAACGGCTCCAGCGCATGGGCGAGCATCGCCACCGCCGTCGTCTTGCCCGCGCTTCCGGTGACGGCGAGCACGGGCACCGATAGTCGCTGGCGCGCCGCGCGCCCGAGTTCGAGGATGGAATTGCCCGTGTCGGCGACGCGCAGCACCGGCATGTGGGGCGGGAGGGCGCCGGGATCGCCGTCGGTGACGATTGCGGCCGGCGGCGGCGACAGGCTGGCAAGCGCGGCCGGGCGCATCCCGCGGCCGGCGTCCCTCGAGCGGACCACCGCTAGCTGACCGGCGCGGTACGTCGGCGGATGGATGCAGACGCCGCGTGCAGACCAGCCGGCGGGCGGCGGCACCTCCCAGCTGCCTCCGGTCGCCGCGACCAGGCGATCGGCATCCCACAGGTCCGCCGGACCCGAGGCCGCTGCGAGCGGACGCAGCGGCCGACCCTGCGTCCGATAGTGGTGATAGGCGACCAAGCCGGAGAGATAATGCTCGACGTCGTCGATCCGCACCCGGAAGCCCTGGTGGCGGATGAAGAAGCTGCCGACGATGCGGTCCGGCCGGGCGAAGTCCATCGCCAGCTCCGGCCAGAAATGCCCGTTCAGCAGGTGCCGCGCACGCGCCTCCAGCGCCTCGTTGAAGCGCGCGATGTCCACTTCGGCGAGCAGGTGGCGATGCTCCGGAAGCTCGGCGATGCGCGACAGCATCGCATGCGCGGCCATCATCAGTTCGAGCAGCGTGGGGAAGGTGGTGATCCGGTCCCGAACGAAGTCGAGATAGCCGGCGACGTTGCGGATGCCGAACTGAAAATAGCGGGCTTCCGGCCGCACCAGCGTCAGCTCGTTGGTGCAATAGCCGAGCCAGTGATCGTGGTGCCGCCAATGCTCGGCCGCGATGAAGTGGTCGTAGGCGCGCTCCACCACCGCCAGCCAGCGCGGCTCGCCGGTCAGCTGGTGAAGGCGCATCAGCGCAAACGCGGCCTCGCCCTCATAGTAGATCGTGCGGAACGGCTGGACGACCGCTAGGTCGGGATAGTGCAGCACATGCGCGAAGGCACCGGTCGCGGGGTCCTGCATGGAGCGGATGCCGAGCGCCAACTGCTCCATCAGGGCCAGATGGTCGCGGCAGCCGGTCGCCTGGGCATGGCGGGCCAGTGCCAGGATCGCGACGGCGCTGCCGCCCAGCTTGATCTCGTCGCCCACGTCCACCAGGAACGCGGCCTCGCTGCCATCGCCAAGCGGCGCGGGGCGGATCAGTTCGCGCACCAGATAGCCGAGCGCGCGCTCGATCGCGGCGGCGAGCTGCGGATCGCGCAGCATCTCCCAGGCCTCGATCATCGAATAGGTGGAGCTGGCATGGCGCAGCGCGTTGTAGGCATCGATCTTTCGGTCGAAGCAGGGATGGTAGCCGTAGACGAAGCGGCCATCCACACCGACCTGTCGCGCAAGGTGCCTGGCGCCGCTGCGGACCAGTGCCGCCACGTCCTCCGGCGTCAGTGGGTCGAGCTGCCGCCGGCCGCGCTCAAGGCCGCTGTCGTGCAGGACGACGCAGGTGCCGTCCGCATCGGCGAATACCGCCTGGGTCGTGAACACGAACAACGGTTGATCGTCGGCAAAGTCGATCTGGGTCGCCGGCCCGTATTTGCGGCGGGCATAGATGGTGAAGTTGCCCTCGTTCACCACCGCGTGGGCGATGGGGTTGCCGCCATAGAGCATGGCGTTGGCGTTGAGTTCCTGCTCCAGGAAGGCACGTTCGAACTCCGCGTCGAGCGCGATGCCGTAACGGAAATAATTGCGCTTGGTCTGGCGCAGGCTGGCCTTCAGCTTTGCCCAGCTGGTGGATTCGGCCTGGTCGACCCTCTCCACGCGCAGCCAGCGGGGAGGATCTCCCGCAGTGGCCGTCTCGATCTCTGCGGCCAGCTGCTTCCACGCCGCTTCCAGGCTCTCGCCGCGCGCGGTCAGGACCTGCGCTCTGCTGCTTCCCGAGCTGAAAGCGCCGAAGAGCGTGACCGTCGGGGGCAAACCCTGGGCCGCTGGCGTCCTCGTGCCCATGAGCCTGAAGAGGCTCGCCATCATTTCCGCGCTCGACATGCCAACATCCTGCAATCCAAACGGGAATTTGGCGAGCGCAGGTTTACGCAATGCTAAGACGGCGCCGTGCGCCATCGCGGCGAGTTGCATCGCAGGCGCGGCGTCCTACGTTGATCCCAGAAGCTTCGCGGGGCGGCCCTCCGAAGATCCAGCACTCGGTAGGCACCAGCTCGGCTGCGCCCAACCGAGCCAATCAAAAAGCTCCGGGGTGGTTGAGCGCGTCGGCGCCCGCGGAGAGGAAAAGGGAGAATGTCTATCGCGACGTCGAGCGTCATCTTGTGGTTGGTCTTGCTGCTGCCGTTCGTAGGCAGTCTCGCGGTTGCCGGGCTTCCGACGCGAAGCCGCGACGCTGCAGCGTTGATCGCGGGAGCCGTCGCGCTCGCGGGCACGGTGCTGATGGCGGTGCTCTATCCGCAGGTCGCGAATGACACGGGCTTTCAGACCGGCGTTTCCTGGCTGCCTTCGCTGGGGCTCGACATCATCCTCCGCCTGGACGGCCTCACCTGGATCTTCGCGATGCTCGTCCTCGCGATCGGCGTTCTCGTGATAGTCTATGCGCGCTACTACATGTCTCCGCGCGATCCGGTCCCGCGCTTCTTCTCGTTCCTGCTCGCCTTCATGGGCTCGATGCTCGCGCTGGTCCTGTCGGGCAACCTCGTGCAGCTGGCGTTTTTCTGGGAACTGACCAGCCTCACCTCGTTCCTCCTCATTGGCTATTGGCACCAGAACGAAAGCGCGCGCAGCGCGGCCCGTATGGCGCTGGTCGTCACGGCAGCGGGCGGGCTTTGCTTGCTCGTCGGCGTCCTCCTGATCGGAAAGATCGTCGGGAGCTATGATCTGGATACGGTGCTTGCCTCCGGGGACCGCATCCGTGCGAGCAGCCTCTACCTGCCGGCGCTGATCCTCATTCTGATAGGCGCGTTCACCAAGAGCGCGCAGTTCCCGTTCCACTTCTGGCTGCCCCACGCGATGGCGGCGCCCACGCCGGTTTCGGCCTACCTCCATTCGGCGACGATGGTAAAGGCAGGTATATTCCTGCTGATCCGACTGTGGCCGGTGCTGGCCGGAAGCGAGGCGTGGTATCTGATCGTCACCAGTGTCGGGCTGATCACGCTGATCCTGGGTGCCTGGGCGGCGATCTTCCAGCAGGACCTGAAAGGGCTGCTCGCCTATTCGACCATCAGCCACCTGGGCATCATCACCCTGCTGCTGGGGATCGGCAGCCCGCTTGCTGCCGTGGCTGCCATCTTCCACACGATCAACCACGCGACGTTCAAGGCGTCGCTGTTCATGGCGGCCGGCATCATCGATCACGAGGCCGGCACCCGCGACCTGCGCAAGCTGAGCGGGCTCTATCGGTTCATGCCGATCACCGCGACGCTGGCGATGGTCGCCGCGGCGGCGATGGCGGGCGTACCGCTGCTCAACGGCTTTCTCTCCAAGGAGATGCTGCTCGCGGAGGCGCTGGAGGACACCAACGAGACCCTCCTCGACCAGGCGTTGCCGTATCTCGTCACCCTGGGCTTGATCTTCAGCGTGCTCTACTCGGTGCGCTTCATCCACCAGAGTTTCTTTGGTCCGCCGCCTACGAAACTGGAGCGGCGCCCGCATGAGGCACCGCACTGGATGCGTCTGCCGATCGAGGTCCTGGTGCTTGCCTGCGTCGTCATCGGGATCTTGCCCGCCGTCACCATCGGCCCATTTCTCGACGTCGCGGTTCGCGCGGCACTGGGGGGAGGGACGCCGGAATACAGCCTCGCGATCTGGCACGGGTTCAGCAAACCGCTGCTGCTGAGCGTCATCGCGCTTGTGCTCGGCACAGCCGCCTATCTGGTTTTCGCGCGGGCTTTGAATGCCGCCGATGCGGTTCCCCTGCTCGGACGGCTGAGGGGCCGGCGCATGTTCGACGCGGTCCTCTCCGTGCTCGTCTCTGGGGCGCGATGGCTGGAGGATTGGCTGGGAACGCGCCAATTGCAGCCGCAGCTTCGCCTGATCGTGCTGGTCGCCTGTGCCGTGGCGCTGCTGCCCTTCCTGCGGCACGGCTACGCGCCGGGAACGGCGCCGCGAACCCTGATCGATCCCGGCTTTGCCCTGATCTGGCTGATCGGCAGCGCCTGTGCCGTGGCCGGAGCCTGGCAGGCGAAATATCACCGGCTCGCCGCCGTGGTTCTGGTCTCCGGGACCGGGCTTGCCAGCTGCATCGGCTTCGTCTGGCTTTCGGCTCCCGACCTTGCCCTCACCCAGTTGCTTGTGGAGACGGTGACCACGGTGCTCCTCCTCCTGGGCCTGCGCTGGCTCCCCAAGCGGCTGCCGGACAACTGGCCTGGCAAGCGCACGCCCGCGAGCGTCGTGCTGCGGCGGGGGAGCGACCTCCTGATCGCCGTTGCTGCGGGCGCGGGCGTCGCGGCCCTGGCCTATGCGATGATGACCCGTCCGCTTCCCGAAACCATCTCCCGCTTCTTCCTGGAGCGCTCCTATGCGGAGGGCGGTGGTCGCAACGTCGTCAACGTCATCCTGGTGGATTTCCGGGCTTTCGATACACTCGGCGAGATCACCGTGCTGGCGATCGTCGCGCTGACGGTGTTCTCGTTGCTGCGCCGGTTCCGGCCGGCCCGGGAGAGCGTCCGCGACCCCGAGCAGCAGCGCCTGCAGGACGCCTTCGACGAAGCGCATGCAGGGCGTGCGCCGGGGGACACGGTGTCGGATTACCTGGTCGTCCCGCGGATTATCCTGGAGTGGGTCTTCCCCTTCATCGTCGTGATCGCGCTGTATCTCTTCCTGCGCGGCCACGACCTTCCCGGCGGCGGGTTCGCGGCCGGGGTCGCCATGTCGATCGCGCTGATCCTCCAGTACATGGCGGCGGGAACGCGCAGTGTGGAGGCGCGCCTGCGCGTTCGCCCGACCGACTGGATCGCGGCCGGCTTGTTGATCGCAGCTGCTACCGGCGCTGCGGCAGTGCTCTTCGACCATCCGTTCCTCACGTCCTGGTTCCACTACCTGGAGGTGCCCCTGATCGGGAAAGTCCCCTTGGCTACCGCGCTTCTGTTCGACCTCGGCGTGTTCCTGCTCGTCGTGGGGGCGACGGCGCTGATCCTCATCGCCATCGCACACCAGTCGATCCGCAGGCCGGTGCGCCCGCTGCGGGGCCGCGAGGAGACGGGGGTGGAGAAGCGCTGATGGAACTGGTTCTTGCCCTCGGCATCGGCGTTCTCACCGCGTCGGGCGTATGGCTGATCCTGCGTCCCCGAACCTTCCAGGTGATCCTGGGCCTGTCGCTCATCTCCTATGCGGTGAACATGTTCATCTATGCGATGGGGCGGCTCAAGGTGGATGCACCTCCCATCGTGGGGTCGGGTGCGGTGGAAGCGGCGCGATACGATGATCCGCTCCCTCAGGCGCTGGTCCTGACGGCGATCGTGATCTCCTTCGCGATGACCGCCTTGCTGCTGGTCGTGTTGCTGGCCTCGCGTGGCATCACCGGCACCGACCATGTCGACGGGGACGACGGCGAATGAGCGGCGGTTGGGCTGGGCACCTGATCATCGCCCCCATCCTGCTGCCCCTGGTCGCCGGCGCGACCTTGCTGCTGCTCAAGGAGAAGCGACGCACGGCCAAGCGGGGCATCGCGCTCGGTACCACCGCGGCGCTCGTGCTCCTCTCGGTGCTGCTGCTCACGCGCATGGCTCGGGCAGGGTTCGCCGGCGATCCCGCAACCCTCGTCTATCGCATCGGCAACTGGCCGGGCCCCTTCGGTATCGTGCTGGTGCTGGACTGGCTGTCGGCGCTGATGCTGGTGCTCACAAGCTGTGTGGGGCTCGCTGCGCTGATCTATGCGGCGACCCGGTGGGACCAGGCCGGGCGTCGCTTCCACACCCTGTTCCTGTTCCAGCTGATGGGGCTCAACGGCGCCTTTTTGACAGGCGACCTGTTCAACCTGTTCGTCTTCTTCGAGGTGCTGTTGGCAGCGTCCTTCGGGTTGCTGCTGCACGGGTCGAGCAAGGCCCGCATCAAGGCAGCGCTCCATTATGTTGCGCTCAACGTCGCGACGTCGCTGCTTTTCCTCATCGGTGCGGCGCTCATCTATGGGGTGACCGGCACGCTCAACATGGCGCATCTGGTGTTGCAGGTGGCCGCGGTGAGCGACCGGGACCTGCCCATGCTGCAAGCCGGCATGGCGATCCTGAGCGTCGCGTTCCTGGTCAAGGCGGGGATGTGGCCGCTCGGCTTCTGGCTGCCGCGCACCTATGCCGCGGCGGCGCCTCCGGTAGCTGCGCTTTTCACCATCCTGAGCAAGGTCGGGGTCTATGCGGTGCTTCGGGTACCGCTGCTCCTCTTCGGCGCAGAGATCAGCCGGACTGCGGGCGCCGCCCAGCAATGGCTGTTCTTCGGCGGCGTGTGCACGATCGCGTTCGGCATCATCGGCGTTCTCGCCGCGCGCAGATTGTCGCGGATCGCCGGATACTCACTCACCATCTCGGCCGGAACGCTGCTGGCCGCGGTAGGCGCGGGGGAGGGCTCGGTCCTTGCCGGCGCGCTCTTCTATCTCGTGAGTTCGACGCTTGGCGTCGCCGCCTTCTACCTGTTGATCGAGCTCGTCGAGCGCCGGGATGCCGCGACGGCCCTGGGCGGCGAGCCCGTCTTCGACGACGAGTACGTCGGGCTGATGCCGATCGAGCAGGAGAGCGAGGTCGGCGTCGTCATTCCGGCATCGGTGGCGATCCTTGGCGGAGGCTTCGCCTTTTGCGTGTTGCTGATCGCGGGGCTGCCGCCGCTCTCCGGCTTCCTCGCCAAGTTCGCGATGATCAACGGCCTGCTGGATCTGCGGGATACGGTCGGCGCGCCCGTCTGGTGGCTCATCGGGCTGATCGTCGGTTCCGGCCTCGCGACGTTGATCGCGACGACGCGCGCGGGCATCGACCTCATCTGGGCCCCTTCCGAGCGCCCCCAGCCGGCCTTGCGCGTGACCGAACTGCTGCCGGTGGGGCTGCTGCTCGGCATCTGCCTTGCCCTCACGATCTTCGCCGGGCCTGCGATGCGGTACATGGAGCGGACCAGCCAGTCGCTGGGAGACCGCCACGGCTATGTCGAGGCGGTGCTCGGGCCGGAGGCGGCGGGCCGATGAGGCGGTGGCTACCCTATCCGGGGCTCGCCCTAGCGTTGCTGCTGGTGTGGTTGCTGCTGTCGCAGTCGCTTTCGGTCGGCCAGTTGCTGCTCGGTTCCGGCGCGGCTCTGATCGGTAGCCACGCCATGGCGGTGCTGCGTCCGCCCCGCAGGCGGCGTGTTCGCCTGGCGCCGCTAGCGGAGCTCGGCGCCCTGGTCGCCATCGATGTGGTGCGCTCGAACCTGGCAGTGGCGGCGATCATCCTGTTCCCGCGGAAGGGCCGCGTGTCCGGCTTCGTCCGCATTCCGCTGGAGCTGACCGAACGCGGCGGGCTGGCGCTGCTCGCGCTGATCCTCACCGCCACGCCGGGCACCCTGTGGGTCGAGTACGACCAGCGGAAACGCACGCTGCTGCTCCACGTGCTGGACCTCATCGACGAAGAGGAGTGGGCGACCTTGATCAAGTCCCGCTACGAAGTTCTCCTGCTCCAGGCGTTTGAGCCATGACGACCCTGGCGCTCGCGCTCGCGATCACCGCCGCGCAGATCCTGCTCGGACTGGCGGTGTTCTGCGCCTTCCTGCGCATGGCATGGGGACCGCGCGCGCAGGATCGCGTGCTCGGGCTCGATACCTTCTATACCAACGCCATGCTGCTGTTGCTGACCTTCGGCATCCAGACCGGGCGGACGCTCTATCTGGAGGCGGCGGTGATCATCGCGCTGCTCGGCTTCGTGGGAACCGTCGCCCTCGCCAAGTTCCTGATGCGCGGCGAGGTGATCGAATGATCCAGGCGCCCGATCTGCCCGGATGGGCGGCGCTCATCGTCGCGCTGCTGGTCCTCTCCGGCGCCGTGGTGACCCTCGTGGGCTCGCTCGGCCTGCTGCGGCTCAGGACCTTCTACGAGCGGGTCCATGCGCCGACGCTCGGCAGCACGCTCGGCATGGCGCTGATCGTAGCCGCCTCCATCGTCTGCTTCTCGGTCCTGCGCGGCCGGCTTTCGGTGCACGAGATCGTCATTGCGCTGTTCCTGACCTCCACGGCCCCGGTCGCGTTCATGCTGCTCGCCCGTTCGGCCTTGTACCGGGACCGGGCGGGGGGACGTTTGAGCCTCCCGTGGGATAAGGAGGACGAGGGCGGCGAGGTGTCGGGAAAGGACTAGCCTGCCGGCGGCCGGCGTCGGCGAGCCGACGTCAGCCGCTGCCTCAACCCAGCAGTTGCGCGATCGCTCCTGCGGTCACGGGGTGATAGCCCGCGCGTGCCCGATCGAAGATCCGTCGTGCGACCGGCATGCCCCAGTCGCCCTGCGCCTTCAGCGCGCGATAGACCGGCGTGATCAGCAGGTTGCGACCGACACTTGGCAGGAACTGTTCGGCCGAGGCGATCGCCGGCTGGTACCGGTTGCCGATCGCGAGCACGAGCCAGGCAGAGCGGATATAGGCGTTGGTGGACGTGGAGAGCCGGAACGCCTGATCCAATTCGGCCAGGCGTGCTGCGCTCTGCTGGCGGGGCAGGCCGTTGAGGAAACGAAGCCATTCCTGCGTCGACCAGCGGCTCGCATCGATCGAGGCAATCGGTGCGCCGCCGTTCACGCGCTCCAGGACTTGATCGATCTTTGCGAGCGTCGCCGACTTCACATGCACCGCATTGGCCGGAAGGCCGGGCTGGTACACCCACGCGTCGAGCTGCAGCTTCTCCTCCAGGGCGCTATCGCCCCGGATGAGGTTGGCGCGGAGGTCCTTCAGGAAGTTGGCGCTGGTCTGCGGCTGGAACGCATGCCGGTCGAAGTAGGAGCGCAGATAGGCGTCCCAACGCGCACGCCCGACCGTGTATTCGATCGTCCGCAGGAAGGTCGACCCCTTGGTATAGTCGAGCTGCCCGAAGGTGCCTTCCGGATCGCCGTGCAGCCGCGTCTGTTCGGGCTTCGCCTCCTTCAGGTCGCGCTGGAGGTCGTCCCACGACAGGTCGGCGAGCGTCGCTGCCCGCTCCTGGCCATACAGCGCCTCGTCGATGCGGTTCTCGAAATAGGTGGTGAACCCTTCGTTGAGCCAGCTGTCGGACCAGGTCGCGTTGGTGACGAGATTGCCCGACCAGCTGTGCGCCAGCTCATGCGCGATCACGTCGACGTTGGACTTGTCGCCAGTGATGATCGTCGGGGTGGCGAAGGTGAGGGTGGGGTTCTCCATGCCGCCGAACGGGAAGGAGGGCGGGAGGACGAGGACGTCGAAGCGGCCCCACCGATAGGCGCCGTAAAGCGCCTCCGCCGTGGTCACCATCTTGCCCGTGTCGGACAGTTCGGACGCCGTCCGGTCGAGATCGGTAGGCTCGGTGAAGACGCCGGTACGGCCGTCCACCGCGCGGAAGCCGATGTCGCCGACCGCAAGCGCGATCAGGTACGGCGGGACGTTGCGGTCCATGCGGAAGCGATAGCGGCGCTGGCCCTCGCCGGCAGCCTCGCCCTCGGGCGTCAGCCGTTCGCCGCTCATCACCGCCACCAGGTCGGCCGGCACCGTGATCGACGCACTCCAGCTCTGGCGAATGCCGGGGCTGTCCTGGGTCGGGATCCAGCTGCGGTTGTTGATCGCCTGCCCCTGGCTGAACAGGTAGGGCTTGCGCTTGCCGGCCGTGAGCTCGGGCGGCAGCCAGCCGAGCGCCCGCGCGTCGGGGCGCGAGCTATAGGTGATGACCACCCGGCGGGCCTTTCCGATCGCGACGGTCAGCGGCGCGCCCTTGTACGGGTCCTCCGCGCCGACCGTCCATTTGAGGGGCTTCCCCGCGCCATCGGTGATGCGGCTGATGACCAGCCCCTTGTCGTCCAGCACGATCTCGCGCGCGTCCGGGCGCGCCAGGATGTCGAGGGTCGCGGTGCCCCGCATCGTGCGGCTCGCAAAGTCGGCGACGAGGTCGAGGTCGACATGCGTCACCCGCGCGATCTCCGGACGCGCATAGGTGAGCACGTCGCGCGCATCCGGCGTCGTCAGGATCGGCGAGGGCGCGTCCGGCGCGGCCATGGCGGGCGCGGCGAGCAGGGCGGAAGCAAGGAGGAAGCGGCGCATGGGGATCCACTGTTCTGGTGAAGCCGCACGTGTCGCTGCTGACCGCCCCGCGCGCAAGGGCCGGCGCGACTTCGCGCTCCGCCCGCTCGCGCGTGCGCCTATGAGAACAGGCCCAGCGGCACCGCTTCGCCCATCTTCCGATAGCCCGCTTCGGACGGGTGGAGGTGATCGCCGGAGTCGAGCGCCGGGGCGAGCCGATCCGGTTGTGCCGGGTCGCGCATCACCTTGTCGAAGTCGAGGACCGCGTCGAACGTGCCGGAGGTGCGGATGAAGCGGTTGATCTCCTGTCGCGCCGCTTCCAGTTCGGGCGCGGGGTGATAATAGCTGTTGCCCCCGAACGGCATGACCGTTCCGCCGATCAGCTTGATGCCATGGGCGTGCGCACGCTCGGCGAGCTGGCGGTAGGCGGCGGTGATCTGCCGCACCAGCGCGCGATGCTGCTCCGGGGTCGCCGGGGCGTCGCGGGTGAGGGTGCCGAGATCGTTGATCCCCTCCAGCACGACCGCCCAGCGGACGCCGCTGCGGGCGATCACGTCCCGATCGAAGCGGGCCATCAGATTGGGGCCGAGTCCATCGAGAAGGATACGGTTGCCGCCGATCCCCGCGTTGACCACGCCAATGCCCCGTGTCCGCGCTTCGCTCCGCAGCCGTTGCGCGAAGACGTCGGTCCAGCGGGTGTTCCGCTCCGGCTCGACACCATAGCCGTCCGTGATGGAGTCGCCGATCGCCACCACCGTGCCGACGTTCGTTGCGGCCGCCACCTCCACGTCGGCGATCAGGTACCACCGGGTGGTGGGCCGCGCGCCGGGCAGGTCCGTGTCCGCGACATGCTGGCCGGTCAGAAGGAAGCTCGTCGCGCGCGCCCCGGGGTGGCCGGTCTGCGGTTCCGGTGCCTCGGGCAGGTAGAGGCTGATGGCGAGGTCCGCGCCGGGCGCGAGGTTCAGCAATACCGGATCCGAATAGATTTCCGCCCCGGCCGGAATCACGGCATCCGCGTGACCCGAGAAGGTGAGCGCCACGCCGCCTTCAACCCGCGGGGTCCCCGGCTTTGCCGCGCGGGCGACATGCGCCGCGCCGATCGGCAGCGGACGCGTGCCGAAGCGGTTGGAAAACCGCACGCGGATCTCGCCGCCGCCTGCCGAGAGGCGGACCACCTGGCGCAGGGTGACGGCATGTGTCGCATCCGCCGGCAGCGCATTCTCGCCCTCCGGGATCATCTGTGCCGAGCCCCAGCTCGCGATCCAGCGGGTGGCGCTGGTGCGCGCGTCGGCAGCGCCGCCGGCCAGAAGAAGGGCGGCGGCCGCAATCGTCGTCTTCCAAGCTGTTGCCATCGGGTGGTTCCTCAATGCCGGGGTTGGTGGCGGATCAATGCGGATTGCCGGGCGCATGGGGGAAGCTCTGCGCCCTGTACCAGGCGAGGTCGTGCTCGGGCGCCGCTGCCCCGGCCGGGAGCGGCAGCCCGTTCACCGACTGCCAATAGGCGAGGCTCGCGTCGCGCCACCAGCGCGCCTCGCGCTCCTGGATGGCGAGGAAAGCTGCCGTTTTCTCCCAGCGTTCCGCATCCACCAGCGCGCGCAGTCCGTCCCATTCACGCCGCATCGCCGCCACGGTGGCCACGCCGCGGTCGTAGCGGCGCACCATCCCCTCCCAAAGCGTCTCGCCGCTTTTCAGGCGATAGTCCCAGGGGAGGTGGTGGAACCACAGCAGCTCGCTCTCAGGGGTTGTACGCGGGTTCGCATAGAGCTTCGCCACCGCCGGCGCATATTGCGCGACCGCGTTGCTGCCTGTCCGGGTGCGGTCGAAGCCGATCCCCCGGCGATCGGCGCGATGATAGTAGACGGGATTCCATTCAGGCCGCTGCAGCTCGCTCACCCACGGACCCGGCCCGTAATGGTGTCCGGTCGCCATGACGTGCGCGAGGCCCAAGGGCCCGGTATAGTCCACCACCGCCTCGCGCGAGCGCATCATCATGTCGACGACCGGGTCCACGACCCGCGGATCGGTGCCGAACGTCTGCTGCGCCCATTCGCGTGCTATGGCCGCCGCATCGAGCGACGGGTCCCATGCCAGCCGTCCGAATGCGTACCAGTTCGCCTGGTTGAACGTGCCCCCGGTCCAGTCGCGATCGTCGCCGATGTTCGCGACGCCGGCCATGCCGGTCAGCTGGTGGCGCTCGCTCTCGCCGTCGACGACGCTCGCCACCGTCTCCTTGCCGCGCCCCGTCTTCGCCTCCAGCACCTCGGTGAAGAGCGGCCCCAGATAGGCGAGGTGGGTCGCCTGCCCGAGATACTCCTTGGTGATCTGAAACTCCATCATCAGCGGCGTCTTGGGCATGGCGCCGAACAGCGGATGGAAGGGCTCGCGCGGCTGGAAGTCGATGGCGCCGTTCTTCACCTGCACCATCACATTGTCGGCGAACTTGCCGTCTAGTGGCTTGAACTCGGTATAGGCCTGCTTGGCGCGGTCCTCCGGATCGGTGTCGGCGTAGACAAAGGCGCGCCACATCACGATGCCGCCATGCGGCTTTACCGCCGCAGCGAGCATGTTGGCGCCATCCGCATGGCTCGCGCCATAGTCGCGCGGACCCGGCTGCCCCTCGCTGTTCGCCTTGACGAGGAAGCCGCCGAAGTCGGGGATGGCGCGATAGATCTCGTCCGCCTTCGCCTTCCACCAGGCCGCAACGGCAGGGTCGCGCGGATCCGCGGTCTTCAGGCCGCCGATCTCGATCGGTGCCGAGAAGCGGGCGGAGAGATAGACGCGGATGCCCCAGGGGCGGAACACGTCGCCCAGCGCCGCCGCCTTTGCGATATAGGGCGCGGTGAGGCTGTCGGCCTTCGCATTGACGTTGTTCAGCACCGTGCCGTTGATGCCGATGGAGGCATTGGCGCGGGCATAGTCTGTATACCGAGGATCATGGTAGTCCGGCAGCTTCCACCAGTCCCACAGCGACTCGCCCGAATAGCCACGCTCCACCGTGCCATCGAGGTTGTCCCAATGGTTGAGGACGCGCAGCTTCACCTTGGGCGCCGAGCGAAGCGTCGCGTTTGCGACCTGTCCGCCGCTGGCGACATGGCGGATCAGGGCGAAGGCGCCATACAGCACGCCTCGATCGGTGTTGCCCATGACCAACAGCACCGGACGCCCGCCGAGCAAGACGGGGCGGACCAGATAGCCCTCATTGCCGAGTTCCGCGACCGGCAGCCGGAGCCCCGAAACCGAAGGGTCGTTTGCCAGCGCTACCAGTACCGGCAGGTTCGCAGCGGCGGGCAGATCACGACGAAGCTCGGCTTCGGCGAGCCGCAATGTGGGGGTGTCGCCAAGGCGCAAGATCGCAATCGGCCCCTCGGCCGGCGCCTGGGTGCGGAGCCAGAGGCGGTACCCGTCTTCCGCGGCGGCCGGTGCCGTCAGCAGGGCTGCGGTCACCGCGATGGCGCTGGCGCGCACCAGCGTCCTCATTGCCTTCATTCCTCTCTCCCGGTGCGCGGCGGTTGACAGCCCGCTGCGTCGCTGGCCATGGTAACGGTATCAGTTGAACAGGCAAGCCGCGCAAGACGGAGGCCGCAACGGGGAGCGGATCGTGACGCGCGCAGAATGGAAGACCGAGCAGAGCGACCGCCAGTCGTCCGCGCGCCACGGATCTACGATCCTCGATAGCCGCGCGGGCGAAGCGGTCGCCCGGCAGTATGGCTGCAATCAAGTCTCCTCTGGCGCGCGTCCAATCACGACACTGCGCAACTCGCAGTCCGAACGCATTCCGGCTGCGGGATGGGACGCGCGAGGCAGTCGCACCCGCCAATTGCAAATCCTGCTCGGCCCGAACGGCCGCGGCCTCCAACCCGTCGTGCTCAAGATCGCCTGAGGAATCCGATGCCCAAGATCGTCAAAGCCCGCGTCATCGTCACCAGCCCCGGGCGCAACTTCGTCACCCTCAAGATCGAGTGCGACGACGGCACGACCGGCGTGGGCGATGCCACGCTCAACGGCCGGGAGCTCGCGGTCGCCAGCTACCTCGCCGAGCATGTGGTGCCCTGCCTGATTGGGCGCGAGGCACACCAGATCGAGGACGTCTGGCAGTACCTCTACAAGGGCGCCTATTGGCGGCGGGGCCCTGTGACGATGACCGCGATCGCGGCCGTCGACATGGCGCTATGGGACATCAAGGGCAAGATCGCGGGGCTTCCCGTTTACCAGCTGCTCGGTGGTGCGGCGCGCGAAGGCTGCATGGTCTATGCCCATGCCAACGGCACGACGATCGACGATACGATTGCGGCAGCCAGGGCGGCGATGGACGAGGGCTACCTGGCCGTGCGCCTGCAATGCGGCGTGCCGGGGCTGCCCTCCACCTATGGCGTCGCCAAGCATGGCGAGCGCTATGAGCCCGCGGACGCGGACCTGCCGAGCGAGAGCATCTGGTCGACCTCCAAATATCTGCGCGTCGTGCCCGAGCTGTTCCGGGTCGCGCGAGAGGAACTCGGCTGGGACGTCCACCTGCTGCACGACATCCACCATCGACTGACCCCGATCGAGGCCGGGCGGCTCGGCCGCGACCTGGAGCCTTATCGTCCCTTCTGGCTGGAGGATGCGACCCCGGCCGAAAACCAGGACGCCTTCCGCCTGATCCGCCAGCACACCACGGCGCCGCTCGCTGTGGGGGAGATCTTCAACTCGATCTGGGACTGCAAGACGCTGATCGAGAACCAGTGGATCGACTATATCCGGGCGACCGTGGTCCATGCCGGCGGCATCACCCACATGCGCCGGATCGCGGCGCTCGCCGACCTGTATCAGGTGCGCACGGGCAGCCATGGCGCGACCGATCTCAGCCCCATCTGCATGGCCGCGGCGCTGCATTTCGGCCTCTCCATTCCGAACTTCGGCATTCAGGAGCACATGCCGCACACGGAGGAGACCGACCGCGTCTTCCCGCACGCCTATTCCTTTGCCAACGGGCTGATGCATCCGGGCGACAAGCCCGGCCTGGGCGTCGACATCGACGAGGAACTGGCGAGCACCCACGCGTACAAACGCGCCTTCCTGCCGGTGAACCGGCTGGAGGACGGTACCTTGTGGAGCTGGTGAGGTGAGCGAGTTCACCCAGGCCGCCGCACAGGCGCCGGAAACCGCCGCGCATGCGGTGCGGCCGCCGCGCGGGCGCATCCGCTGGGTGATCTGCGGCCTCCTCTTCACCGCCGTGGTGCTCAGCTACATCGACCGGCTGGTGCTGGGCGTGCTGAAGCCGCAGTTGCAGGGCCTCTACGGCTGGACCAACTCCGGCTATGCCGACATCACCGGCTACTTTCAGGTCTTCTATGGCGTCGGCTTCCTGCTGTTCGGCTGGCTGATCGACCGGGTAGGCCCGCGGTGGGGCTATCTGCTGGCGATGGGCAGCTGGACGGTCGGGCATTTCGCGCAGACGCTGGTCACCTCCACCGCCGGCTTCGTCGTCGCCCGCATCCCGCTCGCGTTCGGCGAGGCGGGGACCTATCCCTCCGCACTCGCTGCCGCCTCGCAATGGTTCCCCAAGAAGGAACGCGCGCTCGCGATCGGCATCTTCAACGCCGGCGCGAACGTGGGCGCGGTGGTGACCCCGTTGCTGGTCGGCTTCATCGTCGCCGACCTGATCCTGGATTGGCGCTGGGCGTTCATCGTCACCGGCCTCTTCAACATCGTCTGGCTCGTCGCCTGGTGGCGCCTCTATCATCCGCCGGGCCGCCATCCGCGCATCACGACCGAGGAGCGCGCCTGGATCGAGGCGGAGCCGGCGGACGACAACGGTCGTGCAGGCTTCCTGTCCGTACTGCGTCATCGCGAGGCCTGGGCGTACATGGCCGGCCGCTTCCTGATCGATCCGGTGTGGTGGACCTTCCTCTTCTGGCTGCCGGACTTCTTTCACACCCGCTACGGCTACGACCTGAAGAGCTTCGGCCCGCCGTTGGTGGCGATCTACATCCTGGCGGACCTGGGTGCGGTGGCGGGCGGCTGGTACTCGTCGCGCCAGCTGAAGCGGGGTGCCTCCGCGGGAAGCGCCCGCAAGCGCGCGATGTTCGTGTGTGCGCTGTTCGCCCTGCCGGTGATGTTTGCAGCACAGGCGAGCAGCATCTGGATCGCCGTCGCGCTGATCGGGCTCGCCTGCGCGGCGCACCAGGGCTTCTCGACCAACTTGTTCGCGCTGCCGGGGGACCAGTTCCCCCGCTATGCCCAGGGAACGTTGATCGGCCTGGGCGGCTTCGCGGGCGCGGTCGGCGGCTTCCTGGCCTCCAAGACGCTGGGTGCGCTGCTCGACAAGGTCGGCAGCTACGGCCCGTTCTTCGTCGCCTGCGGCTTCGCCTACCTGGTCGCGCTGCTGGTCTTCCACCTCCTCAACCCGCGCTACCGCGACGTGAAGATCGCGCAATGAGCCTTCTCCGCCGTCGCCGACCGAACAAGGGAACTCACGTGAAGCATATCGCTGCAAGCCTGGGTGCAACGCTCCTCATCGCCACGCCTGTTCTGGCCGAGACGCCGCGCCTCGAGCGCAACGGCGAGGCGACCCAGCTTGTCGTCGGCGGCAAGCCGATGCTCCTGATCGCGGGGGAGCTGAGCAATTCGGCAGCCTCCAGCGCGACCTATATGGCGCCGCACTGGGCCAAGCTGCGCGCGATGAACCTCAACACGGTGCTGGCGCCAGTATCCTGGGAGTTGATCGAGCCGGTCGAGGGCCGGTTCGACTGGTCGAGCCTCGACTCCATGATCCGCGAGGCGCGCGCGAACGACCTGAAGCTCGTGCTGCTCTGGTTCGGCGCCTACAAGAACTCCATGTCCACCTATGTGCCCGGATGGGTGAAGCGCGATCAGGCGCGCTTCCCGCGGGCGGGGCTGCCCAACGGGCAGTCGGTGGAGATCCTGTCGACCTTTGGCGAGGAGATGATCCGAGCGGATGCCCGCGCCTATGCGGCGATGCTCGCACACCTGAAGGCCGTCGATGGCGAACGGAACACCGTCGTGATGGTGCAGGTGGAGAACGAGATCGGCATGCTGCCGGTGGCGCGGGACTATTCCCCCGCCGCCAATGCAGCCTTTGCGCAGCCGGTGCCGGCGGAGCTCACCACCTATCTCGTCCAGCACCGCGACACGCTGGTGCCGGAGATGAAGGCGATGTGGCTGGAGCGCGGTGCTCGCACCCAGGGCAGCTGGACGGAGCTGTTCGGCGACGGCGACGCCGCGGCGGAGGTATTCACCGCGTGGCACTATGCGCGCTTCGCCGATGCGCTCGCCCGCGCGGGCAAGGCGGCCTACGCGCTGCCGATGTACGTGAACGTCGCGCTCAATCGACCGGGACGCGCGCCCGGCCAATATCCGAGCGGCGGCCCGTTGCCGCACCTGATCGACGTGTGGAAGGCAGGGGCGCCCTCGATCGACCTGCTCGCGCCCGACATCTATTTCTCGAACTTCACCCAGATCGTCGATCGCTATCACCGGCCGGACAATCCGCTGTTCGTGCCGGAGGCGCACAACGCCGACAATCCGATCGTGCCGGCAAACGCCTTCTATGCCTTTGGCGAGCGGGACGCTATCGGCTTCGGGCCGTTCTCGATCGACTCCGTGGACGATGCGCCGGGTCAACTCGGCGCGGCATATGGCGTGCTTCGCCAGCTCCAGCCGCACATCCTGCAGGCGCAGGGCAGCGACCGGATCGCTGGCTTCAAGCCGCGGCAGCGCTACGACGATTCGCTCGATTACGAGCCGCAGGTCCGGCGGGTGGGCAACTACCGCTTCACCGTCGCCTTCGCAGACATCGAGCGGCCCACGATGACGCCGGAAACCGCCGGCTACGGCGGCATGGTGATCCAGATCGGAGCGGACGAGTATCTGATCGCGGGGCAGGGGATTACGGTCACCTTCGCCGGTGCGGGGGAGGGGCCGTCGCTTGCCGGGATCGAGCGCGCGGAAGAGGGCGTGTTCAACGCCGCCGGCCAGTGGGTGGCGGGACGCCTGCTGAACGGCGACCAGACGCACCAGGGGCGCCACATCCGGCTGCCGGCGGGGCAATGGGGGATCCAGAGAGTACGTTTGTACCGCTACCGGTGACGTACCTCCGGCGGGTGGCTCAAGAGGTCGACGTGTCTGCAAGGTGACACCGGGCTGCAATGCGAACATCGACAGCAACGTCGGGTAAAAAACGTGCTTGCGCTGGGTAGCGCTACCAGTAAAGCATAGCACATCCAGAAACGAGGGCGGTCCACGCCCCGGCTTCACAGGGAGAGGAACCCATGCGGACTGTACCGATTCGCCGCGCGAGCGGCTTTGCCGCGCTTTTGCTTACCACCGCCGCTTGGCCTGCCATGGCTCAGACGCAGGGAGAGCCCACCGCCTCTTCCTCGAGCAGCGCCACCACGGAAGCAGGCGCCCCGACCCAGGACGGCGCCGGGCAGACCCAGCCTACCGCCATCGACGACGCGGCGCAGGCACCGGCGGACCCTTCTGCCACCGGTAACGAAGACATC
This sequence comes from Sphingomonas sp. MJ1 (PH-R8), assembly GCF_048058635.1. Classification (NCBI taxonomy): domain Bacteria; kingdom Pseudomonadati; phylum Pseudomonadota; class Alphaproteobacteria; order Sphingomonadales; family Sphingomonadaceae; genus Sphingomonas; species Sphingomonas sp. MJ1 (PH-R8). The sequence continues at coordinate 35,345 of NZ_JBBEFX010000014.1, forward strand.
GTCGTTACGGGCTACCGCGCATCCCTGCAGAGCCAGACCAACGCCAAGCGCAACTCGATCGGCTTCACCGACACGATCTTCGCCGAGGACATCGGCAAGTTCCCGGACACGAACATCGCGGAATCGGTGAACCGCATCCCGGGCGTCACCATCAGCCGTGAAGTGACGGGCGAAGGCGCCAACGTCGCGATCCGCGGCCTGGGCACCAACTTCACCCGCGTGCTGCTGAACGGCGCACCGGTTGCCATCGCGTCCGTGCGGTTCGATGCGCAGAGCACGAACCGCGAGGTCGATCTCGACCTGATCCCGACCGAGCTGTTCACCCAGCTGACCGTCAGCAAGTCGCCCACGGCCAGCCAGATCGAAGGCGGTGCGGCCGGTACCGTGAACCTGCGCTCGGCTCGGCCCTTCGACAATCCCAAGCCCTATATCAGCTACGGTCTCCAGGGTTCGAAGGTGAGCTCGGCCGACAAGTGGGGCTATCGTGGGCACGTCCTGGCGAGCGCCACGTTCGGCGACTTCGGCATCCTGGTCGGCGGCGCGGCGGTCAAGAACCGCTTCCGGGTCGACGGCTTCGAGACGATCGGCTGGACCAACCCGAACCTGACCGCCGCGCAGAGCAGCAGCCCGACCCGCAACAACACCGGCGGCGGCAACTGGACTATCCCCGGCACCGTTCCGGTCAACGCCGGCAACGGCCTGACCCCCGGCACGGTGATCGACCAGGCGTTTCTCCTCGCCAACAACCCGGGCGCCACGATCGAGCAGCTCGACAACGGCCTGCTGCCGCGTCTTGGCCGCCCGCGTACCGAGATCGGGGAACGCACCCGCTACAATGGCCTGGTGTCCGTGGAATGGCGGCCGAGCGATGCGCTGCACTTCTATGTCGATGGCATGTACGCCAAGCGGGACACCGACTTCCAGCGTTCGGCAATGAACTGGGCGGTCCGCAATGGCGCCGCCATCCCGCTCAACACCACCTACGACAAGTCCGACTGTTCGGACGGGTGCACCGTCACCAGCGGTACTTACGCCAATTCGCAGTTCTTCCTCGAATTCCGCCCGTACAAGGACCGTCAGGATTACTGGGGCGTCAACCCGGGTATGGAGTTCGTCATCAACGACTTCATCAAGGGCGACCTGCAGGCGAACTATACGAAGAGCACCTTCCGTCGGGAAAGCCCGACCGTCCTCGTCATCACGCCCCCAAACAGCGGCGTGACGGTGGACTACACCAACGACGGCGGCATCCCTGACATCTCGCCCAACATCGACCTGAACAATCCGGCCAGCTTCGGCTGGGCCGGCGGCGGCCGCCTGAACCTCAACGGCGAAGAGCGCGAGACCGAGACCAAGGGCGTCCGCGGCAGCCTGTTGTTCGGCGATGAGTCGCGCTTCAGCGTCCGCGTCGGCGCGGCTTATGACGACACCAGCCGGCGGATCACGCCGTTCGACAACACCAACCCGTGGCAGGCAGCGGTTTGCGGCAACAATCCCAATGTCGTCCTGCCCGGCCCGAACCGTCAGCCGGTCTGCGACGGTGCCAACCTGCCCGGTACGGCGACGCCCCCGGGCTATCCGTCCTATCCGGCCTACGGGACCGGCTTCTCGACCGGACTGCCGCCGCTCAGCTATGGCGGGTCGCTGGTTCCGACCGCGGCGGTGCCAGGCTTCCTCATGCCCACCGGCGCCGGCTTCGTCACGGTCGACTGGAACAGGTTCAAGGATGCGACCAACTATAACGAGTTGCTTGCCGGGGCGACGGAGACCGGTGCCGGCAGCAGCGGCGCCAACGGCGGCCTGATCCGCGAAAAGGTGACCGGCACGTTCATCGAAATGAACGGCGTGTTCGATGTGCGCGACGGCGACACGCTGCGCCTGAACGGCGGCATCCGCTATGTTCGTACCGACCAGCGGGTCGGCGGCCGGACCACGATTCCGAACCCGCTGAACGTCCGGGGCGGCGTTACCTGCCCCGGCGAGAGCCCCACGTTCGTGCTCGACGGCTCCTGCTATCCGACGATCGTGAACTTCGCGCGGACGCAGCGCCTCTATTCGAACTTCCTGCCGTCGGCGAGCCTCGCCTACAGCTTCGGCGACAAGGCGGTGGCCCGTGCCTCGATCTCGCGGACGATGACCCGTCCGGACCCCAACCAGCTGCTGCCGGGTGCATCGTTTGTACAGCCGTCGGCGGACGTCGGCACGCTCGGGAACAACGCGCTCGACCCGTACATCTCGGACAACATCGACCTCGGCTTCGAATATTACACGGGTGGCGAAGGCGTGATCGCGTTTGCGGCCTTCCGCAAGTCGATCACCGGCTTCACGATCAACGGCATCACCACTGCGCCGTTCTCGACGCTGGCGCCCTTCGGGATCACCTTCGCTTCGCTCACCGCGGCGCAGCAGCAGGCTCTGATCGATCGCGCCACCCCGGCAGGTATCCGGCCTGAGGACGTTCCGATCCAGCTTCAGCAGCAGGTGAACGCCGACGGCAAGCTCAAGGTCAACGGTCTCGAGTTCCAGGTCACCCAGCCGCTCGACTTCGCCACCCGCCTGATCGGCGTCGAAGGCTTCGGCGTGCAGGGCAACCTTACCCTGATCGATCAGCGCGGCGAGGGAACCGTTGCGCCGGTCGCCCTGGGCGTCTCGCCGACCACCTACACGCTGACCGGCTACTACGAAGGCAACGGCCTGTCGGCACGCCTGACCTACACCTACAACGAAGGTTCGGTGAACTCGGGCTTGAACCAGAACGGTATCCCGGATGCCGCGATCATCGGCCGCAACTACGGTCAGCTCGATTTCTCGGGCAACATCGATCTCGGCAAGATCCTCGGCAACGACTATCTGCCGACCGTCGTGGTGAACGTGATCAACATCAACAAGGAAGCACAGAGCTCGTACTTCCAGTTCCCGAACGCCACGTTCAGCGAATATAATCCAGGCCGGACCGTCCTGGTCGGCGTGCGCGGACGCTTCTAAGCGCCGCCATCCGCACGAAGAACGCGCAACGCCGCCCCTCGGGGCGGCGTTGTCGTTTCCGGGGTTCCCGCTCCGGCGGACGCGCCGGTGGTCCGCCGGTCTTCTAGTCGCGCGCCGCCCTCCGCAGGTCAGCCGCGCCCGTCGAGGCGAACGGTGCGCCCCTCTCGCGCGGAGCGGTAGATTGCCTCGACGATGCGCATGTCGCGCAGCCCCTCTTCGCCCGAGACGATCGGCTCACGGCCGGTGCGGACGCACTGAGCGAGATGGTCGAGCTGGCCCGCGAACTGCGTCTTGCCCGGACCCGGCGGCGGCGTCACCTCGCGCTCGCGTCCATCCTTACCCAGCCACATGCGTTGGCCGTCGTAGCGGGTCGCCGGCTCCAGCTCGATTCGGCCCTTGTCGCCCATCAGCAGGATGTGGTTCTGGTTGGCGCTGTACATGGACTGGCAGCTGCCGATCGCGCCCGAGGGGAACTCGAGCGTCCAGTCGAGGATGTCCTCGACCTCGGTGAACCGCGGGTCCTTGCGGTCGGTCGATTCCCGCGCGGTCACCGCCACGGGCTCCTCGCCCGTCATGTAGCGAGCCGCCTGCAGGCTGTAGATCCCCATGTCCATCAGCGAGCCGCCGCCCGACATCGCCTTTTTCAGCCGCCACGCCGATGGGTCGCCCTGGACGAAGCCGTGTTCGGACCGAACGTAGCGGATCTTTCCTGCCTCACCGGCGCGTGCCAGCCGCATGGCCTCCAGGTTGAACGGCTCGAAATGGGAGCGATAGCCGATCATCAGCTTGCGGTTGGCGGTCTTGCAGGCCGCGATCATCGCCTCGCACTCCGCGACGGAGACGGCCATCGGCTTTTCGCACATCACGTGCTTGCCCGCCTTGGCGGCGCGGATCGTATATTCGGCGTGCATCGAATTGGGCAGGCAGACATAAACGACGTCGACGTCCGGATTGTCGCGGATCCGGTCGAAGTTCGCGTAGGAGTAGATGGAGCGCGGGGACAGGCCGTGTTCGGCTGCCACCTTCTTTGCTTTGGCGGGATCGCCGCTCACGACCGCGGCCAGGCGGCTGTGCTCGCAATTGGCGAACTGCGGGATGATGACGCCTAGGCCGTAGTAGCCGAGGCCTACGATCGCATAGCCCAAGGGGCGGTTCGGGCGCTCGGCCGCGAAGGCGCGGGGACTAAGTGCGAGTGCGGCGGCCGATAGGATGAGATCACGTCGTGCAACTTCCATAGCAGGCTCCCTGGCGTTCGGGTCGATCGATCGGGAAGGCGCACGCACAAGCGCAAAGCTAGGCGACTATCGGATGTTGCGGTGTGGCGCGTCCTCGGATGGGGCTTCGGGGCGAAGCTAGCAGCATTGCCGCCGTGGGGAAGGGGCATGCGCCCCAACCCGCGGTGGCCGATTGGCTCCTCCGGGCGAGCGCACGCTCGCCCGGAGAAAGGCCTTGTCAGATGAAGCGATTGATGAGGTTCTCGATCCGCTCCTGGCGGCCCGAGCGCGGCTGCGGGTCGATCGACTGCTCGACCGCCAGGTCCGCGATCCCGGCCAGATCGAGGTCGGCGATCTTTTCGCCGAACGGGCCGGTCCAGCCGGCGTAGCGCTCCGCCTTGAACGCATCCAGGCGACCGTCCTCGATCAGGGCTGCGGCATTCAACAGGCCCTTGGCCACCACGTCGATCCCGCCGATGTGCCCGTAGAAGAGGTCGACGGCGTCCATCGACTGGCGGCGGACCTTGGCGTCGAAGTTGAAACCGCCGGTGGTGAAGCCCCCGGCGCGCAGGATCTCCAGCATCGCCAGCGTCATTTCCTCGACCGAGTTCGGGAATTGGTCGGTGTCCCAGCCGTTCTGCGGGTCACCCCGATTGGCGTCGATCGAGCCGAAGATGCCGAGCGCGCCTGCGGTCGCGATCTCGTGCTCGAAGGTGTGGCCGGACAGCGTGGCGTGGTTCGCCTCGATGTTGACGCGGACCTCGTTCTCCAGGCCATAGCGCTTCAGAAAGCCGTACACGGTCGCCGTGTCGAAGTCGTACTGGTGCTTGGTCGGCTCGTGCGGCTTCGGCTCGATCAGGATCGTGCCGGTGAAGCCGATCTTGTGCTTGTGCTCGACCACCAGGTTCAGGAAGCGGCCGAGATTGTCGAGTTCGCGCTTTAGGTCGGTGTTGAGCAGCGTCTCATAGCCCTCGCGGCCGCCCCACAGCACATAGTTGGTGCCGCCGAGGCGATGGGTCGCCTCCAGCGCGTCGCGGACCTGCATCGCGCCGAACGCGAACACTTCCGGGTCCGGGTTGGTCGCGCCGCCGGCGGCATAGCGGGGGTGGCTGAACAGGTTGGCGGTGCCCCACAGCAGCTTGCGGCCGGAGGACGCCTGCAGCTTTTCAAGGTGATCGATCGCTTCGGCGAAGTAGCGGCGATGCTCCGCCACGTTGGCGGCGTCCGCCATCACGTCGACGTCGTGGAAGCAGTAGAAGGGCACGTCGAGCTTCTGGAAGAAGTCGAACGCCACCTCACGCTTCTGCGCCGCTGCGTTGCTGTCGTTGGCACCGCGATGCCAGGGGCGGTTGAAGGTGCCGCCACCGAACACGTCGCTGCCGGGCCAGCAGAAGGTGTGCCAGAAGCACGCGGCGAAGCGCAGATGCTCCTCCATCGTCTTGCCGAGCACGACGCGGTTCTTGTCGTAGAAGCGATAGGCGAGTTCGTTCTCGCTATCGGGACCCTCGTAGCGGATCTGGGGAATGTCGGCGAAGAACTCGGCCATCACAGGTTCCTTATGCGGGGATAGGCGTCGCGGAAGGTGGCGCGCTTGGGGGCCAGGCGCTCGACGAGCGCTGGATCGGGTTCAATGACGTGGGCGACGGGCGGTGCCTGGCACACGTCTGCGGCGGTGCCGCCATCGAGGGCAAGCTGGGCGAGACGGGCGGCACCCAAGGCAGGCCCAACTTCGCCGCCCTGCAGGTAGACAAGCGTCACGTCCATCGCTGCCGCAAGCGTCTCGCCCCAGTAGCGCGAACGGGCGCCACCCCCGATCACCGACAGGCGATCGATGGTGGTTCCGGCTTCGCGCAGGACGCGCACGCCGTCGGCAAGGGCGAAGCCGACGCCTTCCAGCACCGCCTGCGCCAGCCGTTCCGGGCTGGTGTCATGGTCGAGCCGCAGGAACGCACCGCGCACCTGCGCATCATTATGCGGCGTCCGCTCACCGGAGAGATAGGGGAGGAAGATCTCCGGCCCGGACGCCGGACCGGCGCGTTCGGCGCGGGCAAACAGGTCGGCGGCACCGGCGGCGCCGGTCAGGCGCGCCACCCAATCGATGCAGGCCGCAGCCGACAGGTGGACCGCCATCTGGTGCCACATGGCCGGCAGGCAGTGGCAGAAGGCGTGGACTGCGCCGGCGACATTCGGCCGAAACTGGTCCGTCGCCACGAAGATGACGCCCGACGTGCCGAGCGAGAGCAGGGCGTCGCCGTCGCGCACCGCGCCGACACCGGCAGCACCGGCGGCATTGTCGCCGCCGCCACCAGCGACGGGCACCTCGGCCATGCCCCACAACGCGGCGATGTCGGGGAGCAGCCGGCCGGCAATGTCGCTCCCTTCCACCAGCTGCGGCATCTGCGCCTCGGTGAGGCCGGTGGCCGCGAGCAGCGTGTCGCTCCAGCGCCGGCCCGCCACGTCGAGCCACAGGGTGCCCGCCGAATCCGACATGTCGGAAGCCTTCTCGCCGGTCATCTTCAGTCGGACATAGTCCTTGGGCAGCAGCACGGTGGCGATGCGGTCGAAGACCGCGGACTCGTGGTGGCGGAGCCACTGGAGCTTGGGTGCCGTGAACCCCGGCATCGCAAGGTTGCCGGCGATCGCGTGCAGCTCGGGGACCGCTGCCTCGAGCTCCGCGCATTCCGCATAGGAGCGGCCATCGTTCCAGAGGATCGCCGGCCGCAGCGGCGTGTCGTCTGCGCCCAGGACCGTCGCGCCGTGCATCTGGCCGGCGAGCCCGATGCCCCGCACGGCTCGCCGCACCGCCGGATCGATCGCCTGCACCGCCGCCGTGGTGGCATGCCACCAGGCGTCCGGATCCTGCTCCGACCAGAGCGGCTGGGGCCGTTGCACGCTGAGCGCGGCGGTACCCTGGCCAACGACTGCGCCGTGTTCGTCCAGCACCACCGCCTTGACGCCGGAGGTGCCGATATCGATGCCGAGGAACATGGGCCGATCAGTCCTTGAACGGATCGATCAGCTGGATCGTGCCGTCCGTGTTGAAGGTCAGTTCGGTCACCTTGGCCGAGCGCAGGTGGTTCTTATCGGATAGCTGGGTATCGTGATAGAACAACCACCAGCGGCCCTGGAACTCGACGATCGAGTGATGCGACGTCCAACCCTGCACCGGCTTCAGGATGTGCCCCGTGTAGCGGAACGGCCCATAGGGCGAGTCCCCGATCGCATAGTTCAGGAAGTGCGTGTCACCCGTGGAGTAGGTGAAGTAGTATTTGCCGCCGCGCTTGAACGTCCACGCCGCCTCGAAGAAGCGCCGGTCGTGGTCGCCGCCCAGGACGGGCTTGCCGGCCTCGTCCAAGATGACGACGTCACGCGGGGTTTCGGCGAACTGTTTCATGTCGGCGGACATGCGGGCGATCTTGGGTGCGATCGCGCGCTTGTCGTCCTGCTTCAGGTCGGTGTCGCCGCCGTTCGGATCATAGCGTCCCGTCGTCCAGCGCTGGAGCTGGCCGCCCCAGATGCCGCCGAAGTACATGTAGCTTGCGCCGTCCGTGTCGGTGAACACGGCCGGGTCGATGGAGTAGCTGCCGCGGATCGGCTCCTTCTCGGCCTTGAAGGGCCCGGTCGGCGACTTGGACGTCGCGACGCCGATGCGGAAGATGCCCTGTTTGTCGCGCGCCGGCATGTAGAGATAATAGGTGCCGTTCTTGTACGCAGCGTCCGGCGCCCAGGTCTGCTTGGAGGCCCAGGGAATGTCTTTCACGTCGATCGCGACCGGATGCACCGTCACCGGGCCGCCGACGCGATCCATGCTCAGCACGTGATAGTCGTGCATGGCATATTGGTTGCCCAGGTCGTCGTTGGGGATCCCCGCATCGACGTCATGGCTGGGATAGACGTAGAGCTTCCCGTTGAAGACGTGCGCCGAGGGATCGGCGAAGAACTTGTCGGTCACCAGCGGCTGCGCCACGTACCGGCGCCCCTCGGGGCTACGTGCTTCGGCATGCGTCGCATGCTGAGCTGCGGTGTGGGTCTGCGCGCCGGCCAGCGTTGCCGTAGCGGCAATGGCGGCGGTCGCCAGACAGAGTTGTAGGCGCAGGCGCATTCAGGCTCTCCTTCCTCTTTTCGGACCTTCTTGCGAGGCCTCGGGCCGCTGACGCAACCTAGATAGCGCTACCATATTGCGGGATTTCGGCGCCTGCAAGGAGATTGCACACGCGCGTCGCTCTTGCCCATCCTGCCGCTTGCGTTCATGCCTGCGCGGTCTCGAACCTGGAATGCGCCAACCGCCCCATGGACCCGATCTCCGCCGCACCGACACGTTCTTCCCGCCGCGCGGGTTCGGCCCCCACCATCAGCGACGTCGCCCGGCGAGCCGGAGTGTCTCCGATGACGGTGTCGCGCGTCATCAACGGCGAGGCGAACGTCCGGCCGGCAACACGGGACGCCGTCAATGCGGCCATCTCGGAACTCAACTATGCGCCCAATCGGGCTGCCCGCAGCTTGGCCGGGGCAGGGCAGGTCCGGATCGGCCTGCTGTACAGTAACCCGAGCGCCGGCTTCCTGAGCGAGTTCCTGCTTGGCAGCCTGGACCAGGCGAGCCGCAGCGACGTCCAGATCGTCGTGGAGCGGTGCGAACTCGGCGAACATGAACTCGAGGTCGCCCAGCATCTGGTGCGCGGCGGCATCGACGGCATCATCCTGCCGCCTCCCTTGTGCGAGGCGCCGGCGCTGCTCTCGCTGCTCCGATCGGCGCGGATCCCGACGGTCGCCGTCGCCACCGGCCTGCCCGCAGAAAACCAGCTGGCGATCCGCATCGACGATCGCGAGGCCGCGGCGATGATGACCCGGCACATCATGGATCTGGGGCATCGCCGCATCGGGTTCATCGCGGGCAACCCCAACCTGTCCGCGAGTGCGCAGCGGCTCGAGGGTTTCCGGGAAGCGCTGGCCGCTGCCGGCATGGCCGAGGATCCGGCGCTGATCGTCGACGGGCTGTTCACCTACCGCTCCGGGCTGGACGCGGCCGAGCAGTTGCTGGACCTGCCGGAGCCGCCCACCGCAATCTTTTCATCGAACGACGACATGGCGGCAGCGACGGTTGCGATCGCGCATCGCCGCGGCCTCGACGTGCCTGGTGACCTTACCGTCTGCGGCTTCGACGATACCACCTTGGCGACCGCGATCTGGCCGGAATTGACGACCATCCACCAGCCGATCGCCAACATGGCCCGCGCCGCGGTGGAACTGCTTGTCGCCACCCTGCGCCAGCAGAAGCGGCTGGATGGCGCCGCAGAGCAGCAGGTTCTCGATTACACGCTGATCCGCCGTCAATCGGACGCGCCGCCGCGTCGCCGGCCACGCGCGCTCGGCGCTTGACGGCAGCCGGCAACTTGATAGCGATAACAGGTTAAGGCGGACGGGCAGTTGGCCACCTCGAGCGCGACCAGCCGCGGGGAGCAAGAAGCCGCACAAACGATGAATCCGGCGTGGGCCGGGCGAGGAGAGACGATGACTGACAGCTTTAGGGGACCGGGGCAGGGGGGGGCAGGCATCGCCACCAACCACGGCTTCATCGCCGCAATCGTCGCAGTGGCGACGATCGGCGGCTTCATGTTCGGCTATGATTCGGGCGTGATCAACGGCACGCAAAAGGGGCTGGAGTCGGCATTCGACCTCGGCCGCCTGGGCATCGGCGTCAACGTCGGCGCCATCCTTGTGGGCTCCGCCATCGGCGCCTTTGGCGCGGGACGGCTGGCCGACGCGATCGGCCGCCGCAACGTGATGATGCTGTCGGCGGTGCTGTTCCTGGTCAGCGCCGTACTTGCCGGCGCTGCCAATGGCTCGCTGGTCTTCATCCTCGCCCGCATCGTCGGCGGCCTGGGCGTCGGCGCCGCGAGCGTGATCTCCCCGGTCTATATCTCGGAAGTCACTCCCGCTTCGATCCGTGGGAGGCTTTCGAGCGTGCAGCAGGTGATGATCATCACCGGCCTTACCGGCGCGTTCGTCGCCAACTTCGTGCTGGCGCGCTATGCCGGTGGCTCGACGTCCGAGTTCTGGCTGGGCTTCCCGGCCTGGCGCTGGATGTTCTGGCTGCAGGCCATCCCGGCCGCCATCTATCTGCTGGCGCTGCTCGTCATCCCGGAAAGCCCCCGCTTCCTGGTCGCCAAGGGACGTGACGCGGAGGCTCATGCGGTGCTCACCCGCCTGTTCGGCAGTGCGGAGGCCGACCGCAAGGTCGTCGAAATCCGCAACTCCCTCGCGGCCGACCATCACAAGCCCAAGCTGTCGGACCTCCGCGACAAGGCAACCGGCAAGATCCGTCCCATCCTGTGGGCCGGCATCGGCCTCGCGATCTTCCAGCAGCTCGTCGGCATCAACGTCGTCTTCTACTATGGCGCGGTGCTGTGGGAGGCGGTTGGCTTCACCGAGGACAACGCGCTCCAGATCAACATCCTGTCGGGCGTGCTGTCGATCGCAGCCTGCCTGTTCACGATCGCGACCGTCGATCGCATCGGCCGCAAGCCGCTGCTGCTCGTCGGCTCGGCCGGCATGGCCGTTACCCTGGCCGTGGTGGCCTACGCCTTCTCCACCGCAGTCACCGATGCGTCCGGCGCGGTTTCGCTGCCGGGCCATAACGGGATGATCGCGCTGGTCGCGGCCAACCTCTACGTGATCTTCTTCAATGCCAGCTGGGGCCCGGTCATGTGGGTGATGCTGGGTGAGATGTTCCCGAACCAGATCCGCGGTTCCGGCCTCGCGGTCTCGGGCTTCGCGCAGTGGATCGCCAATGCGGCGATCTCGGTGAGCTTCCCGGCGCTTGCCGTCTCGCCGGGCCTGACCGTTACCTACTTCGGCTATGCGTTCTTCGCGGCCGTGTCGTTCTTCTTCGTGAAGGCGATGGTGAACGAGACCCGTGGCCGCGAACTGGAGGACATGGCGGGCTAAGCCCTCCTGCTAGTCACCAACACAGAAAAAGGCGGGAGTACCACACCGGTACTCCCGCCTTTCTCATATCTGACGTCTGGAAAGGCTTACTTGGTCCAGGCGTAGGGTCCGATCAGCGTTCCGACGAAGCCCGTCGCGACCTTCGTGCTCAGGAACTGCGCGTCCACGTCCGCGGCCAGCGTCTTCCTGCCGGCTGCGCCCTCATAGTCGAACGCCATGGTCCCTCCATCGGCCCGGATCGTCAGCGTCACGGGATTTCCGGGCGATATTGGAGCCGAGGAAACCAGCCGCTCCTGGCCCTGGTCGGCCGTGTAGAGCGCCACCACCGGCTTGCCCGCAATCCGCGTCACGCCGAAGAACAGGTAGTTCCGGTCGCTTTGCATCGCCGCGAGGCCACCGCGCTCCCCGTCCGCCCCTGGATCGAAGCGCACCGTGGTGGTCACCGTGGCGACATGATGCTGTTGCCGCCGGCCAAGGAAGGCGGGCACGCCCGAGAGGTCCCCGATGGGTGTGCCGCGGTCGAGCACCAGGTCACCGGCCTCGAGGTGGTAGAAGGGGCGCTTGGGCGTGCGTACGCCGACCCACTGCATCGCCAGCCTGTCGCCGTCGAACTCGTCGACATAGCCGAAGTCGCCGGTCGTCGGCACCGGGCCGGGCGCCTGGGCCGGCAGCTTGGGCGCCCTGCTCGCAAAGGGGATGGTCTCGCCCTTGGGCAGGATGATCGGCCAGCCGTCCTTCCAGGTGACTGGCAGAAGGAAGGTTTCGCGCCCGATGTTGTAGAAGTCGCCTTCATAGGGGCGCACGGCGAGGAAGGTCGCGAACCACTCTCCGTTCTGCGTCTCGACCAGCTTGGCGTGCCCCGCAGACGTGATCGGATTTGGACGTGCCGGATCGAGATCCCGCTGGGTCAGGATCGGGTTGTCCGCATAGGGTACGAAGGGGCCGCGCAGGTTCTTCGAACGCAGCACCACCTGCGAATGGTTGACGCTGGTCCCGCCCTCGGCAGCGGTCAGATAATACCAGCCGTCCTTCTTCAGGATGTGCGGCCCCTCGATCCACACCGGCTTCTTGGAGATGTCGACGCCTCCGTTCACCAGCTGCGTGCTTTCGCCCACCATCTTGGCGGCGCGCCAGTCATACTCCTGGATCCAGATCGCGCGATGGCCGTCGTAGCGCGGCGGTTCGGCCGGTGCTCGGTTGTTGACGATATAGGCGCGGTCGCCTTCCCAGAAGATCGAAGGATCGATCCCCTCGAACGGCAGCCAGATCGGCTTCGACCAGGGGCCGGCCGGATCCTTCGCCGTGATGACGAAGTTACCGCCGCACTCCACGCAGGTGTTCGCGATGTAGAAGGTACCGTCGTGGTACGAGATGTCGGGGGCGAACACCGCCTGCGAAGTCCGCATGCCGGTGAAGTCGAGCTGCTCCGGCCGATCAATCGCGTTGCCGATCTGCGTCCAGTTCACCAGGTCCTTCGAGCGGAAGATCGGCAACCCCGGATAGTGCGCAAAGGAGGAGAGGACGAGATAATAGTCGTCGCCGACGCGCGTGACCGACGGATCGGGATAATAGCCGGAGAGGATCGGGTTGCGGTGTTGCCCCGTACGGACGGTCACCCGTTCCTGGGTGCGGCCGTCGTAGGTGAAGCGGCTGAACCGTGCCGGCTCCGTCGCCAGCGCGGGGGAGCCGGCGGCGAGACCCGCCAGCGCCAGGACAAGCGTGCGAAAATGCATGTCGATCCTCTCCGTGATCCTGTTCGGGACGAACTTGCTCTTATTGCTTGCTCGGTGCCGCTTTGGCCGCAGCGCCCTGGGTGGCGAGCTCGTGCGCAGCATGCGCCAGCTCGATCCACATCGCCCCTTCCGGGATCACATATTCGTTCTCGCCCCAGAAGAAGGGCCAGTCCTCATGGTTCTCGGGGAAGTCCGGCTTGATGATCAAAACGCCGGGGACGACGCCACCCGCGATGAAGGAGAAGTCGGCACGGTTGTTGCCATAGGCCACTTCCTTGGAGACGGTGCCGACGCCGGAAACGAACGAGATGTCGGAGCCGGGGTGATGGCCGAGCAGGAACTCGATCCCGCGGAATACCGGATCGGCCGGCATGATGTCCGGGAACGCCTTGTGCAGGGCATAGGCGTTGAGTGCCGATCCCAAAACGGCGCCGCTGCCGGCCCAGCCGCCGGTGGTGATCGGCACGCCGAACGGATTGGCGGCTGCTCCCGTGCGCGTGGCATCGGCATAGGCCCGCACCGCCGGGATCATGCCGTTGCGATAGCTCGCGGGCATGAAGGGCAGGGCCGCGACGGCGTCGCGCAGGTTCGACGCAAAGGTCTTCTCGATCGCCGGCCACGCCGATTGGACAGCCGCGACATAGCGCTGGTCCTTTGTCGCGCGCAGCAATTCCACCGCGGCCGAGAAGCGTTCCGCTTCCAGCGGGCCGCCGGTGGTGTTGCCATATTGGTAGAGATCGGGGGCATGCGACTGCTCCTCCGCCCAGGTGCGGGTCGCGATCGCCAGCGCCTTCTTCGAAAGCTCCGGATCGACTTCGGCCAGCGCCCGCGATGCTGCTGCCAGCCCGGCGATCGAGCCATAGTTGAGCGCCGATGCCTTGGTGGTGAACGCCCAGCGATCGTCCGGCGTGCCGCTGCCCCCGTTCCGCTCCTCGCCCAGCTTCAGGCTCGGGTCGTAGATCAGCCCGTCGGTCTTGGTCGATGCGTCGCCCAAGTGGGTATATTGGGCGACGTCGGGCTCCACGATGCCATGGATGGCGTGGCCGACCGCGTCAAACTGCGCGACCAGTTGCAGCGTACCGTGCCGGATCTGCTGGAGCAGGTCGGGGGTGCCGTCGGGGACATGCATCTCCGTGCGGCGGCGGCTCCAATCGATCGCGGTCGTGTCGCGCGTCGGCCGCCAGCGTTCCCAGCTGTCCACCAAGGAGCGGATCACCTGATATTGCGACTGGGTGCGGATGTCGAAGTCGCCCGCGTCGAACCAGCCGCCGACCGCAAGGCCGGGAATGTGCTCGCCCGGCTTGAAGCGGGTATCGGTGGTCGGCCCCTGCGCATAGAGATCGATGTGCTCATGGCTGACCGGCGCCTGGCGCGCGTCGTCCCGATGCGCCTCGCCGTGCCAGACGCGATAGCCCTCGTTGACGAACATATGGTCCATCGCGACCGGGAAATAGACGTCCATCGTCGGGTGCCAGGCGCCGGCATAGGCGTCGGCGGCGATCCGGAACGGGGCCGTGCGGGTGTCGCCATATTCCAGCACATAGAGGCCCGGCTGGTGGACTCCGCTGAAGTCCAGCTGCAGGTAGCTGTAGCGCAGATAGTCACCCCAGCGCTTCGGCGACCCGGTCTCGACGGGCGTCATGCGGCCATCTTCGCCGATGCGCAGCAGCCGCGCGGGCAGGGTGCGGCGGTCGTTGCGGTCGAGCTCGATCGTGGCGACCTTGCGCGCGTCGGGCGTGTAGCCGAGCTGCGAGTGGGCGATGACGGGCGGGCGCAGCCAGCCTGGAACGCTGTTCGGCTGGATCGTCCATTCGACGACCGTTCCCGTGCGTCCTGCCGGCAGCAGCGAGCGGAACACGAACCAGCCGTTCTGCGCCTGGTTTCGACCGTCGAACAGCTGCACCTCCACGTTCGACTGGATCGACACGCGCCGCGCCGGGTCTTCCGGTGCAAGCACGAAGCGGTTGCCGCGCGCCATCGCCGTTGGTTCGGCGCCCGGACCTTCGGCGCGTCCGCTCGCCGCGTTGCGCTCGGGCGTCCGGATCATGGCGTCGGCGGGGTAGAGCGGGAAGCCGCCGGTACGGCCGTCGACCATATAGCTATGGTGGAAATAGGCGGAGGGCAGGAACTCCAGGTTGAAGCCTGCCTTGCCCGCGAGTGCTGCCGGGACCGGCTGGTCCAGGATCACCGATACGGCGACCGCCGCGCCGCGCTTTGCGGAGCGGATCCGGTAGCGCCATTGGTGCTCCGGATACTCCAGCGTCACCGTGATCGCACCGGTTGCGGCGTCCACCTGCCGGTCCACCAACCGTCCGATCGCGTCCCATTGGCCGGGAGTAGAGGACAGGCGGACATCGCCGTTTGTCGCGATCCGCTTGCCCTGCTGGATGATCTCGACGCCGCTGATCTTGGAGTCGGCGAACAGGCCGTCGTACCAGTTCGAGAAGACCAGCACGTTGACCGCCGGCGCCTCGTAATAGCCCGCTTCGCCCAGCTTCAGCTCCGGCGATGCCGGCGGTTGAAGGGTTTGAGCTTCTATGGGCGCAGCGCTTGCAAGCAGTGCTGCCAGCAGACAGAACACAGGTCTTCCCGCCATGACCATCCTCTCCTGATTGTCCCGGCACTCTTTGGCGCCTGTGCTCGACTATAGCGCTAACAACATCGTCTGCTAGCTGCATCTTGTGTTGAGAGTTGCAGAACGTCGAGGAGAGTAGCTCCTGTCGATAGCGCTATCAGAAGCGTTGAAGGGGAAGCGAATTACATCGGCGGTCTAGGCCGGATCGGCGCGCTCATCCTCCGCGCGGGGCGGCATCGCGATGCGGGTGTCGGTCAACGCCAGTTCGACCAGCAGCCGCATCGCGGCATTCGCGCCCGCCACGTCCTTTGCGACGATGGCATCATAGACGCGGGCATGATCGGGGATCGGATCGCGGATCAAGGCGCGGGTGCGTTGCTTGAACTGCGTGGTCCAGGCGACGGCGGCCCCGATCGAGGATCCTAGAACCACCATCGCATCGTTGCCGGTCGCGTGCAGCAGCGCGTCGTGGAAGTCGCGATCCGCCGCCACGCCGGCTGGCGTCGCAAGCGAGTGCCGGCGCATGCCCTTCAACGCATCTCCCATGCGCTTCAGGTCCGCTCGGGTACGCCGCTCGGCCGCAAACGCGGCCGCGGCGGGTTCGATCACCAGCCTCAGTTCGAAGAGACTGCGCACCAGCCGCGCGTCCGGTTCTCCGGTGAATGCCCATGCGAGCACGTCGGGGTCGAGCAGGTTCCATCGCTCACGCGGAAGAACATGGGTGCCGGTTTTGACACGGCTCTCCACCAGCCCCTTGGCGGTCAAGACCTGAACTGCCTCGCGATACGCGCCGCGGGAAACGTCCAGGGCTTCAGCCGCGGCGATCTCGCCGGTCAGCACGTCTCCCGGCTTGTACTGCCCCGAAAGGATCGCGACGCCCAGCTTGTGGGCGACGGCACCGCGGAGGCGCCGTCCAGGCCTGCGCGTGGACTCCCGGGATTCGGTGGTGGCCGGGGACGTGTCGGCAACTGCTTGCGGAAGATCCTGGCCTTCCGAGATCGCGCCGGCCCGCTGTACCATGTCGCTGCCGTCGCTCATCGGCTGCCCGGACGGAGGGGCGCAACGCGGACGGAGGCTCGCCGCTGGATCGGAAGCTCGGGCGGGCAACGAAGGGCGCAGCTTCCCCGCCACGCCGGCAGAGCCGCATAGGTCGACAGCCGCATTCCGTTCTCCCAAATCTTCTATTCTTGCGGCAAACCTGTCACGCAGCCGGCCAACCGGCAACCCGCCATGCGTTGCAGCAGGCGCCCTTCAGCTCCGCGCGGGCGGCGCGGTCGACTGGCGCTCGACCAGGACATGCTGGAGCACGCGGAAGCGTCCGTCCCCCGCCGGCGCAACGGTGCCGGCGCGCATTTCCCGGATCAGAAGCTGCAACGCTTCCGCCGCGAGTTCCAGCACCGGCTGCCGGATCGTCGTGAGAGGGGGCCAGAGCGTCACCGCCGCCGTGGTGTCATCGAAGCCGGCGACGGTAAGGTCGGCCGGCACGTCCAGGTGCCGGCGATGCGCGACGGAAACGACGGCCGCGGCCATGTCGTCGTTGCTCGCGAAGATGGCGGTGGGCGGGGTGGGCGCATCCAGCAACTGCTCGCCCGCGACCAAGCCGGATGCATAGCTGAAATCGCCCTGGGCGATCTGGGCCTCGATCGTCCCGGCTTCCCGCACCGCCTCTTGGAACCCGCTCAACCGCTCCGCACTCGCGGACTGGTCCGGATTGCCGAGGATGAAGCCGAGGCGGCGATGCCCCAGCTCGATCAGGTGGCGGGTCATGTCATAGGCAGCCCGGCGATTGTCGATGCCCACCGAGATGGCATCGGGTGCAGTCCCCCCGACGACCGCGACGGGCAGGTTCGCCGCGCGAAGCACCTGCCGTACGAGCGGCATCTCGCCCAGCGGCGGCGCCAGCAGGATGCCGCCGACACCGGAGGCGATCAGCCCTTCGATCGCCTCCGGCGTCGGCGCTTTGCCATCCTTGCCCTTGAGAAGGATCAGCTGCGCCGCGCGGGCGGACGCCTCCTCGAAGACGCCGCCCAGGAAATCGCTCATGAAGGCGGCGCTTGGATTGGAGTAGATGACGCCGATCCGGATCTCGCGGGACGTCACCAGGCTCCGCGCCATCATGTTCGGCTTGTAAGCGAGCGCGCGAATTGCCTCGTTCACGCGTTCGCGGGTCTGATCGCGAACGCCAGGATCGGCGTTGATGACGCGGGAGACGGTCATGGGCGACACGCCGGCCTGCTTGGCTACGTCGATGATGGTGACGCCACGCGTCCGTCGGGCGGTTTGTGCCAAGCTCTTCTCTGCGTTGCTGCCGGCGGACTTCGCCTGCGACCGTCGACCAGAGGACGTGCATCCCTGCAGGCGGCTTCGTCAATGCCGTCGCGCGCGTCTCTCTGCCGCGCAGCCCTTCACCCGGCGACTTGCCTTCGCTCCGCCGAGCAGGCTACGAAGATGGTAACGTTACCGGGAGGGGCTGCACGGTGAGACGATTTCCGCATGTTCGGTGGACCATCATCGGCCTCTTCGTAGGCGCGATGGTCATCAACTATCTCACGCGCAGCATCCTTGGGGTCGCCGCACCGGCGATCATGGCCGAGCAGCATATTTCGTCCGCCCAATATTCGTGGATCACGGGCGCGTTCCAGCTCGGCATCATGTTCCAGCCGGTCGCGGGCTATCTGCTCGATCTGATCGGCCTGAAGATCGGCTTCACCCTGTTCGTCGCGGTGTGGTCGTTGATCACCATGGGCCACGGCCTGGCGACCGGCTGGATGGGCTTTGCAGGCCTGCGCGGCGCGCTGGGGCTGGTCGAGGGCTCTGCCCAGCCGGCCGGCATGAAGCTGGTCGCCGAGTGGTTTCCTGCGCGGGAGCGCGGCGTTGCCGGAGGGATCTACCAGATCGGGGCGTCCTTCGGCGCGGTGTTCGCGCCGCCGCTCGTGGCCTGGGCGGTGCTCAACCACAGCTGGCGTGCGGCGTTCTTCGTCGCCGGCGGTCTCGGCCTCCTGTGGGTGATCGCCTGGCTGTTCTGGTACGCGCCGCCCGGGCGACATCGGGCCCTGTCCGAGAGGGAGCGCACGCTTATCGTCGAAGGGCAGGAGGCAGCGCTTGCCAAGCGGCGACGCCGGCCGCCGCTTCGGGAATTGCTTGGCCAGCGGAACCTCTGGGCCATCGCAGGGGCACGCTTCCTGGCCGATCCGGTCTGGGGCATGCTGTCGCTGTGGATGCCGCTGTATCTCGTCCAGGCGCGCCACTTCGATCTCACCCAGATTGCGATGTTTGCGTGGCTGCCCTTTCTCGCGGCGGACCTCGGCTGCCTGTTCGGTCCTGCCGTGGTGGCCTGGCTCCAGCGGCGCGGTGTCTCTCTGGTGGATGCGCGTCGCGGCGCCTTCACGGTGGGTGCGGTGCTGATGATGGGCATGATGTTCGTCGGAACGGTGACGAGCCCCATCGCGGCGGTCGCACTCCTCTGCCTTGGCGGCTTCGCGCATCAAACGCTGTCGGTAACGGTGATCACCATGTCGTCCGACCTGTTTCCGCAGGACCAGGTGGCGACCGCCACCGGCGTGTCGGGGACGGCTGCCAACCTGGGCGTCCTGATCTTCACGCTCGTGCTGGGCTCGCTGGTCGACCAGGTTGGCTATCAACCCTTCTTCATCCTCCTCGGCCTGCTCGACCTCCTCGGCGCTGCGCTGCTTTGGACGCTGGTTCGGAAAACCGCATGACCATCCGCAATCCCATCCTGCGGGGCTTCAACCCCGATCCGTCGATCGTCCGCGTGGACGACGATTATTACATCGCCACCTCCACCTTCGAATGGTTTCCAGGCGTCCACATCCACCACTCGCGTGATCTCGCCAACTGGCGTCTCGTCGCCCGTCCGCTTCGCCGCCCCAGCCAGCTCGACATGCGCGGCAATCCGGACTCCTGCGGGGTGTGGGCGCCGGACCTCAGCTACGCCGATGGGCGGTTCCACCTGATCTTCACCGATGTGAAGCGCTACGGCCGTACGACGGTGGACGGTGCCCGGGGGGCATCGCTGCGCGACTTCCACAATTACTGGGTCTGGTGCGATCGGATCGATGGGGACTGGTCCGATCCCGTCCACCTCAACAGCAGCGGCTTCGATCCGGCGCTGTTCCACGACGACGACGGACGCAGTTGGCTGCTCAACATGCTGTGGGATCATCGGCCGGGCCGGCGCCGCTTCGCCGGCATCGTCGCGCAGGAAATGGATCTCCACAGCGGCTGCCTGCTCGGGGAGCGCCGCGTGATCTTCGAGGGAACGCCGCTCGGCTTCACCGAGGGGCCGCACCTCTACAAGCGGGACGGCTGGTACCATCTCCTGGTCGCAGAAGGGGGGACCGAGCGCAACCATGCCGTCGTCATGGCCCGCTCGCGTTCGCTGTTCGGACCTTACGAGGTGCATCCCGACGGCCCCGTGCTCACGGCCCGCGGCCGGACGGAGGCTCCCTTGCAGCGCACCGGTCACGGCGACCTCGTCGAAACGCCCTCGGGCGAGACATGGATGACCTACCTCTGTGGGCGCCCCTTGCCGGCAAGCGACCGCTGCGTGCTGGGGCGGGAAAGCGCGATCCAGCCGATGCGCTGGGGTGCGGACGGATGGCTGCGTACGGTCGACGGGACGGGGGTACCGGTGGCGGAAGTAGCAGGGCCGGCGCACGCCGCCGTCGACCCTGTGCAAGAGGAGACCGAGTTCACCGGCTCGACCCTGCCGGAGCCGTTCCAATGGCTCCGGACGCCCTATCCCGAGCAGCTCTTCAGCCTCGAGGCGCGTCCGGGCTATCTGCGCCTCTACGGGCGCGAGACCATCGGCAGCCACTTCACCCAGTCGCTGGTCGCGCGGCGACAACAGGCGTTCCGCTACCATGCGCAGAGCTGCGTCGAGTTCGAGCCCCAGCACTTCCAGCAGGCGGCTGGCCTGGCCTGCTACTACAACAGCACCAAATTCTACTTCCTCCACCTGACCGCCGACGATGGCGGCGAGCGCCAGATCCAGGTGCTGGCCGTCACGCCGCAGGGGGAGGGGAGCAGTCTCCTCACGCCGCCGATCCCGATCGGATCGGGCGCCGTCGAGCTTCGCGTGGAGGTGGACCATGAGGCGCTTCGGTTCGGCTATCGCCTGGCAGGGGCCTTGGAGTGGTGCTGGCTACCGGAGACGTTCGACGCGAGCCTGTTGTCGGACGAGGCGACGCTGCCGGGCCTGCCGAACTTCACCGGCACCTTCGTCGGCATGGCGTGCCAGGACATGGCCGGCACCGGCCTTCCGGCCGACTTCCGCTACTTCCACTATGTCGAGCACCCGGCGGCCGACCCGCTGCGGGAGCAGGCATCGGCACGCGCAGAGGTTCTGGGCTAGGCGCGCTGGATGCGGGGAAATGGCTGCGAAGCGCGAGCCAGCGCAGCCGTGCCCCTCCTCAGGGTTTGCGCGTCCGCTTTACCCCGGCCTTCGGGACGAGGATCAGCGTCCGTCCCTCGACCCGCCACGAGGCGAGATCGGAGAGGAAGTTCATCCCCAGCACGTTCATGTCGCCGAGCGCCGGGGAGATCGCGACCTTGAGATCGCGCGCCGTGATCGATCCCAGTTCGAGCCGCTTCACCGATCCGGTGCGCGCCTGGGCCAGGCCGTTCGCGGTCTGAAGCACCACTGGAACCAGACTGGAGCCGGAGCCTATGGCGGCCGCCTTTGCCGTGTCCTCGGAGATCGCGGTGATCGTCGCGCCGCTGTCGACCAGCATCCGGCGCTCCACCCCGTTGATCGTCGCGCGTGCCCAGAAATGCCCGTCCGGCGACATCCGAATGCGAACCTCTCCGCCGGACACCTCCTGGCCGTTCACGCCGAGGCGCTCGGCGATGCGCGCCAACGAGGGTTCGTAGGGTGCTTGCTGGAACAGGATGAACAGGCACAGCGCGAGCAAGCCGACCGAGAAAGCGAAGCGCACGATCGGCCCGATGAAGGGGATGCGCTGGATGAATGCGAGCGCCAGCGCCGCAAGCACCGCATAGATCGCGATCTGCTGCCATTCGGTGCTGATGGTCACGCGGTGTAGCCCTTCATCCAGTCACGAACCCAAAGCCCGGGGTTTCGATCCGCAGCGTCTCTCAGGGACGATCAGAGCGGACTGTCGACGGATGCGGGCGGCTTGCTGAACCAGCGCGGCCCCGCCGGGGTCATGTAGAAGCAATCCTCCAGCCGGACGCCGAACTTGCCGGGCAAGTAGAGGCCCGGCTCGTTGGAGAAGCACATGCCGGCGGCGAGCGGGGTAGTCTCTCCGTGCACGAGGTTGACCGGTTCATGCCCATCCATGCCGATGCCGTGGCCCGTGCGGTGGGAAAGGCCGGGCAGCCGGTAGCGCGGGCCATAGCCCTGCGCCTCGTAGAAGGTGCGCACGGCATCGTCGATGGTGCCGGCCGCGACGCCGATCCGCGCTGCCTCCAGCGCCACCTGCTGTCCCTTCGCGACCGTTTCCCACACCCGGCGAACCTCAGGGCGGACGCTTCGGTAGGAGAAGGTGCGCGAGACATCGGACTCATAGCCATGCACCGAGCAGCCGCAGTCCATCAGCAACACTTCGCCCGGCGCGATCCGGTGCACCTGTCGGCTGCCGTGCGGATAGGCGGAGGCCTCGCCCACCAGCGCCATCGAGAACTCCGGCTCGCCGCCGAGCTTGCGGGTTGCGGCGCTCATCAGCGCGGACACGTCACGGCCGGCCATGCCGCCCTCCACGCGTGCCCAGGTCCAGCGATAGGCGGCGAGGGTGACGTCGGTCGCCATCTGCATCAGCGCGATCTCGGCCGGCGACTTGATCATGCGCAGGCCGCGGACGATCGGATCGGCCGACACGAGCCGCATGCCCGGCAGCCGCGCGCCGAGCCCGTCTGCTAGGAAGAAACGGGCGGTCTCCTCGATCCCCAGCCGCCCCTTGGCCAGGCCGCGCTCCTTCAGCCAGCCGGCGATCAGCGCCAGCGGGCTTTCGTCCTCCTGCCACACGCGCACCTCTGCCGCGACGTCGAGGGTCTCGCGGACGGAGGGCTCCTCAAAGAAGGGCGTGACTACCAGCGCCTCGCCTTCGCGCGGAAGGACGGCGGCGGTGACGCGCTCGCTCCGGCCCCATTGGACGCCGGTGAAGTAGGTGAGCGACGCGCCCGGCTCGACCACCACCGCGGCGATGTCGTGGCGGCGCATCAGTGCCTGCGCGCGCCCGATCCTCGCCAGCCGCTCGGCCGCATCGATCGGCTTTGCGCTCGTGGTGAGGTCGCGGAGTTCCGACAGGTCCGGCTCCGCGGCGCGCAGGATCGCGCTGGAAGCGAGGCCCGGGAGGGTAAGGGTTGCGCCGACGAAGCTGCGACGGGAGAGGAGGGAGTGCATACCGGCTGGATAGGGTGCATTGCAGGGACGCTGCAATGCACCCGCGCCGGTCAGCGTCGATTTAGCGCCGCCGCCACAGCCATGCGCCGATGGCCGCCACGCCGAGCGCGGCGGCTCCGGCCGCGGCCGCTGCGGCACGGCGCTGCTGGGGATTTCGCTGGCCGCCATCGATCCCGCTGGGCTCACTCGGCGGATCAAACAGCGTGCCGCTGCCGTCCTCGCCGCGCTCGGCCTTGCGCGACCAGCGCTCCATGAAGCCGTTCATCATCGCCGCGCTCAGGTTTGGCACCGCGAACTGGCCGAGCTTCAGGGCAAGTGCGGGCGCGCCCAGCACGGTGGTGTTGCGGGGGCGCCGTGCAAGCCGGACCACCGCTTTTGCGACGGTCTCCGGTGCCAGTGACCCCGGCGGCATCGCAAGCCGTGCGCCCGTATAGTTGCCGGCGTGCCCGATCGCGGGCGTGTCGACGAACGTCGGATACACGTCGCAGATGTGGATCCGCGGGTTCTTCGAAAGCTCGCCGCGAAGCGCCTGGCTGAAGCCCCGCAACCCGAACTTGCTCGCCGAGTAGGCGGCCGCGAACGGCGTCGCAAAGAAGCCGCCGATCGAGATCATGTTGACCCAGGTGCCGCGATCCTGCGCCAGGAAGATCGGCAGGACCGCGTGCGCCTCGTTCATGTGGCTGAGCAGGTTCGCCTCGATCACCCTCTGGTGGTCGGCGAGGGGAACGTCCTGAAACTTGCCGAGCACGCCCACGCCCACGCAGCTGAACCAGAGGTCGATGCCACCCAGCCGCTCCCGCGCTTCCGCTGCGAAGTCCGCGACCGCGCCCGGATCGGTCACCTCGACGGGAACGGCATCGGCCGTGCCGCCCGCGCCGCGGCAGCGCAGGGCAATGTCGTCCAACCCGGCCGTGCCCCGCGCGCCGAGCACCAGCCGGGCGCCCTGGCGTGCGAAGGCGACCGCAGTCGCGGCGCCGATGCCGCTCGACGCACCGGTGATGACGACGCGAAGGGGCGCGCGGCTCATCGGCCGACCGCCTCCTTCACCTTCTCGGCCGCCTTGGCGAGCAGGCCCTTTTCGGCCTCCTCGGCTTCTTCCTTGGTCTTGAAGGCGGCGCCTTCGGGTTCGGCCGGCGGCGCATAGACCGAGAAGAGCTTCAGGTCGCCGGAGCCCTTGTTGATGATGTTGTGCTCCGATCCCTTGGGCACCACCACCATGTGGTTCTTGCCCGCCTTCGTCGAATGGCCGTCGACGACGACCTGGGCCTCGCCCGAGACGATGAAGGTCGTCTGGTCGGCGGGATGCGTCTCGGTTCCGATCTCCTCGCCGGCCGGGATGCTCATCAGCACGATCTGCACCTTGCGGTCGCGATACACCTCCTTCTGCCAGAAGCTGTTCTTGGTCGCGAGGTCCACCATGTCCTTGTTGAAGATCGCCATTGGCCTGCTCCTGTGGAGTTGCGTTCGGGAAGGGGACGAACGAAGGCCCGGACCGTTCCCGTGAACTGCGGATCGCCCGGCGCGATGGGGCGTTCGGGCGGCGCAGGGATGTTCGGGAGACCCGATGGTAACGCTTTTTCCCCAAGCGCATGTCAGCGACGCCGAGCGTGAGCACGGCCTCCGCCTGCTGGTGCGCGAAGCGGCGCTGTCCGGCGGTACCGCCGCGCTCACCACCGGCGTCATCCTCACCGCCTTCGCGCTGCACCTGGGTGCTTCCAACACAATGGTGGGGGTGCTCGCGAGTGCGCCGTTCCTCGCGCAGCTCCTGCAGCTTCCCGCGATCCTGCTGGTGGAGCGCCTGCGCACGCGCAAGCGGATCGCGGTCGTCACCAGCCTGATCGGCCGCGCGATGCTGGCGGTGATGGCAGTCACCGCCTTCTTCAGCGGAACGGTGCCGCTGTTGCTGTTCCTGGCCGCGCAGCTGGTCGTATGCGGGCTGGGTGCGATCGGGACCTGTGCCTGGAACGCCTGGCTTCGCGACCTAGCGCCGGAGGACCGGCTGGGGCGGGTGTTCGCGAAGCGTACGGCCTGGCTCACCGCCATCAGCCTCATCCTCGGCCTCGCCGCGGCGCTCGCGCTGCATCTGACGCCTGCCGGATCGCTGTCGCGCAACCTGGTGTTCGCCGGCATGTTCACGATCGGCTGCGTGACCGGGCTGATCAGCGCGCGCGTGGTCGCGGCCATGCCAGAGCCGGAGATGCCCGTCACCGACGGGCCGGTTCGTCTCAAGCGCCTGCTTACCCAGCCGTTCCGCGACCGGAACTTCGCCCGGCTGCTGGGCTTCGTCGCCAGCTGGCAGTTCGCGATCAACCTCGCGACGCCCTTCTTCACCGTCTTCATCGTTCGCCAGCTGCGTTTCGAAGTCAGCTTCGTGATGGTGCTGAGCGTGGTGAGCCAGGTGGCGAACCTGCTGGCACTGCGATCCTGGGGCGTGCTCAGCGACCGCTTCGCCAACAAGTCGGTGATGGCCGTATGTGCGCCGGCTTATATCTTCGCCATCGTCGCCATGATCGGCGCGTCGCAGTTCGAGAACCGCGCTCTAGTCGCCGCGTGGCTGGTCGTGCTGCACATGCTGATGGGGGCCGCCATCGCCGGCGTGACGCTCACTTCGACCAACATCGCGCTCAAGCTGTCGCCCAAGGGGAGCGCCACCGCCTATGTCGCGGCAAATGCGATGGTGACGGCAGTCGCCGCCGGCCTCGCGCCCATCCTCGGCGGCCTGCTCGCGGACTTCTTTGCCCGGCGGGAGCTCGAGCTGCTGCTCCGCTGGAGCGGCCCCACCGGGACGCTGAGCCTGCCGCTCATCCTCACCAACTGGGACTTCTACTTCCTGATCGCAGGCCTGCTGGGCCTCTACGCCATCCACCGGCTCTCGCTGGTGGCGGAACATGGCGAGATCGAACGGCGGGAGATGGTGAACCAGCTGCTGTCGGAAACCCGCCGTGGCATTCGCAACATCTCCAGCGTTGCCGGATTGCGCGCGGCGACCGACCTGCCGGCGTCGCTGCTGCGCGACGCGCGACTGCGGCGGCGGCTCCGCCGCGCCCGGGCAAGGCGCGACGAGGCGCGCGCCGCCCGGCGAAGCGTCCCGCGCGGGGCGACGGAGGCAGTCGCCGGAGCCGCATCGGAGCCCGCAGAGTAACTCAGGTTACTTCAAGCCGGCCTGGAGCGGTTTTTTGGTCCTTCCCGGGAACAGCGCCTTGCCTTCGGGGCTTGAGAGGCTGAACCGAGCGCCGGCAGGACGCCGCCTCGAACCTCGCGGGAGAGGGAAGCGAATGGCAAACGTGCAGGACGCTCGGAGACCTCGACCCGAACCTGGGTCGCGCTCTCCCTTTTCCGCGGCGGGGTACTGACCGTGATGTCCTATGTTCGCTACACGCCCGAGCTCGAAGCGACCCCGCCCGACGAGGACGAGACCATCGACGCGATCATCGCGGCGATGGGGAAGGGTGGCGAGGTGACCTGCCGCCGCTACGGCCGCTACGTCCGCGTCTCCCACGCGAAATCCCACGCACTGTTGCGGGGTGAGTTGCATGTACGCGACGATCTGCCGCCGGAGCTTGCCCAAGGTCTCTTCGCGAGGCCCGGGCGCTACTCCGTGGTGGTGCGCATGGCGCAGGTGCCTGGCGAACTGCTGGACGATCGCCGAGTCTCCACGCCGCGCGGGCTTGCGATCAAGGTCCTGGGGGTCGAGGGCGAGAAGCTGGCAGGACATGATGCCGACACGCAGGATTTCGTGCTCGACACCGGCACCGTCTTCAACGCGCCCACCGCCCGCGCCTTTCTCGCCGCCATCAGCGCCACCGAGACGGCGACTGCGATGCCGCAGGCGGTCAAGGCCGCCGTCTCCACTGCCGCCCGAGTGACCAATCGGGCGCTGAACGCGGTGGGGCTCAACAGCGCCAACCTCGACTTCTACGGCCATCCACGGCTTCACCCCCTCGCGGAGCCCTACTTCAGCCAATGTGCGGTTCGCTACGGCGACTATGTCGCCAAGCTCGGCTTCTTCCCCGACAGCGACACGATGGCGGCGGTGCGGGCGAGGGGCATCGACTTCCACGATCCCGATGCACTCCGGTCGGCGATGATCGCCTGGTTCACCGAGAATGCGGCAGAGTTCGACGTCCGGGTGCAGCTGTGCACCGATCCGGAGCGGATGCCGGTGGAGGACGCCAGCGTCGACTGGCCGCAGGAAGAAAGCCCTTACCGTTCCGTCGCCCGCCTCGTGCTGCCGCCGCAACCCGCCTGGAACGCCGTGCGCCATGCCTTTGTCGACGAGCAACTGCTGTTCTGTCCGTCCCACAGCCTGGCCGCGCATCGGCCGCTCGGCAGCATCATGCGCGCGCGGTTGCGTGCCTATGAAGTGCTGGGCAACCGGCGCCGCGCCACCAACGGCTGTCCACTAGAGGAGCCCAAGGATCTGATGGCCATGCCCCAGGAAATCCCGAGCGCCGCGGCGCTCGCGTCTTCGGCCCGCAAGGGCGCACCTGTCCCCGCATCCGCCGGGCTCCTCGTCGTCGGTGCGCTGGCAGCGCTGGTCGGGGCCGCCTGGTTCCGCAGCCGCAAGGATGAGGCAGCGCTTCGCGAGCGGACCGCCGAACGTCTTCGCACTCCAACCGAGGTGAACTGAACCCATGCGCATCCATCACCTCAACTGCGGCACCTGCTGTCCGGTCGGCGGACGGCTCTTCGACGGCAAGAGCGACAGCCCCTTCGGCCATCTCGTCTGCCACTGCCTGCTGATCGAGACGGACGCAGGCCTGGTTCTGGTCGACACTGGCTTCGGGACGCGCGACATCGCCCATCCGCTGCGGCGCCTGTCGCCCTTCTTCCTGACGCTCAACAACATCCAGCTGCGTCGCGAGGAGACGGCCGTGGTCCAGGTGCGCCGGCTGGGGTTCGACCCCGCCGACGTTCGCCACATCCTCGTCACCCATCTCGACTTCGATCATGCCGGCGGCCTCGAGGACTTCCCCAACGCTGCCGTCCATGTGACGGCGCGCGAGAAGGAGGTCGCGGACGAGCGGGCAGGGGGCGCCTTTGTCGGCACCCGCCGCTATCGTCCGCAGCAATGGGACGAAATGCAGGACTGGCGTCTCTATCCATTGGGTGGAGGCGAGCGCTGGTTCGGCTTCGATGCCGTGCGGGACCTCCAGGGCCTGCCGCCCGAAATCCTGCTCGTGCCGCTCGCCGGCCACACTTGGGGGCATGCCGGGGTGGCGATCCGAGAGGATAGCGGCCGCTGGCTGCTCCACGCGGCGGACGCCTACTTCTATCGTGGTGAGATCGGGTCGGAGCGCTATTCCTGCACGCCGGCGCTGCGCGGCTACCAGCGGATGATGGAGGTCGACCGGGCCGCGCGCCTTCACAACCAGCAGCGCCTGCGCCGCCTGTCGCTGGATCACGGAGACGAGGTCCGCATCTTCTGCGCCCACGACCCGGTCGAGTTCGAGCTGCTCGCCTCCGGGCAGCGCTAGTGCGAACCGCGGCGCCCCGGTTGGGGCGCCGCATCGCGCCTAGTTGCCCGCCGTCGGCACGGGGGCATCGGCGGGGATCAGCGCTTCCTCGCGCAGTTCCTCCCACACGGCTGCCGGCACGGTCGCCGCCATCAGCCGCGCGTTTTCGCGAACCTTGTCCGGCCGCTTGGCTCCCGGGATGATCGCCGCCACGACGGGATGGGCGGCGCAGAACTGGAGCGCGGCGGAGCGGATGTCGGCGCCATGCCGCTCGCAGATCGCCGCGATCCGGTCCCGCTTCGCGATCATGTCGGCCGGCGCTTCCTGATATTCGAAGTTCCGCCCGCCGGCGAGCAGGCCGCTGTTATAGGGGCCGCCCACCACCACATGCACGCCGCGCTCGGCACACAGCGGAAAGAGGCGATCGAGCGCCGGCTGGTTGAGCAGGCTGTAGCGGCCGGCGAGCAGGAAGACGTCGGGATCGGCCTGCTCGATTGCCCGCACGCAGGGCTCGGTGCGGTTCACCCCCAGGCCCCAGCCCTTGATCACACCCTGGTCGCGCAGTTCGGCAAGCGCCCGGAACGCGCCCGTCCGGGCGATCTCGAACTGCTCTTCCCACGCGTCTCCCAGGTGGTCGGCAGCAAGGTCGTGCACGAACGCGATGTCGATCTGTGCGAGGCCCAGCCGCTGGTAGCTGTCCTCGATCGATCGCATGACCCCGCCATAGGAGTAGTCGAGCTCGACCCGGAACGGCAGGCTCTCCTTGAACGGCGGGTTTTCGGGGTAGCTGGCGTCCGGCCGCAGCAGTCGCCCGACCTTGGTCGAAAGCACGAACTGCTCGCGGGGATAGCGGCGGAGGACGGTGCCGAACCGATGTTCGGAGAGCCCGCTGCCATAGTGGGGCGCGGTGTCGAAATAGCGGACACCGCTATCCCAGGCGGCGACCAGTGCTGCCTCGGCCGTCGCCTCGTCCACGACGTCGAACATGTTGCCGAGCGGGGCGCCGCCGAAGCCGAGCGGGCCGGGGGGAGCGAAATGGGGCATGCGGATCCTCGGAAAAAGCTGAAAGGGACACCGTCAAAGCGCGACGATCGGCAGGACGTTCCCGCAACGGTGCCGCCCCGCCGTCCGGATCCGCGCGACCAGATGCGGGTAGGCGTCGCGCTGATCTGGCGCGACGCCATGCCATTCTGCCGCCCTGCGCACCAGACGCAGCGGCAATCGGGTGGAGGACTCTGCCTTCCGAACGCCCGCGTGGCCTCCACCAGCCTGGCGTTCGGCCGGCTCAATCCAGCATTTCGATGTCCGGCAGATGCCAGCTGGCGTCGAAATACGGCGCCAAGGGTGCGTAGAGCCTGAAGTAGGTGAACCAGGCCCGGCCGGCTAAGGTCGGCAGCCAGTTGGCCTCCGGCGCATCGGTGGGCGGCTCCGGCCCGAACACCAGGTCGACCGAACCGTCCGGGTTGGTAACCAGCTCGCTCCGGGAGCCGATCTCCGCCTTGTCGTACGGGGTGTCGATGAAGCAGCGGGTCTCGATGTCGTAGACCGCGACCGACCACCATTGCGCCGCCGGCACATCGGCGGGGACGTGGAGCCGGTAGCGCCTGCCGCCGTCGAACCACTGGCCCTGCGCGTCACGATAGGCGGAAAGATAGGCTTGGCCCTGACCCGGCGTGTGGGTGGTCATCCCTTCCGACAAACCCACCGCTTCGTAGAACCAGGATGCGCGCTCATCGAGCTGGGAATAATGCTCGCTCTGCTGGCTCATGGCGACATTGACCGCCCGGTCCCAGTGCCCGCCATAGGCGGCCGTGTCGAAGCGCTTGTCGAAGGAGTTGGCGATCGCCATCAGCTGGCCAATCCGCGCGCCTTCCTCCAGCGCCCGTGCCTGCCCGGCATCGGAGCGGAACGGCTTCCCCTTTTCGATGCCCAGCGGCTTCAGCATCGCCATGAACAACCGATCCTCCTCCTTCACCGGCTCGATCTGGAGGATCTCGTTCAACCGTTCCCAATAGGCCATGCCGACCGGCTGGGTGCCGCTCCACGGCCGGCCATCGGGATGGACGATGCGGGTCTTGCGCGGGTGGCCGACCTCGCTTGCCGGATAGACCTGATAGGCGTGCAGGATGCGGTCGGCCTCCGCGGGATCGGTGGTGAGGATGCGGAAGGCGTGGAAGACGTTGAACGTGTCCGAGCGTACCTCGTAATCGGCGCCGGCCTCGGACGGGGCCTCCTGGCCTGGGCCCAGGATCACATAGCGGCCGCCCTTGCCCTTGTCGGGTCCGGTCAGGCCGCAATCGCTCATTGACCGCTCCCAGAAATCACCGACGCCCCCCGCGGTCTCTCCGGCAGGAAAGTCGATGATGAGCGGGCCGGTCCGCTGCGTATTGGCGAAGCCGATCACGTAAGGCGTCGTCGCAATGGCGGTGATCAGGCCCAGCTTGTCGCGCACCGACACATATTGGACGATGTCGCCGTCCTGCGCGCCGAACACGGTTTCGTGCTGGTTCTGCCACTGGGCGTAGGAGACGATCGGCAGCGCCCAGAGGTAGCACTGGCACGCACGCTGGAAATCGCGCTCCGCATAGAGCAAGTCGATCGTCGCCTGGTCCGGAAGTCCCTGCCGGTCGAGGGCGAGTGCTCCGATGCGGCTGTTTTGCGCGCTATAGTGCTCCCCCGTGACCGGGGAAGTCTGAAGAGCGGTGTTGGTCATGGCAGCTGATCCTTGACGAGGTCCGGGAGCACCCATTGCTTCTCGAAGAAGGGCTTTTCGGGTCCGTAGAGGCGGAACAGCACCTCGAAGTCGCGGCCAGGAACGGTGGGTATCCAGTTGGCCTCTTTGCCCGCGGGCACATGGGGGCTGAACCACAGGTCCACCGAACCGTCGGGCTCCGAGACGATGCCCGGGCTGGTGGAGGCCCGGCTGGCGCGCGCCACGTTCCGGATCAGCGCGTGCGTCTCGCGGTCATAGACGGTGGCGGACCAGTACAGCGTCACCGGCGCGTTGGCCGGCACACGCAGGCGATAGGTCTCCGATCCGTCCAATGCGTCGCCTGCGGCGTCCCGGATCGCCATGAGATAATATTGGCCTTCACCGAGGTGCTTGGCGCTGAAATACGCCAGCGAGTAGCTCACCGCCCGACCGTCGATGGGGTAGGCCTCGGTGGAAGCGAAGAAGTTCGGCATGCCTTCGACGACTTCCGGCACTGCGGGCAATGCCCAGCGTGTGCCGGGCGCAAACGGCGGATCGAACACCGCCTCGTACCGCATGTCGAGATAGGCATGCGCCTCCTGCGCGGCGGCGTCGAACGTCTCCTCCAGGGCTCGCCCCGGATCGAATGGTTCGCCCTTGCAGATCCCGAGCGTGCGTAGCGGATCGATCATCGCCTTGTCCCGCGTGAGCCAGGGCTCCTTCTCGACGATCCGGGCGAGCGAACGGAAGAAGTCGCGGTCGTAGGGGATGTGGAGTCGTAGAGGACTCCGGCCATGTCGAGATGGCGGGTCTCCGGCGGGCTGGCGGCCTGCGCCAGCGGATAGACGCGGATACGCTTGCCGTAGGCAACCGCCTGGGCGACGTCCGCC
Source organism: Sphingomonas sp. MJ1 (PH-R8) (assembly GCF_048058635.1). NCBI lineage: Bacteria > Pseudomonadati > Pseudomonadota > Alphaproteobacteria > Sphingomonadales > Sphingomonadaceae > Sphingomonas > Sphingomonas sp. MJ1 (PH-R8). The sequence continues at coordinate 67,219 of NZ_JBBEFX010000014.1, forward strand.
TCGCTGCCGCTCTTCACGTTCGAGCGCAGGATGGCGTAGCTCTGGAAGGTGTCCGAAGGCACTGCGATATAGCCGTCGGGCGCCGTGCCGACGTGACCGGGCGGGAGGATCAGATACTTGCCTCCAGCACCCTTGTCCGCACCGGCGAGGCCGACGTCCTCGAGTGCGTTCTGCCAGCAATCGTCGATGCTGCCGGTGATCGAGCCGCCTTCGGCCGCGGGGATCTCGACCACGACGGGCCCGTCCTTCGTATCGAAGAACGGATTGAAGTAGATGGTGTCCGGGTTTGGCGTCAGCGTCTGGTTCTGACCGTCGAGCAGGTGCGACCAGAACGGCACCTGGTTGGGGAGCCCGCCCGCCTTCAGGAACGCCTGGAGCATCAGGTCGAAATTGACGGCCGGCATGCCCCAGATGACCGCCTCGACCGCTCGTCGATACCTCGCCCGCTGGAGGAGTTCGTCCGCAGAAAACTCAGGGCTTCGCATAGACTGTCCTCGCGTTGACCGGAGGCAGCCTAGCCGATGCGCTGCAGGGGCTGATCGGGAAAGACCCGGACAATAGTCGGGGCCGTCACGGAGCAAGCCGGCGTCGCCCCGTTAACGGCCGTTCGGGGGCTCCACCCATTCGGAGCTTCGTGCGTCCGCGATGCTGCGCAGCCAGCGGCGTCGCCGCTCGCGTCGGTGGCGCAGCGTCTGGAAGAGCGCGGGTTCTCCTGATCGGTGCGCGCTGAGATGGCGTGGCCGCACGGAACTACCGGATCCGGGGAGACCCGCCTGCGGTGATGGGAGCGCCGTACCGGAAGCATCCCCGGCGTCTGCCGGTCAGCCTCGGCGCTGGCATCCTCGGCGATCCTGTCACCGATCTGGAGCTTTGTCGCCACCAGCAAAACTGGTGACCCCTACGGGACTCGAACCCGTGTTTCAGCCGTGAAAGGGCCGCGTCCTAACCACTAGACGAAGGGGCCGTTGCCGGTTGCGGCGAACTAGGGAAATGCTGCCGGGCGGTCAAGCGGGTGTTTGCGATTTTTGTTTCGGGTCCATCAATCGGCCCAGGCGGCGTCCTCGACGTGAAGCTCGGCGGCGGGGCGGCTGCCCCAGTCGTCGATCTTGGCCCGTCCGGCGAGCCATAGTCGGCGGTGGGGCGGCGCGCCGAGCAGCGCCATGCCGAGCGGCGTGTCCGCCTGCCGGAACGCCACGGCCTTCAGGCTCCGCCCGTCGTGTCCGGCGACCGTCAGCCGGACATGGCCGTTGCCGACCGTATCCGCGCGGATCACCCGCACCGGGCCGGCTGCCACCCGCGGCGCGGGCCAGCCGACACCGTAGGGACCACCCACCTCCAGGGCCTCCACCAGCATCGGGTTCACGCCGCCGGGGGCGAGCACCGCGTCGAACAGCAGCGCGCGTTCGCCGCGCGCGCGTTCCACGGCCTCGGCGAGGCTGTCGTGCAGAAAGTCGGCGAGCGCCGGAATCGTGTCCTCGGACACGGTGACGCCCGCCGCCATGGCATGGCCGCCGCCTGCGTGGAGGAGCCCGCTGTCTTTCGCCGAGAGAATCGCTGCGCCCAGGTCAACGCCCGCGATCGACCGGCCCGAGCCCTTGCCGACGCCATTCTCGTCCACGGCGATCACCAGGACAGGGCGCCCGAGCTTTTCCTTCAGGCGGCCTGCGACGATGCCGATCACGCCGGCGTGCCATCCCCGGCCGGCGACCACGGCAACACCGCGATCCTGCTGCTCGACGCAGCGCTCCTCAGCCTCGGCCTGCACCACCGCTTCGATGGCGCGGCGTTCTTCGTTCAGCCGGTCCAGTTCCTCGGCGATCGCGCGCGCTTCGTCCCGATCCCGGGTGGTCAGCAGCCGGACGCCCAGGTCCGATCGGCCGACGCGCCCGCCCGCGTTGATCCGCGGCCCGAGCGCGAAGCCCAGGTCCGAGCAGGTCGGCGCCCGCGTCAGCCTGGACGCCTCGATCAGCGCAGCGAGCCCCAGGTTGCGGCGCTGCGCCATGACCTTGAGGCCCTGGGCGACAAAGGCGCGGTTCAGCCCGCGCAACTGCGCGACGTCCGCGACGGTGCCCAGTGCGACGAGGTCCAGAAGCTCGATCAGCTTGGGCTCCGGGCGGCTGTTGAACCAGCCCCGCGTCCTGAGCGTGCGCAGCAGCGCTGCTCCCAGCAGGAAGGCTACGCCGACGGCTGCGAGGTGCCCATGCTCGGCACCCTCGCGCTCGTCCATGCGATTGGGATTCACCAGCGCATGCGCATAGGGGAGGGCGGCTGCGCACTTGTGATGGTCGACCACCACCACGTCCACCTTGGCCTCGCGCGCCGCGTCCAGCGCCTCGAACGCCTGGGCGCCGCAGTCCACCGTGACGATCAGGCTCGCGCCTTCTTCCTTCAGCCGCAGCAGCGCCGGACCCGAGGGGCCATAGCCCTCCGTCATCCGATCGGGGATATAGGGGCGGGGCTCGATGCCCAGCTGGCGGAGCAGCAGGATCAGCAGCGCCGCCGAAGTCGCTCCGTCGACGTCATAGTCCCCGAAGATCGCGACCTGCTCGCCTGCCTGTACGGCATCAGCCAGCCTGTCGGCGGCCTTGTCCATGTCACGGAAGATCGATGGGTTCGGCATGAAGCCGCGGATGCTGGGGCTGCGATGCGCTTCCAGCGCCTCGCGCGTGCAGCCGCGGGCGAGTAGCAGCTGGGTGATCAGGTCGTCGGGCGCGAAGCTCGCGTCGCACGGGTCTGCGGCCAAGCCGCGCCAGCGCCAGGGTTGCCCGAGGATCGAGCGGTGAATGTTCAGAACGGGACGCATGGGCGGCGCTTACGCCAACCGGAGGAGGATGGAAATCGCCGTCGTTTCCATCACTTGACCCAGGGACGCTCGCGAAACCACTTGGTGATGATGTATTTGGTGCCGCGTACCACCGCCATCCCCTCGTGCAGGGTCAGCTTGTTGGGGCTGCCGTCCGGGTTCATGTTGTTCCAGGCGACGAGCTGGCCGGCGTTGGGCTTGAAGCGGACGCCCGCCTGCGGGAACCAGGTGGCGCCGCCCTGCTCGACGGTGTTCAGGAACACCATCGCCGTCCAGGTCCGCTGCCCGCCCTGCTGCTCCATGTCGGCCCAATAGCGCTCGCCCTCGTGGAAATAGTCGTGGTGCGCTCGGAATTGCTGGCCGGGCGCATAGCGCTGCCCCTGCATCGTCTCCCCGAACTGCGGCTCGATGCCGAGCAGGTCTGCGATCCGCTCGTCCAGAGGCTGAATGTCCGGGGACCAGCGGTCGAGGTCGCAGCTGTCGCTGGTGCGGAAATTGGGGTCGTTGGACTCGGTGAGCAGCGTCGAGCGGCGGCTGCCCGCGTCGATGGTGCGCATCAGCATCGCGCATTCGTCGGGGCTCAGGAAATCCGGATGGACGAACATCTGGGCCGCCTCCGTCTTGGCGGGGCGGACGTTCGGATTGGCCTTGAGCCGCTCGGCGACGCGGGTCCCGAACTCTGCCCGAACCGGGGACGGGGAGCCATGCGGACGGGTCGATTGCACCTTCATGGCACCGTTCCTTCGAACAAGGTGCCGGCGAACGCAAGAGGGCCCGGCAGTCGCCTGCCGGACCCGCTCGCATCGAATCCGTTACCAGAACAGGTCGTAGACGGTGTCGATCACTTCGCCGGTCTCCAGATCCACCAGCAGCGCGTCGTTATAGTATCGGACCCAGCGGTAGGGGCCGTACGCGGGCGGCAGGCGATAGTAGAACGGGTCGTTGATCCAGTAGCTCGATCCGTAAAGCATCGAGCCGAGCGTCAGCCCCACCGAGAAGCGGCGGTACCCGTAATGGTAGCCGGACGGCGGGTAGTAGCGCGGAAGGCGATAGACGTTGCGGTTCGCCTGGCGATACCGGTCCCAGTCGTACCGGCGGTCGTCGCGCCAGCCGCGGCTCCACCCACGACGATCGTTCCAGTCCTGCCGGTCGCGGGCTTGATTGCGCCAGCCGTCGTTCCGATCGTATCCGCGGCCGGGCCGGCGGTCATTCCGGTCGAAGCGGTCGCTCGGGCGACGATCGTTGCGATCGAAGCGGTCGCTGGGACGACGATCGCGGCCATCCCAGTTGCCGCCGGGGCGACCGGGCTGAATGCCGGGACGATCGGGGCGGCCGTCGTTGCCACGAATATCCGGGCGACCGCCTGGGCGGGTTTCCGGACGATCGAAGCGGCCGTCCGGGCGCCGGTCACCACCCTGCCAGCGCTGCGGCCCATCGCCGCGCGGGCGCTCGAAGCCACCGCGGCGTTCCGGGCGCTGACCCAACTCCTCCCGCCGCTGTGGCCGTTCCCGCTGGAAGTCGCGCTGGGGCATCTGCGGACGCGCCTGCGGCGGTCGCTGGCTCTGATAATCGCGCTGGGGCATTTGCGGGCGGGGCTGTTGCGGCCGCTCGTTCTGGAAGTTGCGCTGGGGCTGCGGGCGCTCGCGCGGAGTGTCGCGCTCGATGCGCTGCGGAGCGGGGCGGCCGGCCTCGCGCGCTTCCCGCCGCGGGCGATCGCCCCGGTCCTGCGCCCATGCCGATGCAGGCACCAGCGCGGTGGCTGCCATCAACCCCATCAACAAGAACTTGGTCACTGCGGCTCTCCCAACCGGACCCGCCGGTTACGTTGGTCCGCAGATAGGCCTTGCGCGATGAGCCGCGGCTGAACTCGGGTGACAGCCGCCTGAAAGGATCAGCGCGGGCTGAGCGCCGGCACCGTACGTGCCGCTTCGTCCCGGTCCGTACCGGGCTTGGGCGCAGGCTCCAGCGTCTCGTCGCCTCGGGCAAGCCGCGCGGCCCGGCGAACGGCCTCCGTGAGGCGCGGCTGGATGCCGCAGCGACAGAGGTTCGTCAGCGCCTCGCCAATCGCCGCATCCGAAGGATCGCGGTTCGTCCGCAGCAACGCGGCCGTGGCCATGACCAGCCCGGGGATGCAATAGCCGCACTGACCCAGGTTGGAGGCAAGGAACGCGGCCTGCACCGGGTGGCTGCGGTCGCGCGACAGGCCCTCGATGGTGGTGACGAAGGTCCCCTCCAAGGCGCCGATCGCGACCTGGCAGGAACGCACCGCCTCTCCATCGACGTCCACCGTACAGGCCCCGCACTCGCCTACGCCGCACCCGTATTTGGTACCGGTGAGGTTGGACGCATCGCGCAGCGCCCACAGCAGGGGAGTCTGCGGGTCCAGTTGATATTCGACGGGCTGATTGTTCACGGTGAAGCGGGTCATGAGCCTGCAGCCTAGCCGAGCGGCGTGGTTCGCGAAACGGCCCGTTTGCGCCGCTGTAGCGGTTCTAGCTGCTGCTTCGGCTGAGCCGACGCGTCTAGAGGGCGAATGCTGCAACTCCGCGGGGTGCCGGCCGTTGATCGGGCTCCGCAGGAGGAGAGCGATCATGGCCAAGGACGATATCCGCATGCACGGCCACAACACGCCCGGCATGGACACCAAGCGCGGGCACGAGCGGTACGAGGATCCCGTGGCTCCCGGCGACGCGATCGGCAGCGGGCCAGAAGGCGCGCGGGAGGGCGATCAGCGCGAGGCCGATGTCGCTGGCAGCACTGCCGACCGGGAGCAGGACAGCGCGCTCGGCGGCCACACGGCCACCCGTTCCTCGGGCGAGTGACGTGACTGGGGTGGCGGGGATCGACCCGCCACCGCTTTCGGGTGCAGGCGATCGGACGGGGAGTACTCATGGCAGAAGCGCGGCCGTGGTGGGAAGCGGCCACCATCTACCAGATCTATCCCAGGTCCTTTCAGGACAGTGACGGCGACGGGATCGGCGATCTCAGAGGGATAACCGACCGGCTGGACTATCTCGTCGAGCTCGGCATCGACGCCGTCTGGATTTCGCCGATCTTCCCGTCGCCCATGGCGGACTTCGGCTATGACGTCGCCGATTACTGCGACATCGACCCGCGGTTCGGGACGCTGGCGGACTTCGACGCGCTGCTCGCTGCCGCACACGCCCGCGGGTTGCGGGTCCTGCTCGATTTCGTGCCCAACCATAGTTCGGACCGGCACCCCTGGTTCGTGGAGAGCCGCCAATCGCGGACCTCGTCGAAGCGGGACTGGTACATCTGGCGCAATCCGGCGCGCGGTGGTGGTCCGCCCAACAACTGGATCAGCGATTTCGGCGGCCCTGCCTGGCAATGGGACGAGGCGACCGGGCAGTATTACTCTCACGCCTTTCTAAAGGAGCAGCCGGACCTCAACTGGCGCAATCCGGAGTTGCGGGCCGCGATGCTCGACGTCCTGCGCTTCTGGTTCGCGCGCGGGGTCGACGGCTTCCGCATCGACGTGCTCTGGCACATGATCAAGCACGCCGACTTCCCCGACAACCCGATCAACCCGGACTATCTGCCCGGCTCGGGTGAGAAGAACCGGGTGCTGCAGCTTCACTCGACCGATCAGCCGGAAGTCCATGACATCGCAGCCGACATGCGCGCGGCCGCCGACGGGTTCGCCGCGACCGGGCGGGAGCGGGTGCTGATCGGCGAGATCTACCTGCCCGTCGAGCGGCTGGTGGCCTATTACGGGAATGCCCGCCCGGGCGTGCACCTTCCTTTCAACTTCCAATTGATCGAGGCGCGGTGGGACGCAGCCGAACTGGCGCAGCGGATCGCGGAATATGAAGCGGCCCTTCCACCCGGCGGCTGGCCGAACTGGGTGCTAGGCAACCATGATCGCTCCCGCATCGCCAGCCGGGTCGGGGAAGCGCAGGCGCGCGTGGCGGCCATGCTGCTGCTGACCCTGCGGGGAACCCCCACGCTCTATTATGGGGACGAACTCGCGCTTGCGGACGTGACGATCCCGCCCGGCCAGGCAGTCGACCCGCAGGAACTTCGCGAGCCCGGCCGCGGTCGTGATCCGGTGCGTACCCCCATGCCGTGGGACGAAAGTGCCAGAGCGGGCTTTACCACCGGAGACCCGTGGCTGCCGCTCAACCCGGACCACCCGATCCGCAACGTTGCGGTCCAGCGAGACGATCCCGCCTCGATGTGGACGCTGACGCGCGCGCTCCTGATGCTGCGCAAGAACACGCCGGCCCTCTCGGTCGGCAGCTGGCACCTCGTCGAGGGCGAGGGCAGGTTGCTCGCCTATGAGCGGCGTGACGGCGACACGCGGGTGTTGGTGGCGCTGAACCTTGGCGCTACTCCCGTGGAGATGAACGTGCCGCATTGGGCGGCAGGCTGTCGCTCGTTGCTGTCCACCCTGGCGGGTGCGACGGGACCGGTCGAGGGGCTGCTGCGCTTGAGGGGGAGTGAAGGAATGATCCTGGGAACTGCCGCCTGATGCGGATCGCGATGCTGGCGCCGATCGCATGGCGCACACCGCCGCGGCACTATGGTCCCTGGGAACTGGTCACCAGCCTGCTTACCGAGGCGCTGGTCGCGCGCGGCGTGGACGTGACGCTGTTCGCAACCCTCGACTCGATCACCTCCGGGACCCTCGCGGGCGTCGTGCCCGCACCCTATTCGGAAGATCCCGCGGTCGACGCGAAGGTGTGGGAGTTCCGCCACCTCGCCCATGTGTTCGAGCGCGCGGGCGAGTTCGACCTGATCCACAATCAGGCGGACTTTCCGGCACATGCCTTCTCCGGCCTGGTGTCGACGCCCATGGTCACCACGATCCACGGCTTCTCCTCCGACCGGATCTTGCCGATGTACGCGCCCTACCAGGATCGGGTGCACTACGTGGCGATCAGTGACGCGGATCGACATCCGGCGCTGCGCTATGCGGCCACCATCCACCACGGCATCCCGGTCGACGACTTTCCTTTCGATGCGGCGGGCAGCGACGATCTGCTGTTCTTCGGCCGCATGCACCCCGACAAGGGCCCGCGCGAGGCGATCGAAGTGGCTCGGGTCACCGGCCGGCGACTGCACATGGCCGGGATCGTCCAGGACGAGCGCTACTGGCGCGAGGAGGTCGAGCCGGGGATCGACGGCGTCCGCATCCTCCATCACGGTGCGGTCGGCGGCGCGAAGCGGACTGCGATGCTGGGACAGGCACGGGCGCTGCTCCACCTGATCGGCTTCGACGAGCCGTTCGGCCTTTCCGTGGTCGAGGCGATGGCCTGCGGCACGCCGGTAATCGCCTACCGGCGCGGCTCCATGCCGGAACTGATTGAGGACGGGGTTACCGGCTTCCTGGTGGACGACCTGGACGGGGCAATCGACGCGGTGGCGCGGATTGACCAGATCGATCGCGCGGCATGCCGCGCGAGAGTGGCGGCGCACTTCTCCGTCGAGCGCATGGCCGAGCGGTACGAGGCGCTCTATCGCCGGATCCTGGGCTAGCCGGCGCCTCAACCAGAAAAACTTTGTCACAAACGCGAATCTGCTCTTGTGACGTTGTATCATTGCCCGCTAGGGGAGACCGTCCGCTTGTGGGAGGGTCTCGATGTCGTTTGCTCGTCTTCTTCTTGGTAGTGCTGCGCTCGCCTGTGCGCTTCCGGCCTATGCGCGCCCGGATACTGCGCCGGCAGAGACTGACGGCACCCCGGTGGATGCAGCGGCGCAGGCAGGGCAGGGCAGCACTACCGATGCGAACCACCAGGAGATCGGCGCCAACATCGTCGTCACGGCGTCGCTGGACCGCCCGAAGGCGGATCTGCTCGGCGGCACCACGGTGCTTTCGGGAGACGCGCTGACCCGCTCGCTGCGTCCCACCCTGGGCGACACCCTGGCGCGGCAGCCCGGCGTGAGTTCCAGCAGCTTCGGGCCCGGCGCCTCGCGACCGATCCTGCGCGGCCTGCAGGGGGATCGCGCACGCGTGCTGACCGAGGGGATCGGCAGCTTCGACGTGTCGACCACCAGCGTCGACCACGCCGTCGCGATCAACCCGCTGATTGCCGACCGTATCGAGGTGCTGCGCGGTCCCGCGGCGCTGCTGTTCGGTCCGTCGGCGATCGGCGGCGTGGTCAACGTGATCGACAGCCGCATCCCGCGCACGCTTCCGGAGGAGCCGGTCCATCTCGACGGCATCGTCGGCTATGGATCGGCCGCGGATGAGCGTACCGCCTCGGGCAGCGTCGACGTGCCGGTTGGCGGCAAGGTCGTCCTCCACGCCGACGGCAGCTACACCAAGTCGGACGACCTGGAGACCGGCGGTCACATTCTGGCAGGGCCGCAGCGTCGCGCGGCGGCGGCGAGCAGTGATCCCGACATCGCCGATCTCGCAAACCTGAGCGGCACGCTTCCCAACAGCTCGGCCGAGACGTGGCAGGTGGCCGGCGGCGCGGCCGTCGTCGCCGATGGCGGCAACCTCGGCTTCTCCGTGTCGCACTACGACACCAACTATGGCGTACCCATCCGCTATGCGATTGAGCCCGGCGAGGAAGCGGAGGCGGTTCGGATCGCCATGCGTCAGACTCGCCTCGACATGCGCGGTGAGGTGGAGACGGGTGGCTTCATCGACCGGCTGCGCTTCCGCGGTGCGATCGCCGATTATCGCCACCAGGAACTGGAGGACACCGGCGAAGTTGGGACGACCTTCTACAGCCAGGGGCTGGAAGCGCGCGTGGAGGCGCAGCAGGCGGTTCGCGGCGGCTGGCGCGGGACGACCGGGGCGCAGATGCTGATCCGCACGCTCAACGTCATCGGCGAGGAGAAATTCCTGCCGCGCAACGAGACGCAGCAATATAGTGTCTTCACCCTCCAGAGTGCCGATTTCGGCGCGGTGCGTGGCGAACTGTCCGGCCGCTACGAGCGCACCGAAGCGGTGGCGCAGCCCGACGCGGATCTCGGCAACGGCCGGCTCGAGCGCAGCTTCAATGCCTTCTCGGCTGCCGGGGGCGCGAGCGTGGGGCTGGGCAACAGCGGCGTGCGCTTCGGCGTGTCGCTGTCGCACAGTGAGCGGGCACCGACCGCGGAGGAACTCTTCGCCAACGGCCCACATGCCGGCACCCAGGCGTTCGAGATCGGCGACGTGAACCTGGGCGTGGAGCGCAGCAACGGCGTCGAGGCGACGCTGAAGGGCGGCGGCGACGGCTTCGACTTCAGCCTCGCGGCCTACCATAACTGGTACGACGGCTTCATCTACGAGCAGCCGACCGGCGAGCTCGAGGACGGGCTGCCGGTGTACCAGTACAACCAGGTTGATGCGCGCTTCTATGGCCTTGAGGCGGAGGCCTCGGCCCGGCTGGCGCAGATCGGCAGCACCGCCGTGGTGGTGGATGGCGTCGCGGACTATACCCACGCCACGATCAAGAACGGCGGACCGGTGCCGCGCATCCCGCCGCTCCGCCTGCTCGGCGGCATCGAGGCGCAGGGTGTGCTCGCCCAGGGCCGCCTGGAGGTCGAGCATGTCACCAAGCAGGATCGGGTCGCCGCCAACGAGACCGAGACGGGCGCCTATACGCTCGTGAATGCCTCGCTCACGCTGAAGCCCTGGGGACGCGACAACCCCACCAGTCTGCTTCTGTCCGCCAACAACCTGTTCGATGTGGTCGCGCGCCGGCACGCGAGCTACCTGAAGGACTATGCCCCGCTCGCGGGGCGCGATCTGCGCATCACCGCCCGCTTCGCGCTGTAAGGGGCCGGGGCGGGGCCACCCGCTTCGGGTCACCCGCGCACGAAACAGAAACGGGGCCGCTTCCAATCCGGAAGCGGCCCCGTCTCGTTTCGGCCCTCTCGGGCTGCGTTTACTTCAGCTCGGGCTCGAGCAGGCGGTGCAGCGGCACCACCACATACTTCATCTCGGCATCGTCCACCGTCCGCTGCGCGGCGGCGCGCCACGCCTTTTCGGCGCTCTCATAGTCGGGGAACAGCCCGACCAGATCGACTTCCTTCAGATCGACGAAGTCGAGCGTCTGGGGGTCGCTGACGCGGCCACCGAAAACGAGATGCATCTTGCTCATGTCAGCTCCTGATGTGTGCTGCACTGCCGCATAGCGGCTCGAGCCGAGCACTCAAGGGCGCAGAGGCGATCAGACCGCGCTGCTACCGGTAGCAGCCGTTTTTCCGCCGTCCTTCGCCGCCTCGACGACGTTGCCGAACGCCTTCTTCAGCGACTCCTTGGCGGCGTCCTTGTCGGGAATCGCACTGGTCAGCTGTTCCTTGCCGGCCTCGCGAGCGGCGGTGGCGGCAGCGGCAGCGGTCTCGGACAGACGCTTGCCGAGCGGGCCGAGCACCTTCTGCTCGCTTTCCGACTTGGGCAGGAGCGCGCCGAGGATGGCGCCGAGCGCAACGCCGCCCGCCAGCACCGCGAGCGGGTTTGCCTCGATGCCCTCGCTCGCACGCGCCGCTGCCGTCGCCGCGCTCTCGCGCGTGCTCTCATAGGCATGGCTCGCGCTTTCGCGCAGGTGGGCGAGGGTGCCTGCATCGCCCTGGGTGTCCGCGGACGTGTTGGTCGAAGCAGTGGTGTTGTTGCCGTTCGTGGTCATTCCACTTGTCCTTGCTAGGGGCCGATCACGGCCCAGTGATGGTGTCAGGATCCTGCGGTGGGCGGCGCTGGCGGCTCCGGGCTGGCGACGGTAGCCGGTACCTTGGCGCGGGCCCGCTTCTGCTTGCAGCGCCGCCGAAGGCTGCGGATCAGCTTCGGCGTGATGAACAGGGCGAGCAGCCCGGCTGCACCCGCCGCCACGGCGCGGGGCTCGCGCTGCACGACGGCGACGCCTTGCTCCACCGCGGCCGATGCCCGTTCCTTGACCCGGCCGGCCATGTCCTCCGCAACGGTTCCCGGGTTCAGCCGGGTCTTGATCGCGTCGACGGTGCCCAGCATCCGGGACTTGGCCTGCTGCGCGTTGGCGCGCGCCGCTGCGATGCCCTGGGGTTCGGTCACAGCCCGTCTCCCGAAAAGGCGCGGCCCAGCCGCGTCGCCGCCATCTTGCCGAGGATGCCGGCGATCGCGAGCGCGACGAGCACGACCACGGCCGTCGCGCCGCCGTTGCCCAATGGCTCGCGCAGCACCAGGATCAGCCCGACGAGCAGGGCGCCGATCGCTGCAAAGGTGAGCACCAGTGCCCCGACGCCGAAGGCAATCCCCAGGATCGCGTCGTTCTTGCGGGAGGCGGCGACCGCCTTCCACACGGCCAGCTCGGCCTGGACCCACGTCCGGCCGTCAGAGACCAGTCGCTGGATCAGTTCGCCGATACTGGCGTCGCTCCTGCTATCGCGCATCGCGTCCACTCGCTCGGGATCAGGCTGTCGGGGTCGTGTCGGTGGCGTCCGTGGTGCCGTCCACGCCCGCCTTGACGACCCGCGCCAGCACGAAGCCCAGAGCCGCTGCGGTGCCGATCGCGACCGCCGGGCTCTTGCGCACGAAGCCGCGCACGTCCTCGATCAGCTCGTCGACGTCCTTGTCGCGCAGCGAGTCGGAGAAGCCCGACAGCGCCTGTGCCGCGGAGCGGGCATACTGGCCGTACTGTTCGCCCAGCTTGTCGTCGACCGTGCCGGCGGCATCTTCCATCATCTTCGAAAATTCATCGAGTGCGCCGGTCGCGCGCAGCTTGCCTTCATCGGCAAGGCCGCGCGCCTTGTCCGTCGCCTGGCGACCCAGCTTGTTCGCCTCGTCCTTCAGCGTCTGTGCCGTACCCTTGGCCTTGTCCGCCGTCGTGCCGGTGGTGCTGCCGCCCGTGTCGGTCGTGCCTGCGGTCTCGAAGACGGACTCGTCGCTGCCAGTCGGCTTGAAGCTGACGTCCGCGCCACCGGCGGTGCTGGAAGAGGGGGTGAACTCGACGTTGGTGTCGCTAGGGCCCGTGCTCGAAAGCGGGTCGGTCCGGTTGGTGTCGCTCATCGTGCGTTTCCCTTCGTGGTTCGCCTGGAGAACCAAAGCCGGCGACAGCGGTTCCCGATCCGGCACGAATTGCCCCGCGGGGGCCGAGCGGATAGGGCTGCGCACGATCGCCGGCAGCGTCCGGCCGAGAAGGTAGGGAGATCGTTACGTGACCGCAATCATCGACATCCACGCACGCCAGATCCTGGACAGCCGTGGGAACCCCACCGTCGAGGTCGACGTGATGCTGGAAGACGGCAGCACCGGCCGCGCAGCCGTGCCCTCGGGCGCCTCCACCGGCGCGCACGAAGCCGTCGAGAAGCGCGACGGCGACAAGAGCCGCTGGATGGGCAAGGGCGTGCAGGCCGCGGTCGACGCGGTGAACGCCGATATCGCCGAAGCGGTGCTGGGCCTCGACGCCGAGGATCAGGCAGACGTCGACCGGGCGATGATCGAGCTCGACGGCACTCCCAACAAGGGCCGCCTGGGCGCGAACGCGATCCTGGGCGTGAGCCTTGCGGTGGCGAAGGCCGCGGCGGATGCGCGCGGCCTGCCGCTCTATCGCTATGTCGGCGGCGTCTCGGCGCACCTCCTGCCGGTGCCGATGATGAACATCATCAACGGCGGCGAGCATGCCGACAATCCGATCGACTTCCAGGAATTCATGGTGATGCCGGTCGGCGCGCCCAGCCTGGCCGAGGCCGTGCGCTGCGGGTCGGAGATCTTCCACACGCTGAAGAAGGGCCTGCACGACAAGGGCCTGGCGACCTCGGTCGGTGACGAGGGCGGCTTTGCGCCGAACCTCTCGTCCACCACCGACGCGCTCGACTTCATCATGACCAGCATCGAGAAGGCCGGCTACACGCCCGGCGACGACGTGATGCTGGCGCTCGACTGCGCCGCGACCGAGTTCTTCAAGAACGGCAAGTACGAGATGGTCGGCGAGGGCAAGTCGCTGACCCCGGTCGAGATGGCCGATTACCTGGCGGATCTCGCCGCCCGCTACCCGATCTTCTCGATAGAGGACGGCATGGGCGAGGACGATTTCGAGGGCTGGAAGGCGCTGACGGACAAGATCGGCGGCAAGGTCCAGCTGGTCGGCGACGACCTGTTCGTCACCAACCCAGAGCGCCTGGCGATGGGCATCGGCAAGGGCCTTGCCAACTCGCTGCTGGTGAAGGTCAACCAGATCGGCACGCTGACCGAGACGCTGGAGGCGGTGAGCCTGGCCCAGCGTTCGTCCTACACCGCCGTCATGTCGCACCGTTCGGGCGAGACCGAGGACGCGACGATCGCGGATCTCGCGGTCGCCACCAACTGCGGCCAGATCAAGACCGGCAGCCTCGCGCGTTCGGACCGGCTCGCGAAGTACAACCAGCTGATCCGCATCGAGGAAGAGCTGGGCGACGCCGCCCGTTACGCCGGCCGCTCGATCCTGCGCGGCTGAGGGGAAGTGGGGGGCGCGCGGGCAACGCGCTCCCCCGCCATCCTAAGCTGGAGAGCGTCGGGTGGCGAAGAGGGGCGGTAGCACTGGTAGCCGTCGCGTAACGGGCTAACATCGGCTGATGGCATGCTCTAGCTACGCGCTACTCCCGTCGGTCCTCTTCATGGTGGGCTGTCCCGCGGGCAAGCCGAGTGAAAAGGTCGTGGAGCAGATAGAAGGACAGCTGGCCGCCGATCCTTGTCTCAAGAACATCGCCAGCATGCGACGAACATACGCGTATGCGAGACGGGGCTGGAAGATCGATCCCAACAGGATCGACGTCAGCATCGAGCGCGCCGGCTTCGATGGACTGCCTGCGGGGAGGATCATCACCAGTCCTCCCGGCCAAGTTGGTATCGATGAGCGGGAGCGCTTTAGCGCCGCCGCGACCTATGTCGTCAGCGCAGATGCCCTGGATATCTGGGCTTGCGGGGGGAGCCGGAGCGGGCTGCGCCATCTCCCACGCTTCTGACCTCTTCTTCTCTTTACACCAACGCCCAAAAGAGCCGCCCGCTCGATCCTGGCCCCCTGCTACGCCAGGGTGACGGGGGAAAAGGACGGGGGAGAAGTCGCGAAGATCAAGGCGCCAGCCTAGCTGACGCGAGAAAGCGCAGGATCTCCTCGCGTGCTACGTGCTCTGCCTCTGTAGCGGGAACCGTTTCGCTGTGATCGAACGCCAAGTAGAACTTCCAGAACATCTTGGGCTCATCAATAGGGCCGGCGTCATCCAGTTGTAGATCGGTAAGGACGCCAAACAGGGTATTAGCGGTGACGTCGCAGAACTCCCACGTCAGGATTCCTGCGGCATAATCGCGTGACAGCTCGATGCCTAGTCGGTCAAAGGTTTGCGTGAGGTTGAGGCCGCCAACCACGGACCACCGAACCACATCTTCTTTCCCGACGCTGCGTGATCGACCGGTCTCAGAAGCGTCTCCGCGATAAAGGTTGCGTATGTCGCGAAAGGCTTCGTCATACATTCCGCGGGCCCTCCCTTGCGCACCTGATGTTGGCGGGCTGGTTTTCCGCGCCCGTGGGTTCTGCACGACTTGCCTGCGCGACCCCTTTCCACCACCCCTCATGTCAGAACAACCGCCCACCATCCGGCACCTTCCGATCCGGCGCGAACAGCACCACCGCGCCGTTCTCGTCCGGGAAGCCGAGCGTCAGCACTTCGGACAGGAACTTGCCGATCTGGCGGGGTGGGAAGTTCACCACCGCCGCCACCTGCCGCCCGACGAGCGCCTCGGGCGTGTAATGCTCCGTGATCTGCGCGCTCGACCGGCGAACCCCGATCGTCGGGCCGAAGTCGATCCGCAGCTTGATCGCCGGTTTGCGTGCCTCGGGGAACTCTTCAGCGGCGACGATCGTTCCGACGCGGACGTCGACCACGAGAAATGCATCGAAGTCGATCGGTTCGGCAGCGGGGCTGGCGGGGTCGTGGCGTAGATGCATCAGCTTCGAATCTCTTGATGTTTTCGACTCGGGCGACCTTGCGCACGCCCTCGGCTTGCGCAAATATCGGGGCATGCCGCGCTCCTCGCCGCTTCACCCGATACTCCGCCGTGCAGGGTTTCCCGCGTTCGCGATCCTGTTCATGGGGTTCTTCGGCTATTATGCGGTGCTCGGGCCCAATGGCATTCTCGCCTACCGCGATTATTCCCGCAAGCTGGCCCAGCGTCAGGCCTATTACGCTTGCCTGGACAAGGCGCGGGCGGAGCTGCGCAACCGCGTCGCGCTGCTCGATCCCCGCCATGCCGATCCCGACATGGTCGACGAACTGGTCCGCAAGCAGCTGAACGTGGCGCACCCGGACGAGTTCATCATGCCGCTCGGCAGCGGTACCGGCAATGCGGATCGCTGCGCAGGGACGGTCGACGGCTAGGCCGAGTTGCGCTAGCAGGGCTCCAGCGCGGTCGCCCAGCCGCTCCGGCCGGGTGATTGCAGTTGGGAGAGAAACCGGCCTATAGGCTCGGCTCCTTTCCCCTTTCCCAGGCATGAGGGTACCTACATCGTGGCAAAGGCACCGGCGCAGAGCGCCAAGAGCGAACCTGCCGTTCCGAACCGTGAGCGTCCCAACGAACCGACGCGCTACGAGGCCTCGAAGGAGGAACTGCTCGACTTCTACAAGCAGATGCTGCTGATCCGCCGCTTCGAAGAGAAGGCGGGCCAGCTCTACGGCCTCGGCTTCATCGGCGGCTTCTGCCATCTCTACATCGGCCAGGAGGCGGTTGCCGTCGGCCTCCAGTCGGCGCTGGATGGCGAGAAGGACTCGGTCATCACCGGCTATCGCGACCACGGCCACATGCTGGCCTATGGCATCGATCCCAAGATCATCATGGCCGAGCTGACCGGCCGTGCCGCCGGCATCAGCCGCGGCAAGGGCGGCTCGATGCACATGTTCTCGACCGAGAAGAAGTTCTACGGCGGCCATGGCATCGTCGGCGCGCAGGTGTCGCTCGGCACCGGCCTGGCGTTCGGGCACAAGTACAACGAGGACGGCGGCGTCGCGATGGCCTATTTCGGCGACGGCGCGGCCAACCAGGGCCAGGTGTACGAGAGCTTCAACATGGCCGAGCTGTGGAAGCTCCCGATCATCTACGTGATCGAGAACAACCAGTACGCCATGGGCACCAGCGTCAACCGCTCGTCGGCGGAAGACCAGCTCTACAAGCGCGGTGAGAGCTTCCGCATTCCGGGCATCCAGGTCGACGGCATGGACGTGCTCGCCTGCCGCGGTGCAGCCGAAGAGGCGCTGGCATGGGTGCGTGCGGGCAAGGGCCCGATCATCCTCGAGATGAAGACCTATCGCTATCGCGGCCACTCGATGTCGGATCCGGCCAAGTACCGCTCGCGCGAGGAAGTGCAGGCGATGCGCGACAATTCCGATCCGATTGAGGCCGCCAAGCGCGAGCTGGAGAAGCTGGGCGTGGGCGAGGCCGACCTCAAGACGATCGAGCAGGAAATCCGCAAGGTGGTGAACGAGGCCGCCGACTTCGCCGAGAGCACGCCGGAGCCCGATCCGGCCGAGCTCTATACGGACGTGCTGGTGGAGAACTACTGAGATGGCGATCGAACTGAAGATGCCGGCGCTGTCGCCCACGATGGAAGAGGGCACGCTGGCGAAGTGGCTGGTCAAGGAAGGTGACGTCGTCAAGTCCGGCGACATCATGGCCGAGATCGAGACCGACAAGGCGACCATGGAGTTCGAGGCCGTCGACGAAGGCACGATCGCCAAGATCCTGGTCACCGAGGGCACGGACAATGTGAAGGTCGGCACCGTGATCGCGCTGATCGCGGGTGAAGGCGAGGACGTGGCCGAAGCCGCCAACGCGTCGCAGACCTCCACCGGTGCAGCCGCCGGCTCCAAGCCGGCCGAGGGTGAGGGCGGGGTGCAGACCCCGTCCGACCAGCGCACCGAAGCCGTTTCGGACGCGCCCAAGGAGCAGGAGACGGGCACCACCCAGCTCGTCCATGCCGTCGAGAACACCTCGACCGACCCCGAAGTGCCGGAAGGCACCGAGATGGTGAAGGTGACCGTCCGTGAAGCGCTGCGCGACGCGATGGCCGAGGAAATGCGCGCCGACGGCCGCGTGTTCGTGATGGGCGAGGAAGTCGCCGAGTACCAGGGCGCCTACAAGGTGACCCAGGGTCTGCTCGAGGAATTCGGTCCCAAGCGCGTCATCGACACGCCGATCACCGAATACGGCTTTGCCGGCGTCGGCACCGGTGCGGCGATGGGCGGCTTGAAGCCGATCGTCGAGTTCATGACGTTCAACTTCGCCATGCAGGCGATCGATCACATCATCAACTCGGCCGCAAAGACCAATTACATGTCCGGCGGCCAGATGCGCTGCCCGATCGTGTTCCGCGGCCCCAACGGTGCTGCCAGCCGCGTCGGCGCGCAGCACTCGCAGAACTATGGCCCGTGGTACGCGAGCGTCCCCGGCCTGGTCGTGATCGCGCCCTATGACGCCGCTGACGCCAAGGGCCTGCTGAAGGCCGCGATCCGTTCGGAAGATCCGGTCGTGTTCCTCGAGAACGAGCTGATGTACGGCCGCACCTTCGAGGTGCCCAAGCTTGACGACTATGTCCTGCCGATCGGCAAGGCGCGCATCATGCGCCAGGGCAAGGACGTGACGATCGTGTCCTACTCGATCGGCGTGGGCGTCGCGCTGGAAGCAGCCGAGAAGCTGGCGGGCGAGGGCATCGAGGCGGAGGTCATCGACCTGCGCACGCTGCGTCCGCTCGACACCAAGACGGTGCTCGCAAGCCTGAAGAAGACCAACCGTCTGGTCGTGGTCGAGGAAGGCTGGCCCGTCTGCTCGATCGCGAGCGAAATCGCGGCCGTCGTGATGGAGCAGGGCTTCGACGACCTCGACGCGCCGGTGCTGCGCGTGACCAACGAGGACGTGCCGCTTCCCTATGCGGCAAACCTCGAGAAGCTGGCGCTCGTGACCGCCGACCGCGTGGTCGAGACGGTGAAGAAGGTCACCTACAAGGGTTGAGGATGAAAGGGGCGGCGGGCTGAAGAAGCTTCGCCGCCCCTCACGTCGCCGAGTAGACGGTGCAGACGCTTGGCGTCGCGCCGCTAGCGCTCTGGATATCTTCGGTCCGCCGTTCGCGGACGGAGAACGCCGTCTCGGAGCGAAGCACCATCGGGCCGAACAGCGTCTCCGAGACGATCGGCTTATAGCGGTAGGTCACTTCGGCCAGGATCAGGTTGGTGGTGCTGCTGGCGGCAATCGAACGCGTGCTGCTCCCGATGAACTTCAGGCTGCCCGTAGTCTTGCCGGTTCCCTCCCTGCCGTAGCGCGGTTGGGATGCCGGGGTGTTCAGTGCCCCGGTGCATCGTTGCCAGCGGATCCATTGGCCTGCTTGGCTGCCGCTGAGCCCGTTGGGGGACACGCTGGAGACGACGACGCGCCCGCGCGCGCCGAAGTCGATCCCGCCGCCAAGCAGGTTGGCGCCGAGCAGCAGCTCGTTGACATCGCGTTCATCGATATCGTCGCGGACGCGCGCCGCATTGTCGGCGATTGTGCTGGCGATCTGGTTCACCCGCATCTTGGCGATGGCGAGGTTCGCGGTTTCCACCCCATAGAGGGTGACCGTCAGCAGCAAGGGCAGCGACAGCGCAAACTCCAGGAGCGCCACGCCGCGGACGTCGGCCACGACACCGGCGGGAGTGTGCCGCGGTTTCCGGGATGGCGTCAGTCGCATCGGATGGTTGCCGCAGCGCGTGAGGTGAAGGGCTGGTTGCGCAGGGCGATCGTCGCCGAAACCGATCGCCTGCCCATCCAGCTGGCGAAGCGGGAGATCGGCGTCAGGTTCGGATAGTTGGCGGTAACCTTATAGTAGGTGATGTCGTCTGCGGTTCCCAAGCCCGCGGAGCCCAAGGACGTGTCATACTGGCCATTGTTATTGGCGTCTTCGTAGCAGTCACCCTTATTGTACACCGTCTTCGGATCCGTATCCTGAGTGATCTTTTCTGCGGACCCGACATTGGAGAAGTTGTAATAGCTTCGGGTCTCGACCGAGATGTATTGTCGATCCACGACTTGCCCGACCTCGTCCTTGATCATCTTCTCCACGTCGGCGGACGTCCGGCCGCCAACCGTCGCCAGGCGAGCGGCCTTGGTCATCGCACCTTGCACCATCGCGTTGATATAGCCCTGATACCCGAATTCGAGCGCGGCCATCAGGACGAGCAGAAGGATCGGGGTCACCAGCGCGAACTCCACGATCGTCGCACCGCGTCGATCCGAAGCCAACGCCAGACGAGAGCGGGTCGCGCTCACTGGCTAAGCCTCAGCGATCCGATTTTCGAACCGATCTCCTGGAATTTCGCGATCAGGTCTGCAGAGGTGCTGATGCCGGCCGCTTGGCTGGGCGAACTCGCGCAGTTCTGCATTTCCGAAGTGAGGGTGGTGGAGAAGGCGATCACCCACACGTCGATGTTCTGCCCCTTTGCCGCGTTGCACGCCATACGAAAGCGCTGAAGATGGCGGTTTACCTGGTTGGTGCCCGTCACTGCCGCCGAGCCGAGAACCCGCTTATCCAGGTTCTCGATGCCATAGCTGGAATATTCGTCGAGTGTCGGCGAGAGATCACCGTCCGTCATGAATATGAGGTACTTCCGCACGGAAAAACCGCGGATCTTCGAGGGATTGTCCGCAGTGAACTGATCGTTGGTCTCCGCAGGCCCCGCGAAAATGCCTTCCGACGCGATGAACCGAGCACCCCAGATCATGCCGATGTCGTGATAGGTCGATCCTAGCGGCTTCAAGTTGGCCAGATAGTTCGTGAACCCTTGCTTGTTATTGTAATATTCGGTGAGGCGGCTTGCCTCGCTCGCACAATAGTCACTTCTGGTTCGCTGCGCCGTCGCGTCTCTGCCGAATTCCACTTCCGGCCACCAAGGTCCCCAACGGCTGTCATCCGAGTTCGGAATGCGTGTGACGTCGAGATCCCAAGCATCCGCCGGCGCGGTGGTACCGCTTCCACCGTTGATCGTGCCGTTGTTCGTCTTGCGCTCTTCAATGCAGCCGGCCCAGCGTGCCGTGCTGCCGTTCGTCTGCGTCGGAACGGGAACCGTAGCGCCGGTAACATATCTGGAGACGTCGACCCAATATTGGCCGTAGGACCAGGCCCCTCCCGTCACCTCCTGGTACGTGCAGTATCCGAGAGACAAGAAAAAGCGGCTCCACGTCCCGCCCAGGGCGGCACAGTCCGACTCCGACCTGAACGAAGTTGTTGTTCGGGTGGTGGGCACCCATACCCGTGTCTGGTACGGGTATGTTGGACCGCGGATATAGTCTGGGTTCTTAGCGTACAAAATCCTTCCGACGTTGACCGTTCCGTTATACGGCACAAATCCATAGCGCAGCCGCAGGCTGTTCGCATGCAGTTGGTTCTGCGCGCCCGCCAGGGTATCGTATAGGGATGTTGCGGCCGAGCGTAGAGCGGCCATCTTGGACCCCGGTTGCTCGACTTCGTTGCACGCGCCGGCTTGGCCCGGCGGGCAGTTCATGGAACCGGACATGTCGAGCACCAGCATGATGTCGGTCGAGACGAAGTCCTGCGTCGCTGAGCAACTCGCCGAGAGCGCCATCGTCTTGAAGCCGAGAATGCCCATGATGGCCGTCGGGATCGTCGTACTGGCCGTCATCCGCACCGTGCCCAGCTTCGGAACGGTCACCACAGGCGTGAAGGCTGCCGCGTCGTACGTTCCCTGCGGGAAGTTGAAATTGAAGTACGCCTTGGCTTCGTTGTTCACTGCGTCCGTCAGTTGGGAGCCGCTGAGCAGCCGCCGGGCAGCGAGCACTCCGGCATCGCATGCTTGTTGCAACTGGTCCTGCGCCATATAGCCGCGAGCCATGTCGACCCCCGACCCGATCATCGCCATCAAGGGAATCAGGGCGGCGGCGACCAGCATCAGCGTGTTGCCGCGAACGTCCCGGGCGAGCGCGCTCAGGAACGGCCGCGCACCTGCACGCCGCTTGGGCAATCGCTTCTTCATTTCAGTGCCTTGGGACCATGACGTTCGACGGTCTCCTATGGTTCGCAGAGGGATAAGCTTGGTTGAACCATCATGGTTGATTTGACGTTTACCCGTTTGCCGGAGGCCGTTGCGTGACCGGCAACAATCCCGAACATGCTGTTCTTCTTGCCTACGCGCCGGCGAGGGGACGGCCAGCGCTTGCGGCTGCGCTCGCCTTGGACGCAGCGCTTGCAGAGGTGCTGCGCTCTACAAGCGAGCCTGTGCTGGGGCAGATCCGCCTGCGCTGGTGGGACGATGCCTTGCGCGCGCTAGATGACGGCCCTGCGCCTGCTGTCCCCGTCCTGACGGACCTTGCCCGGGCGTTCGCCGGCACCGGGGTTCGCCCGTCGATGCTCAGTGGGATGACAGACGGGTGGAGCATGTTGCTGGAGGAGGAAGCGTTCGACGCGGAAGCGCTGGATCGGCAGGGGCGGCTGCGCGGCGGGACCCTGTTCGAGGCGTGCGGGCAGATGTTCGGAGCGCAGCCAGGTGACCCGTTGATCGAAGCCGGTACAGGCTGGGCTCTCGCAGACCTGGCCAGACACGTCCGTGAGCCGGCGCTGGCGACCATGGCGGCGGCGCGTGCGCGGGTGCTGCTGGACCAGGCGTTGGACATGCGATGGAGCAGCGCCGCCCGCAGTCTTGGGGCGGCAGCCCATTTTGCCCGAATGGACCTGGATGTTCCGCTCGATGCTCCATTGCCCACCGGCTCGCCGCGCCGTCTCGCGCGGGTGCTGTGGCATCGGTTAACCGGGCGTTAGGGCTATCCACCGCCTGCAGCTTGCGATAGCCTGCGCTCCGGCACAGCGGGGCGGGGGCAGGCATGTGGCGGTAC